>CAYXEF010000056.1:0-16601 GCA_964463825.1 uncultured Candidatus Cloacimonadota bacterium | reverse complement strand
GGCCTGCCATTGGTCTTCCCGATTCAACAGGAAGACGGTTGGCCACAATTCAGGGACAATCACTGCCTTATCAGTAACCCCAAGCTGGCTCTTAGCTGCGCAATCATCCGGGATCTGCACTTGAACCGCCCCTGGCTGCCACGGGCAGCTTTGCCGAAGTACAGCGGCGGCATAGGGGAGAGCCGCCAGCAGGCTGTGCGGAAGCGCGAAATACGAAGCCGGAATTGCAGAGCGCCCCGGGGCGGATTATCCTATTCTTAGACAAGGGGAGAGATATGAAAGACAAACTGGACAAGATTTTCTCTGAGATCAAGAAGATATCGGGCTGCAACCTCAGCCACAGAGCCTGTTCCGACGAGCAGGCCACGCGCCGAAAAGCGGAAGAGCCGGACGACATGCGCACCCAATTCGCCGTGGACCGCGACCGCATCCTCTACAGCGGAGCGTATCGCCGCTATCACGGCAAGACGCAGGTTTTTTCCTTCACCAACCTCATCGACGAGGAAATGACCAACCGCAACCTGCATATCGCCTACGTGTCACAGATCTCGCGGACGATCGGCAAATACCTGGGCCTGAACACCGAATTGATCGAGGCCATCGCCCTGGGGCACGACCTCGGGCACGCGCCCTTCGGCCACGACGGCGAAAAAGCGCTCTCCAACGCCTGCGTGGAACACGGGATCGGGCAATTCCACCACAATATCGAATCCCTGCACATCGTGGACAATATCTCACGCAAGGGCTCGGGCCTGAATCTCACCTTCCCTGTGCGCGATGGCATCATCTCCCACGACGGTGAGGTCCACAATACCGTCCTGAGGCCGGAAGCAGGCAAAACGGAGGAAAGGATCGGGGAATATATCCGGCTCAGGAAAGCCGGCAAGAATCTGGATTGGATGCCGGCGACCCTGGAGGCTTGCGTGGTGAGGATCACGGACACCATCGCCTATATCGGCCAGGACATCGAGGACGCCATCCGCTACAACCTGCTCAAGCGCGAGGATCTGCCCGCCGAGGTCACGGCCCAATTGGGCAACACGAACAGCCAGATCATCGAACGCCTGATCAAAAGCGTGATCGTGAACAGCTACGAGCAGGACTGGATCGCCTTCGACGACGAAACCTCGCACTACCTCTTGCAACTCAAGAAATTCAACTACAAACACATCTACACCGACGACAAGGTCAAAAAATCCAACAAGATCATCTACCGCACCATGGGCATGATGTTTGACCGCTATCTGGAGGACATCCGCAAAGGCAACAGCGAATCCAAGATCTTCCGGCATTTCCTGGACCACAAGGTGCCGGCCTACCGCGAGGGATTTTCACCCGAGGAACAGGTACGCGATTTCATCGCCACCATGACCGACCGCTATTACAACGAAGAGATCAAGGATTATCTGCTGCCCTGGAAGTGGTGACGACTTTTCGCCTTTATGAAGGCCAAGCATTGATCTGCGCTTGATTCCAGGGTGTAGTGGCATGGGAGATACTCTTTGGGTGTGACAGAAATCGCTGCTTTGCCAAACAGCCCAGAGGGCGGAACAAATATAGCCCAAGGCGGCAGCCTTGGGATTTAGCGAGCCCGGGATCCCGGATACTCATCCCTTTCCCTCCCCGCTGGTTCTGCGTTTGGCAGAACCAGCGGGGAGGGAAAGGGTAAACTGACACTTCACTGCTGTCGATAGCTCCCGGGGCTTCAGCCACCGCGCTATGATGTGTCGCCCCTGCCGGGGCTCGGCATCATATGCGTGGCTTGGTATGAAAGGCTTGCAAACAACCGCAGCCTCCCATCTCCATAAATATCGCTCTTTGTGCTGATCAAGTCAAGACATTGCACACACCCACTTGATTTGAATGAGAACCGTATGTTTGTGAGTGAAGAGATCAGCCGTTACCGCTTTCCTGAAGCCAAGTGAGCGGAGATGCGGATTCAGGCGGCGGTGTCTTCGTATTCCTCGATCTTTTTGTAATGCCAGTTGAGGAGGACGCGGTCCAGGAGCGCGACGCAGCCGAAAATCAGCAGGCTGAGCAGAACGATGGCGAGGATGGCGGCAAACACATGCTCGGTGCGAAAGCTGCGGGTGGCGCGGGTCAGATAGATGCCCAGGCCGGCGTTGCCGCCCAACCATTCCCCGATCACGGCCCCCATCACGCTGTAGGTGGCGGCGAGCTTGAGTCCGGTAAAGAAATTGGGCAGCGCGGAGGGCAGTTTCAGCAGGCGGTAGATCTTCCACGCACTCGCACCCATGGATTTGAGCAGGCGGATCTGCTCCACCGGCACCTGCCGCAATCCGTCGAACAAGCCCAGCGCGATGGGGAAGAAGCAGACCAGGACCACGACGAAGATCTTGGCCGCGATACCGAAGCCGAACCAGAGGATGATCAAAGGCGCCACGGCGATGATGGGTACGGTTTGCGAAACAACGAGATAGGGATAAAAGATCTGGCGGATGAGCCTGGAACTGTGCATGGCCAGCGCAAACAAGACCCCCAGGAGCGTGGCGAGCGCCAGTCCGATCAAACTCTCCCAGAGCGTGGGTTTAAGATGTTGCCAGATCAGGCCGGGCTGCCCGATGAACACCTGTAAAATGCTCAGAGGTGTGGGCAGCACCCAAAATCCCACACTGGCGCGGCTTCCGATCACCTGCCACACAGCGAGTAAAAGGACCAAAAAGGCCAGGGGCAGCAGGTATTGGGAGGGCGGCCTCCGCGTTTGAAGGCTCATTCTTCGCCCCAGAAGCGCAGTTCAGTTTCCAGTTTCACGCCGAAGCGCTCAAACACTGTGCTCTGGACATGGCGGATCACTGCCAGCACCTGGGCCGCCGTCGCCTGGCCCAGATTGACGATAAAACCGCAATGCTTGTCCGAGACCGCCGCGTCGCCGATGCGAAAGCCCCGCAGGCCGCAATCGTCCACCAGTCTGCCGGTGAAGTGGCCGGCCGGGCGCTTGAACACGGAACCGGCGCTGGGCAGATCCATGGGCTGTTTTTGCCAGCGATCCCGCTCCAATTGCCGCATCCGCTCAGCTATCGCCTCCGGGGCGTCCGGATGCAGGCGGAACACGCTGCTGAGGTGGATGTAGGGCTGGGTCTGAAACACGCTGCTGCGATAGGCGAAGTCGTGTTCCCCGGCCTTGAGATGGAGCACGCGGCCGGCCTGATCCGGATTCTCTGCCGTAAGCGCCAGATATTTGCTGCAATAGAGGACATCCTTGATCTCGCCGCCATAGGCTCCGGCGTTCATATAGACCGCGCCGCCCACGCTGCCGGGAATGCCGGAGGCGAATTCCAAGCCCGCCAGGCCCAGTTTTTGCGCGTAGAGGCAGAGCTCCCTGAGTTCCACGCCGCACCAGGCGCTGACGCAATCGTCGTCATGGCTGAGACGCTGGAGCCCGGAAGTCTGGATCACCAGGCCGCGCAAGCCCTGGTCGCTGATCAGCAGATTCGATCCCCTGCCCAAAACATAGTGGGGAACATTATGGTCCAGGGCAAAAGACAGCAGCTCCTGAAACTGGGAAATGGTGCCCGGTTGGCCGAAAGCCTCCGCCGGTCCGCCGATACGGAAGCTGCAAAAATCCCTGAGCGGCACTTCGAAGCGCAGCGCCCCGGCGGAGACGAGTTCGGGAAAATGCTGGGTCAGCTCTTCGCGCAGCACGACCGGCCTCAGGAGAGGTTGAAAAAGCGGGTGATCCCGCTCATCAATTCCAGTTCGCTGCGCATTTCCAGGCACTTGGCGGGCAGGACCTGCTTGAAATACTCGCCGTACTTCTTGTTGGAGACGCGGGAATCCATGATCAGGACCACGCCGCGGTCGCTCTTGCTGCGGATCAGGCGGCCGAATCCCTGGCGCAGCTTGAGCAGGGCGTTGGGCAGCATGAAATGCATGAAGGAATCCTTGTTTTCGCGGTCCAGCTTCTCGATCAGGGCTTCGACCAGAGGCTCGGAGGGTACCTGGAAGGGCAGTTTGAAGAGGATAAGCAGGGAGAGCGATTCGCCCTGGATGTCCACGCCTTCCCAGAAGGAATTGGTGCCCAGGAGCACGCCGTTCTTGTGGCGCTTGAATTCCTCGAGCAGCGAGGAACGGCTGATCGCCTTGCCCTGGGCGAAGAAGGGGCGTTTACGGTGGTAGAGGAGCTCGCTGAGGTGGTCGTAGACGCTGTTCAGATCGCGGTAACTGGTAAAAAGGATCATGGTGCCGACGTTGGTGGCGGTGACAATCTGCTCCACGCAAGCCAAGGCCTGGTTGAGGAAGAAGCGGTCCTTGTGCTCGGGCAAAAAACTGCCCACCATGAGGCTGGATTGCGTGGCGTAATCGAAGGGCGAATCGACAACACTCGCCGTGATGCGCTCCGGAGGCACGAGCCCGAGTCCGCTCTGGCCGAAGAAATACTTGAAGGAGCCACGCAGGGCCAGGGTCGCGGAGGTGAAAACGATGCTGGGAATGACCTCATAGAGCAGGCGGTTGAGGTGGGTGGAGACATCGACCGGCGCGTAACAGAGCGAGGCCTGGGGCAGCTTGCTTTCCGGGCGGAAGTTATTTTCGATCCAGAGCGCGTAGTTGTCCAGATCGGGATTTTCCACCATCAGGAAGTTGCCCTCCGCCTCTGCCGCGCGATTGACGAAGGCGAGCAGGGTTTCGTTTAAAGCGTCGTAATTGGGAACCTGCTTGGCGTTGAGGCTGGAAAAGACATTGGAGAGGGCATAAAGTTGTTTCTGGAAATCCTTCCAGCTGCCCAAAAGGACTGCCAGCAGCGAGTATAGCCGGGCTTCGTCGGCGGGATCCTTGATCCGCAGTTTGCCGTAGGAATCGGCCTGGGAACAGCGCCGCGAGGCTTCCGTGAAGAGATCCAGGACTTGCTGGCGCAGATTGGAGATCAGGCCGCCGAGATCCTTGCAGAGCAAGAGGACATGGTCTTTCTTGCCCTGGGGGGCGACGCTTTTAGTGAGCGTCTGTTCCAGCTGGTGCAGGAAACCGGTGCTCTTGCGCTTGAAGGAATGGGAGAGTTGGTTGAGCAGATTGACCGTGTCCGCGTAGCTGAGCTCGAAGCCCAGATTGCGCGAGGCAGCGGACATCAGGTTGTGCGCTTCGTCGACCACCAGATACTGAAACTCGCCCAGGGTGGTGTTTTCCATGCGCATGTCGGCCAGCAGCAGCGAGTGATTGGTCACCACCACCGAGGATGTCTCGATGTCCTTGCGCAGCGACATCACATAACATCTGGCGCCGTGCGGGCACTTGCGCCCGAGGCAGAGAAAGCGGTCCGAACAGACTTTACGCCAGGCGATGCTGAAACGGTTGCGGTCGAAGGATGAGTTTTCGGACACATCGCCTGATTTGGTGAGGTATTTCCAGATAAAGAGATGCAGCAGCGCCTGGGCCTCATAGGGCGAGACGCCGCGGGTCTGCTCGAGGAGGAATTCCTCCCAGCGGCGTTCGCAGATGTAGTTTTCCCGGCCCTTGACCAGAGCCGCTTTGAAGGGCAGGGGCAAGAGCTGCTTCAGCGTGGGGAGATCCTTGTGAAAGAGCTGTTCCTGCAGGTTTTTGGTGTTGGTGGAGACGACGACGCGGGTTTTGTTGCGATGGGCGAAGGAGATCGCGGGCACCAGATAGGCAAAGGATTTGCCCACTCCCGTTCCGGCTTCCACGGCCAGCAGCTTACCGGCTTCGAAGTTTTGCTGCACCTGATGCGCCATCTCCAACTGCCCGGAGCGGAACTCAAAATTGGGGAATTGCGCGGAGAAAAGGCCCTGCGCGGAAAAAACCTCATCGATGGTCTTATGCTCGGGCCGCGGGACCTGATGCTCCACCACATTGGGCCTGGCGACGTCCGGGGGTTGGGGTTTGGTGCCCAGCAGGGCGTAGCGGCGCTGATACTCCACCAGTCCGCGCAGATAGTGATAAAGCGAGTTTTCCAGCTGCGCCTGCTTGCTGAGATCGAGCAGGCGGGCGTTGGTCAGCAGCGGAAAATGCCGCAGGATGTAGTGGCTTAACTGGACGAGCACAAGCCCGGTCGCTTCAGCGTCCGCGGCGGCCCGGTGCGCGTTCAGCAATTCTATGTTGAAGTGCTGGGCGAGGGTGCTGAGCTTGTGGTCGTGAGTGAAAGGAAGGTAAACACGCGAAATTTCGGCCGTGTCCCAGGTCTGGCGCTCCAGGACCGGACCGCCGGAGAGGGCGGAGTAGTGGTTGATGAACCCCAGGTCAAAACTGACGTTGTGGCCCACGAGGATATCATCGCCGACGAAGGCGGAGAATTGAGTCAAGGCAGATTTAAGATCCGGCGCGGTGCTCAGGTCCGCGGAAGTGATGTGGGTCAGCAATTCGATGAAACGGGGCAGGCCCTTGCGGGGTTTTGCCAAGCTGGTGAAGCGCTCCGTAACCTGGCCCGCCCGAAAGCGGATCGCCGCCAGTTCGATGATCTCGTCTTTACTGGAATCCAGCCCCGTGGTCTCGATGTCGATGGCCACGAAGTTGAGGCTGTCAGTCAGCGGCGGTATCTTTTCCGCGTCCATCGGAACCCGGCTCAGTCCTCGTCTTTGTCGAGATTGAAGCGTTTGAGTTTTTGGATCAAGCCCTGCCGCGAGATGCCCAATTCCCTGGCCGCCTGTGTCTGGTTCCAGGCGTGGGTTTCCATGGCCTCCAGGATCATCTTGCGCTCCAGTTCCTCCATCGCGTCCCTGAGGGTCTTGTGTTCCGTGAGCAGGCTGATCGTCTGGCGATTCTGAATGTAGCGCCGCACTTCTTCAGAGAGGTCGGAGCTCTTGATGAAGGAGCCGTTTTCCACAAAGGTCACCGCCCGCTCGATCTCGTTTTCCAGCTGGCGCACGTTGCCCGGCCACTCATATTGCTCCAACGTTTTCATCGCTTCGTCGGTGAAGCCCTGCACGGATTTGCCCATGCGCTGATTGTATTTGTCGAGCAGATGGATGGCCAAAAGGGGAATGTCGCCGGTGCGGCGGCTGAGCGGAGGCACCTCGATGCGGATGACGTTGAGCCTGTAATAGAGGTCCAGCCGGAATTCGCCGGACTTGACCTTGTCCTCGAGCGAGACGTTGGTGGCGCAGATCACGCGGACATTGACCTTTTCCGTCCTGGTGGAGCCCACGCGCTTGATCTCGCCCTCCTGCAGGAAGCGCAACAGCTTGGCCTGGGTGCTTTGGCTGATGTCGGCGATCTCGTCCAGGAAGAAGGTGCCGCCGTCGGCGATCTCGAACAGGCCTTTCTTGTCGTAGGCGGCGCCGGTGAACGAGCCTTTGACGTGGCCGAAGAGCTCGCTCTCCAGAAGCGTTTCCGGCAGGGCGCCGCAGTATTGGGCAACGAAGGCCTTGCCGGAGCGGTTGCTGCTGTAGTGCAAAGCTCGGGCGATAAGCTCCTTGCCCGTACCGCTCGGACCTTCCAGCAGGACGGTGGTGGGAGCGTCCTTGACCTTCTCGATGATCTCGAAGATTTTCAACATTTCCGGGCTTGTGCCGATGATATTGGCATAGAGGTTGCCCGAATTGAGTTGCTCCCGGATGCTGGCGTGGGTCTTTTCCAGGCTGGCGGAGCGGACGTTCTCGATGATGACGATGGCCTGGTTGGCCAGGGCGCTGACCAGATTGACGATGCGCTCGGTGAAATAGTGCGAACCAGTCTTGCAAAAGAGCAGGACGGCGCCCAGCACATTTTTGCGGATGGAAAGGGGGATGGCCACCAGGTTGTTATAAGAAGGCGCGAAATTGGGCTGCTTGAAGTTTTGCACCGTGTTTTCCTGATAGACGCGGGTGCAGAGGTTCATGAAGGCGTCGTAGGATTTGTGGTCGGTGGAGAAGTTGCTGAAGATCTTGTAGTCCCAGGAATCGGGTACGCTGCCGCTGGTATGCAGGCAGAGAATGCCGCCGTCGGCCTCGGAGATCTCCACCAGGCTGGCCAGAGACTGCTCGATCAGGACGTCGAGATCGGTGATGGTGTTGAGTTTCTGGGTGATCTCATAGAACTGGTTGAGCAGGTTTTCCTCGAATTTGGCGTCCTTCATCTGCACGGAGTATTCGCGGCTGATCTTCTGCGTCAGGATGTCGTTTTGTTCCAGCAGTTTGATGGAGCCGTACTGCTCGAGGATCTTCTTGTTGTTCTTGAGGATCTGCAGGGCGCTTTCCCACTCCTTGAGCTCGAACAGCACGCCAGCCAGCTCGTAATTGGCCTGCGAGAGTTCGTAGCTGTTGGCGGTTTCCACAAAAATCTCAATTGCGTTGTGCAGGTGTTCCTTGGCCGCGTCCAGGTTTTTGCGCTCCAAAAGCGCCCGCAGGTAGTGCACCTTGCCGATCTCGAACTGCAGATTCTGCTCCGTCGCCATCTTGAGCGCCTGGTTCAGATAATAGTCCGCGCTTTCGTAGTTGCGGGTGAGGATGAAGTAGTAGGCCTGTTTTTGAAAGCCTTCCACGATCTGCGCGCGGGCGTTGATGGACTTGAAGAAATCCAGGCTTTCCACCAGATAGGAATAGGCTTCCTTGAATTTGTGCAGTTTGGTGAGCAGACTGCCCAGATTGCCGTACAGCTCCGCCTTGATGTAATCGTCGCTCACCCGGGGCAGCAGTTCCAGGCCTTTGAAGTAGAGGTCATAGGCGAGGTTGAGTTCGTTCTGTTTTTCGTAGACCTCACCGAGGTTGTTGAAAGAACGCAGCAAGCCCTCATTGAAGTTGTTGTCCTGGCTTTTTTCGATCGCCTGCTCATACAGCGAGATCGACTGCGCCCAGTCGCCTTTCTTGAAGTAGAGGCCGCCGAGGTTGTTGAGGCTGGCCACGATGTTGCGGTAAAAACCAAAATCGATCGCCGTCTGCAGCGATTTTTTCAGCGCGTCCTCGGCCTTGTCGTACTCCTTCTGGTCCATCAGGGTGACGCCGATGTTGTTGTAGATATTGGTAATGTTGTAGGGCTCGTTGAGCATTATCTGCAGTTTGAGCGCTTCTTCCAGATACATGAGCGATTTCTGGGGATCGCCCTTGTCGTCCATCAGCCCGCCCAGATTGTTGTAACAGACCGAGATGCCGTTGAGGTTGTAGTGTTCCTGCTCCAGGGTCAAACTGGCCAGGAAATACTGCTCGCTCTTTTCCCAATCGCTCTGGAACATGTAGAGCACGGCGAGGTTGTTGTTGATGGCTGCCAGTCCGGTGTGGTCCTGCGCCAGGTTGTAGAAGTTCTCAGCGTCCCGGAAAGCCGTTTCGGCCTGTTCCCATTCGTTGATGTAGTAATGGATCTTGCCTTTGATCTTCTTGGCTTCGCCCTGCACCAGGTAGCGCTGTTTTTTGTCGTCCAGGCTGGCGATCGATTGGAGGACCTTTTCCAGAACCTTGAGTGCTGTGTTGAATTCCTCGGATTCCGCCAGGATGTCCGCTTTCAGCAGCTGGATCTTCTGCTTCCAGAAAGGATCCATGGTGGCCGGAGCATATTTCTTGATGATCTCCAGGGCAAAGGCGATGGAATTGACCGCAAAGAGGTTGCTGGCCAGCAGCCAGACGATCTCCTCGGCCGGCAGCTTGTGTTGGGTGGCCAGATGCAGGCACTGGCGGAAGTGCTCCACGGCTGTGTCTTTCTTGTTCAGGCCAGAGCAGGCCAGGCCGATCTTCTTGTGGATCTCCAGTTGGGCGGTGATTTTTTTGGTGTGCTTCAGCTGATAATCGTAGAGCTCCAGCAGTTTTTCGTTGTCGCACAATATCTCCAGTTCGGCGGTCAGCTCGGCGAACAGGTCCGCGGCGTATTTTTTGCCGTAGATCAGCAGTTTGACCTGCGCCTGCCGGTGCAGATCGTGTTCCTGCAGGCAGGTCAGCAGTTTCTGTGCGGCGGGGGTGGTGAACTGCGCCGGATTCTGACGCAGGCAGGCCAGCAGCGAGCCTTTTTTCTGGACGATGCATGTCCCTTCCACACACTTGACCATGCCGCTCCGGACCAACTGCTCCAAGTCTTTTTTATAGGACCTGCCCATGCCCATTGTTTTGCTGTGCTCCGGACCGAATTCCCGATCCAGCAAGAAGAGGCAGAGCAGAAGATCGATCTGTCCGGCAGAGAGTCCGTCGATGGTCTCGCGGTAAAGCTGGATGGGATCAAAGGACTTGTCCAGAAAGGGGCTGAGGTCAAACTTCCCCTTGGCTTTGGTGCCCAGCATCTGCTCCAGGATGCGCTCCACGATCAACAGGTTGCCGTCGCTGATCCGGTGCAGTATCTCGCTTTCCTTGATATAGCCCAGCTCGCTGTCGGTGAAAGTAAGATGCAAGAGTTTCTGCAAGTCGTCGACATTGAGGAAGGGGATAATCTCCACATTGGAGAAGGTGAAAAGCCGTTGCTGCGAGAGGGTCACGATCTGGATGCCGCTTTCGCTGGCATATTGCACGAGGTATTGCAGGTAATCAAGCGTGTAGCGGTCCAGGATGTCCGCGTCGTCGACGACCACCGCACGTGGCTGCAATAGTCCGCGCCGCATCAATTGCTCGGTCAGGTAGTAGAAAAAGTCGTATTTTCTCCCGGTGCGGTAGCTGGAGTTCTGCTTCAGGATCTCGTCCAGCGTGTCTGGATCGATCTCGCAGAGCAGCGGCAGCAGGCGCGGGAACTGGTTAAAGTAGATCGGATGCGGGGTGAAAAACTCCACCTGTCGGTAAGTTTGGCGCAGTGCGTCAAGCAGGGGTTCCACCAGATAGGATTTGCCGGAGCCGGATTTGCCGTTGATCTCCAACAAGTGGCTGTTGGAGCTGTCCAGCAGCGGCTGCAGCACCCGGGACAGCGGAAAACGCTCCGTAATGAAACTGTGCAGCTTGGGATACAGACTGTCGGTCATCTCAACCTCGTTCTTCCGTATGCTTGACATGGACTGTAAATTTCATTGACACCTAACTGTCAAGAGAAATCTAAAAACCACAAGTGGAAAGTTCAATATAAATATAACTTGACAGATTTCACATAGTGCAAGTTTATTGCAATGTCTTTGGAGTATTGGATTTGTGTCTGGCACTTTGGAGACATGATGTGCATAGATGTGAGGTATTTTGAATCTGAACGGTTTCAGAAACTGGGATTGTCGGCTCTCTTTCCTGAATCTGTATCCTCCACCCCGCACGGCACTCGCTTCCACACTATTCAATGATAGAGTGTCAAATCACGGGTTTGGCGATTATACCAGCCCATCAGCGGTCTGAAAAACAGACTATAACTGTCTTTCCTATTCATGGAGGAACAAAATGAAAAGAAAGGCTCTCTTGTTGGTGTTCCTGATACTGATATTGGGAACGTTTTATTCATTGTGGTCAAACTCGATCGCATCGTCCACAATGGTATTTGAAGGCCTGCTCACTGATAATGGCAATGGCACATACTCCGGCACTTTGCAGATGCAACCGGGATATTACTATGTGCCCGGAGGTCCTGGAGCAGCGATCTACACAAATGGCGGCTTCGACATTTTTGCCAAGGAGGGGGGATCTGCGTATTACGACAACGTTGTTCAAGGGGTGATCGGTGCAGATCATGATGCCTATGGCAGTGCTGGTGGCTGGGGCGACATCTACGACCCGGATTGCGCTGACGATGAAGACTATACTTTGGTACTCACCAGCAATCATTGGTCTCTGATACACGCCAATGCCGGAGTCCCCATGGGTGGCGCCATGGATTGGGATAACCTATTGGCGACCGAAACGGATACTGGGGAGTATTTGCCTGAAACAGGGACCCCACAGCATCCGGGATATGCTGCCGCCAATGGCGGTGGTCCTGGCGCCTGGGACATGGACTGGTCTTGGGGGAGTGAGGCAATTCCTCTGGAATACTCATCCTACTGGGTCAAGATAGTGAACCTTGGCGGATCCAACTACCGTGTTACTTTTGAGCCTGATGTTGAAGGAACTATTGCAGAACAGGACTGGTATGTCCCTTCATCGCAATTGTCTCTGGGTTCGTACATGGATCCGCATCCAGGGGCATTGGCCACTGGATATCAAATCTCCGCCCCCTATCAAATCAACATGTTATACCAAGCTGGGATATTGGACAAAGACATCACTAACATCAACACTTACATGTTTCCCGCGGATGAAAACTATCCCGCTGACCATGTCGACGGAAGCTGGACCATGAATTATTCGGATAATGAAGACTATGTCTTCTCCTACGATGTTGATGGTGGATTGCCTGTATATACCTATACAGACGATTATCCGAGCATTGTCCCTGTATATACGCCCGGCATTCAGTGGACCTTAACCGGATGGGGACAGACCATTTTGGCAGGAGATATCATTGAACAAGGCGGTAATACTTATTTCCGAGTGTATCCTGAAGCGACCTACAGGCCCTTTGCCGGTGACCTGCATGTGAACAATGTAGAGGTGTTTGAGGGAAACATCAAGACTGAGGTGGAAGGATACACATTTGCTGGCACCCTTTCAAGTGTCGGAACAGGAAGCGTTCTGACTTGCGGCATACCCGATGGTCTGCCTCAGTTTCCAGTGTACAATGTAAACCAGGACACATATTACTTGATCATCCAGGCCGCGATCGATGCGGCAGATCCCGGTGATGTGATCCAAGTGGCGGCCGGCACCTACGACGAGCAACTGAATATTAACAAATCAATATCGCTGCTTGGTCCTAATCATAACATCAGCGCGGTTGATGGCACCAGAGTACCCGAGGCAGTAATTGAACAATACATTTATGTTTATAATGCTGCTGTCGGTGTGAGCGATGTAGCGATCGCAGGATTCGAGTTTAACGAGACTGATGCCTGGCACTCGATCATAATGATTCAGGGACAAACAGCGAATGTCCAGATCCTCAACAACCGATTCATAGACATACCTTTTCAAGCGATATATACTGAGGCTCCTGCTGGCGGAACCAACCTTGATATGGTGATCTCAGGGAATCTGATCTCTGGAGTATCAACCGCCAGTCATTCCGGTGTATACTTGATCCACCATACGGGAGGCAGCATCAGCCACAATAAGATCGAGGACACTGCATACGGTGGAATACTGGTCAATAGTTTCGGTCATGGCATGACTATATCGGACAACCAGATCTACAATGTGCCACAACAGGGTCTGCAGCTTGCGGGGGACATAGCCGATGTAGACGTATCCGGCAATATCATAGATTATGCAAACACCGATGAAGAAAGTGACAAGGGCGGTATAAGGCTCTACGCATCGGATGTCACGGGTCCGGTCACCATAGCTGATAATACCATATCAAACTGCTTTAACGGCATAGCAGTTAAAGATGGTAAGGGAAATCTGTCCTCAGCACAGGAGGCATGGATCCAGATCCGCGATAACAATCTTGATGATAACTCCAATTCTGGCGTGTATATGCCAGCCGGGAGCACTGGAACTCTTGATGCCAGGGAAAACTGGTGGGGCGATTCCGCGGGTCCCACACTCAGGACCGGAGTTGGTGTAACAGACCATGTACTTTATGACCCTTGGTGGGGTAACGAGAACATGGACGATTTGGAATCCGACATCTACGTGGTTAATGACACCCAGGACACTTACTATACTACGATCCAGGCCGCGATCGATGCCGCCAATGCAAACGATATCCTAGAAATACCGGCCGGCACCTACAACCTTGCTGCCATGGGTGGCAACATTTGGGAACCAGTATCAGTCACCAAGCCCCTGACATTGATCGGCGCCGGCTCAGACCTTACCATACTGGATGCTACTGGTTCCACCGACCAATGCGACGTAGTGGGCATCCGCGCGTCCAATGTGAACCTGGAGGGATTCACTATCAAAAATGGAACCTACGGTTTGCGCATTCCCGGTTTCGGTTATAGTTCCTCCTTATCCGGACTGACCTTAGAAGACCTTGTTGTCACTCAAAACAGACAATCAGGAGTGGTCATGGACGGAGCTGGATCAATAACCAACATTTCATTCTTGGATTGCGCCTTTGATAACAATGGCGGCCGTGGCCTCTATACTGCCCCGGGCAAGGTTGTATCAACTATTTCTCTCGAGGATTGCTCAGCTTGTTATAATACCAATAGCGGCCTGCATTTTCAAGGTACGCAAAGCTCTGTTACTATCACGGGCGGCAATTACAGTTACAATAAAGGGCTGACTTCCCCAGCTTCCTATGGCTCTGGAATATGGTTTGAGTATACTACAAATGCCACAGTGACAGGAGTCACAGCTGAGGGTAATGGTAGCGTGTATCCGAGCCATGGGATTTATGTGAGAAGTTCAAGCACCGGTGTGGACATCTCTGGATGCCAAATATCTGGCTCCTTGTACGGGATTTTTTACCTGTCCACTTCCAGTGACGCCTCCAACGACGCCACCAGCAACGTAATCACCAATTGCCAGAACGGTTTGGCTGACTATCATGGCAAAGGTAACACTCACTCTTTGAATAGTATTTCCGGGTGTGGGAAAGCTGTAGTTACCGGTGGAACCTTGGGTACGCTAGTGTTTACCGGCAATATTTTCGGCAATAATGATATCCAGTTACATAACACATCCACTGCCGGTACCCCGCTCGACCTTGCAGCGCTGCAAAGCACGAACACCTGGCCCGGCGGTTATTTCCTGGCAACTCCCTACATTTATGGCAACGGCGCGGAGCTGGTATATCTGACAGCGCCCAAAACCCTGCTCAAGGGAAACGAAACCCAGACCTACACCGTGAAGATACATCACATTGAAAATTTGGGCGGGTTTACCATCAGGATAAAATCCCGCAAGGCGGATTTTGCCTCACCCACAGGTTTCACCCTCGGCGGGGACTTTGCTGGTTTCGGTATGCCATATCTGACTTATACGGTTATACCGGATGACGACTATCACATCTATGATGTATCCGGCGGCTTCCTGGGTGGAAGCCCTGGCGGGGCGGGCGTCACTGGAGACGATGTGATCGCGTTCTTCTTCACCCAGACCACCTTGACCGATGCCATACCCATTGAAGGCTGGTCTCCGATCGATCTGCCCCCGGCCGATGTAGTGCTGCGCGAACCACTGAACGCGCCCATACCTTGTCTCGGTACCATGGGCATGGTGATCTACATCGATTCACAAGCTCCTGACCCCATCGTCTGGGTGAAGTGCCGCACTTTGGAAGAATCGAACAACAAGATCGACCTGGCCTGGACCAACCCCACCGACGCCTACAAAAACCACATCTGGCGCCTGGATTACGACGTTCTGGCCGGAGCGAACCCCTATCCGACCTACAATCCCCGCTCCTTCAGCGTGCCCGCCATTCCCGCCGTCGGTACTGCCAACGGCTGGGTGTTGGTGGAGACTGTCGATGCTGCCGAGACCTATGTCGACGACAGCATGGCCCGCGGTTATTACTATTACGCGGTCTATGCCGAGGACGAAGCCGGCAATGTCAGCGGCAACCCCGTCAGCGGCCTCTTCTACCGCGAGTCCATCAGCTACTGGCCCGGCGATGTGCCCAGCTATGTCGATGGTCAGGTCGATATGGATGATGTCAACCTCCTTTCTCTGGCCTGGGGCCAGGTGACCGGCGGACCCCACTGGAACCAGTACGTCGACATTGGTCCCTCCACAGACAGCGCACGCCGCTCCCGTCCCTGCCCGGACGGCCGCATCAATATTGAAGACATGATGATGTTCGCCATGAACTACCTTAACACGGATTACACCATTTATCCGCGCGACACGGAGCTGCAGGAGCCGCCAGCCGTGACTATCGCCGCGGACGCCAACTACAGCAGTGACCAGCTGACCGTAACCCTGCGCCTCGGCGACAATGCCGGCGCGGTGCGCGGGCTCAGCCTGCCCCTGGCCTTCGGCTCTGGCTTGGAACTGCAATCCGTCACCGCCGGCGATATCTGGCCCGAGGACAGCATCCTGCTGCACACCAACGCGGACAATGTGGTCGAAGTTTCAGCTTCGGTGATGGGTGGAAACGCCACTCTGCCCGGCAACGGCTGTGTCGCCACCCTGGTCTTTGACATCGTCGGCGAGGACCGCGCCATCAGCCTGAATGGCCTGGTCGCCAGAGATGTGGACAACCGCGACATCGTGGTTACCGAAGTCCCCGGCACCGTTTCCAACGACGATCTGATCAACCAGATCCCGGCCGAGAACTTCCTGGGCCGCAATTACCCCAACCCCTTCACCGGCAGCACCACGCTCAACTACGGGCTCAAGGAAGCCGGCTCTGTCCGCATCCTGATTTACAACAACCGCGGTCAGCTGGTGCGCAGCCTCGTCAACGACGCCAAGGCCGCCGGCAGCTACCGCGCTGTTTGGGACGGCAAAGACAGCCGCGGGCTACTGGTCTCCTCCGGAGTCTATTTTATCCGCATGGAAGCCGCCGGTTACGTCAAAACCAACAAGGCCCTGCTGATCAAGTAAGGCCTGACTGGCGGCGCTTGTGCCGCCTTTAGAAACGATTGGAGTCCGTCCTCCCGGGCGGACTCCTATCTTTAAGGAACCATAGATTTCTTCGAGGAACCATAGACGTCTTCGAGGAACCATAGACCTCTTCGAGGAACCATAGACGTCCCGTCTATGAAACACCGGAGGTGTTTGCAAACAACAAAGCCCTTAGGGCTTTAGCAGACGAGACGTCTGCTGTTCCTCTATCTC
>CAYXEF010000055.1:6261-16896 GCA_964463825.1 uncultured Candidatus Cloacimonadota bacterium | reverse complement strand
TATTCATCTTCCGCGTTCCAACCAAAATGAGCAGGGCTTTGTGTCAAGTTTTTTTCGCAAATATCACATGTGTGCCTCAGAGGGATACCGGCGGTTGCCGAACCCCGGAGAGCCGGCCGGGATGCGGATCGGATGCGGATCGAGAATGCGGATCGAGAATGCGGATCGAGAACTGGGATGGCCGGAGCCCCCTGCCTCTCCGGCTATCATTGCGCTATCATTACGGACTCACTGCGGACTTTGTCCGTAATGAGTCCGCAGTGAGTCCGTAATGATAACCGGAGCCAAGCCTGGTTTTTTTCAGGCGTATTTACGATGCCAGGCAGGTTGTGCCGATAATTCTACTTTGCCGCGCAAAGTAGGATTAAAAAAAGACATTAGGTAAGGGTATAATGGACAGAAGATTAAAGATTCAGGATGGAAAATCAAAAGACATGTAACTGGCGTGAGACTCAACCGGATCTTGCTTAGGGCGTTTGGGCGTTCTCCGCAAAGCGATTTCCTGGGCGCCGCGTTTGCGGCCCTGAAATCCGGTGTTTGTTCACTGAATCGGATGGGCAGCGGTTCAGTCGCGGATAATGAAGATCTCCTCGACCGTGGTATTGAAGACCCGCGCGATGCGGACAGCCAGTTGCAAGGAGGGCAGATATTTCCCGGCTTCCAGGGCGATGATGGTCTGGCGCGTCACCCCGACCTTGGCCGCCAATTCTTCCTGGGTCATTTCGGCGTGGTCGAAGCGGCATTTGCGGATGGTATTGGCGATCGAAGGAGGCTTAGACATGCAGAGCCCCCTTGCGGTACAAGATCAGGATCGAGCCCGACCAGAAGACGTAGAGCGAGATCCAGCCGTAATAGGCCATGTTCAATACCTGCCGCAGCGGCACCGACTGGAAATCCCGGTGGATCAGGTAGAGAATGCAGGCGTAGGCCATCACCACCGCCCCGAATCCGTGCACCGCGATCAGGGCGGCCTGGTAACGGATGGTCTTGTCCCGTTCGTCAAAACTCTTCAGTTTGGCGCCCACGATGATGCGGCCCGCCCACAGGCTCACGATGAACAAAGCCAGCAGGGTGAGGGTCAGTTCGCAATCGAAGGCTCCCAGATCGGGGACGGCCAGGGCTTTCAACATGATAAACACGAGGCTGCTCGTGAGGGTGATGGCGGCTTCCTTCTGTTGTGTAAGCACGTTTGCTCCTTATTGATGCGGATTTCCGGCCGATGTCAGCCGGAATTGACACAAAGAATGCTATGTCTTACATTATGTCAAGTATTTTTTACCAGCCATGAGTTCACTCAACCGCCAGCTTATTGCCCGGACCGGGAAATCCGGTTAATATGTCCATAAACAAATGCTGGAGGCCATTATGCCCTCAGATCTCGATATCGCACGCCAGGTGACACTGCAGCCCATCGACGCCATCGGCGCCAAAATCGGGCTCAGCCCTTCCGACCTCGACCACTACGGCGAATTCAAAGCCAAGATCCGCTATTCCACTTTGGAACGCATCGCGGACAATCCCAGCGGCAAACTGATCCTGGTCTCGGCCATCACCCCGACCCCCGCGGGCGAAGGCAAAACCACCGTCTCCATCGGTCTTTCCCAAGCCCTGAACCAGCTGGGGAAAAAGTCCATCGTGGCTATCCGCGAACCTTCGCTGGGACCGGTTTTTGGCATCAAGGGCGGCGCAGCCGGCGGTGGCTGGAGCCAGGTCCTGCCCATGGAGGACATCAATCTGCACTTTACGGGGGACTTTCATGCCGTAACCACCGCCAACAACACTCTGGCGGCTTTGGTGGACAACCATATCTACTATGACAATCCCCTGCGCCTCGATCCCCGGCGCATGACCTGGAAACGGGTATTGGACGTAAACGACCGTATGCTGCGCAAGATCGTGATCGGCCTCGGCGGCAGCAAACAGGGCTTCCCGCGTGAGGATGGATTTGACATCACGCCAGCCAGCGAGATCATGGCCATCTTGTGCCTGGCCAACAACATGGAAGAATTGAAAGAACGCATCGGCCGCATCACGATCGGCTTCACCTACGACGGAGAGCCGGTGAAAGTGCACCAATTGGGCTACGAGGGCGCCATCGCCGCGCTGCTCAAGGACGCGCTGCAGCCCAATATCGTGCAGACCACCGAAAATACCGTCGCCTTCGTGCACGGCGGACCATTCGCCAACATCGCCCAGGGCGCTAACAGCATCATCGCCACCAAGGCCGCATTGCGTCTGTCCGATTACGTGGTCACCGAAGCGGGCTTCGGCTTTGACCTCGGCGCGGAGAAGTTCTTCGATCTCGTCTGCAAATACGGCCAGTTCTGCACGGACGCGGTGGTGCTGGTGGCCACGGTACGGGCGCTGAAACTGCATGGCGGTGCCAAGTTGAAAGACATCTCCAATCCGGATCCCAAAGCTGTGGAGGGAGGTTTGCCCAATCTGGCCAAACATCTGGAGAATATCCAGAAATTCGGCATGAAATCCATCGTGGCGATCAACCGTTTTCCCACCGACACGGATGAGGAGTTGGCCCTGGTGAGTGAATTCGTGAAGGCCTCCGGCTTCGACTCTTCGGTCGTCCAATTCCATTCCCAGGGAGGCAAAGGCGGCCTGGATCTGGCTGAACATGTGATTAACATGGTGGATAAGGAGTATTGCCAATACCGCGGCCTCTACGACTGGAACAGCCCGGTCGAGGACAAGATCTTCACCATTGCCAGCCAGATCTACGGCGCCCAGAAGGTCGACTACACGGCCGACGCCAAGGCCGACCTGAAAAAGATCAACAAATACGGCTTCGACAAACTGCCCGTCTGCATCGCCAAAACGCAGAAATCCCTCTCCGACAATCCCGACCTGATCGGCCGGCCCAAGGATTTCCTGGTCACGGTGCGCGAGATCGTCATCGCCAGCGGCGCGGGCTTCCTGATCCCCATCACCGGCGAGATCATGCGCATGCCCGGATTGCCCAAGCACCCCTCCGCCGAGACCATCGATGTGGAGGGCGACGGCAATATCAGCGGGTTATTCTGAACTTCGGGTGATATCTGCCTGAATTCCTACAGGGGGAAAACATGAGACTGCGATCCGCTCCCAAGCGGCACGCTTGGCTCAATTTGGAGCAGGCGTTGACAACACTCAAGTACCGCTGTTTCTGGCGGCCCTCCAAAGAGTGCGGGCTCAGCCGCGGCGGATCATGGTGACGTAGCCCTCGAGGTCGGTGAAGCCGCAGGAGGCGTATAGATGCCTCGCGGCGGCGTTGTCCCGGTGCACTTCCAGCTTTGCCTGCCAGCCGTGCTCCGCGGCGACGTGCAGCGCCTCTTCCATAAGTCTGCGTCCGATGCCCCGGTTTTGCCATTGCGGCGCCACAGCCATGTGATGGATGTAGAGTCGGCGAAAATCGTGGCTGAGCCAGGCGGTGCCTGCCAGTTCCGCATTGAGGTAAGCCAGCAGCATCAGGCCTCCGTGGGCGAGGTTGTATTGCACGGAGGCGAGGTCGTCGGCGCGGGCGGGGTTGGTGATTCCGGTCTCGGCCCAGATGCGGGTGACGGCCTCAAAGGTCGGTTCGTCCAGGCTGTTCAGGCTGCGGATAGAGATCCTCATTGCGGGGGATAGCCCTCCCGGGCGCGGAACAGCAGGGCGTGTCGGGTGAAGCGGAACACGGTGTCGAAAATGACCACGAAATACATGTCCGGATGGGTGCTGACGGTCATGAGGTAATGCTCGCCGTAGGGGTAGAACTTAATCTGCAGGCTGTCGCGGTCGGTTTTCAGGATAACCGCCTCGCAGGCGGGTTCCGGCAGGGTTTGGGGATCCGGCTTCTCCTCTTCGCTGAGGATGGCGTAGGAGCCGAGATTGGCCAGGATGTTCAGTAGTTTGCCCATGGTCTGGTTGCCGGCAGGGATGTCGAAATCCTCAAGTTTGTCCTGGTAGTGCCAGATCTCGCCGTTTCTCGTGAGAGTGTAGCTGTTTTTGGAGTGACGCACCTTGATGGATAGCATTTGTTCGCTGAATAATCTCAGCACATGTGGCGAGCGCCAGGATTCGAACTGCGGTCCGTAGAAGCGGGCGACTTTACGCCGGATCTGGTATACCTGGCCGTCGCCGGCAAAGCGGAAATAGTCGAAGGGATTGCCGGGATTGGAAAACCACACTTCGCGCAGCAACTTATTCTGCGGGTTGAAGACCTTGATCCTGAGCACCTGTTCGGGTTTGAGCAGCTGGTATTGTTCCAACGCGGTTTTGCCGCTGCCCAGAGGCGTGGTGGCATAACGCTCCAGGACCACTTCCTTAAAGAACATCTGCAGACGGCCTTCTTCGACGCCCCACTGGGTTGGACTAGCGATCTGCCAATGGCCCAGAACCTTGGCCAGGGTCAGAGTGTCCCGGCTGTCCGCGATCTCGATGCGGCCCACAGCCAGAGAATCGGCGGTGAAAATCGGTTTCAGGGTTTCCTTCTGCTGACGGAAAAAGCGGAGATAGGCGGCCGCCGCCAAGAGAAGCAGAAAGACGATCAGCAGGGCCACTTTGTTGCGCGGCATCTCAGCTCCTGTTTTGGGCGGATTGGCGCATCGCGCGCCAGATCCCGAAAATGGCCAGCAGCGCCAGCGGCAGCAGGATGGCCAGCAGTTTGAAACCCATGGTCAGATTGCCCAGCGCCCGCTCGGGATCGGAGGGCTGGATACCGCGCCGGTTCAGGTAGACGTCCACGCCGAGGACGTTGTCGCTGCTGCGCGGGGAGCGGAGTTTAAACATGTCATCGCGTCCCAATAGATAATCCACGGCATTAAGCACGATGAAGGCCCCGGCGCTGAAATCCAGCGGCAGTTCGCTGTCGCCGAACACGATGACCTGCGTGGAGCCTTTTGCTTGGTAGGACAAGGTATCAGCCAGGGGACCCCGGAAATAGCTGGATACGGGGCCGGTATATTCGGCGGCCACGGCCTTGGGCGGTTGATTCAGGTAGCGGGGATCGAGGCCGCTTGCGATCGCCTGGTCGATCTGGAAGGCCGGACCGTACAAGACGTTGGAGCGGTCCGAGCTTTTCAGAACAGGTGAAAACTTGATCCGGGAGCCGGGCACACTGTCCAGTTCGGAAGCCATATAGAGGTAGATTTGGTCGAAGCCCTTGGTGTAAGGCACAGCTTGGTTGGCGCGGATCAGAGGCAGAAAGGGATAGGGTATCTGGGTGCCCAGCGCGGAGCCCTGGCGGATCTCGCATTCGGCGTCGAGGACGACGTTGGGCTTGATCAAAATGCCGTAGTGCTGCAGGAGGTTGAAGAAATTTGACCTGATCTCCACCACGGCCGAGCCTTGCGGTGTATTGTAAACCGCGACCCGGTCCTGGCAAAGCACGGCTTTACCGCCGCGCATCAGAAACTGGTCCAGGTTGTAGAGCTGAGCCTGGCTCAAGGAATCCACCACACCGAAACAGAGCATCACGGAAGCGCTGTCCGAGGGGGTGTTCAGGTCGGTGTAGCGCATCCGGAAGTTCTCCATCACCTCCTGGAAGAAAGTGGCGGTCTCGTCAGGATTGGAGGAATACTGGAACATCAGGCTGAGGGAATCGGCAAAGACCGCGATATCCGGCAGGGCGTCGTTTTGCAGATTGTTCAGTAGTTTGAGCAGTTGATACTCCAGGCGGATCTCCATGCCTGGCTTCAGCGCCAGGGCGCTTGCTTTGCCGGCGCCTTCGAGGCTGAGGCCGAGCACGACCTGTTTGGTGATCTGGCGGTCGTTTTCCACGGTGACTACGGTGTAGGGCGCGATGTTGTATTCCAGCGCCTGCTCGATCAGATCGTCGTTGCCGCGGGCGCGCACATATTCATAGACCAGTTTCCCGCGCGACTGGCGCTGAAACTCAGTGAGCAGATCTTTCAGCGCGCGGTTGAGGCCGGCCAATTGCGGCGAGAGATCCTGCGAGGCGAAAACCTTGATCACGACTTTGTCCCGCAAGGCGCGTAGAGTTTGCTTGCTTTGCGAAGTGAGCGAATAGGCCCGGTCACGGCTGGCATCCAGGCGCAGGTAGAGAAAACTGCCCACAAAGAGCAGCAGCAGCGCGCTGGCGATTTTGATGCCATAGCTGCCCCAGATTTCTTTCTTACCGCTCATCTCATTTCTCCTGCAGCATGTTCTGCGCTTGCAGGCGCAACTGCGCCAGCAGGATGAAGACATAGGTCACCACGCCGAAATAGAGTAGGTCGCGGGTGTCCAGCACGCCCCTGAGGAAGTTCTGCAGGTGATAATCGAAGCCCAGATACTCGATCGCCCCGAACAGGCGCAGGGGAATCAGTTCGCCCGCCCGGCCAATCAGGAAGAGGAATCCGCTGATGGCCAGGGCGATGATGAAGGCCAGCACTTGATTGGCGGAGACGCTGCTGGCGAAGATGCCGATGGCGATGAAGGCGGCTCCCGCGCAGAGCAAGCCGAGATAGCCGCTGAACATGGGGCCGTAATCGACGCTTTGTCCGAAGACCGTGACCAGTACCGCGAAGACCAGCGTGAAGCCTAGCAGCGTGGCCAGTTGCAACCAGGCGGCCAGGAACTTGCCCCAGACGATGTGTCCCAGCTTGAGCGGCAGGGTGGAGATCAGTTCGAAAGTGCCGCTGCTGCGTTCCTTGGCGATGCTGCCCATGGTGCTGGCAGGTATGTAGAACAGGAACAAAGTGTGCATGACGCTGAAGATGCCGCGCAGCTCCGCCAGCCGTACGCGCAGCGCCGTGAGCGCGAAAAACAGCCCCACGGCCAGCAGGTAGATGGCGAACACGATGTAGGTGCCCAGCGAGCGCAGCGCCAGGCTGTATTCCTTGCGGGCGATGGTCAGTGCGGGGCTCACTCTTCCTCCCCGTCAGAGATTGGCGTTTCAGCTGTTTGATCAGCCTCCGCAGCCCCGGTCTCAGCTTCCTCCGCGGTCTCCGGCAACGCGTCCGTCTCGGTGTCCATGACTTCATATTCAGACGTTTCCACACTGACGGCGGTCAGCTCGTGGAAGATCTTTTCCAAGCTTTGTTTCTCCTGATAGATGCTGATCAATTGCCAGCCCTGGGCCAGGACCCAGGCTGAGAGTTCCTTGCGGATGTCTGTCTCCGGCGGAGTATTGAACTCCAGGATGCCTGAGGTTTCCTGTTGGCGCTGGGACTCCAGCTGCACTTCCGGATGCTGCTCCAGCCAGGGCGACAGATCCGCCCCTTCGGCTTCGATCTCCAGCACCACGCGGTTGCGGCCTTCGATGTAGGAGCCCAGATTGCCGATCAGATCGTCCACGACGATGCGGCCGGCGTTAATAATGATCACGCGTGAGCAGAGCGCCTGCACTTCCTGCATGATGTGGCTGGAAAGCAGGACTGTCTTGGCGGAGCCGAGTTCACGGATGAGCTCGCGGATCTCCAGGATCTGGTTGGGATCCAAACCGCCGGTCGGCTCGTCGAGGATCAGCACTTCGGGATCGTGCAGGATGGCCTGCGCCAGGCCGGCGCGTTGGCGGTAGCCCTTGGAAAGAGTGCGGATCTGCTGCCGCCAGACCTCTTCCAGCCCGCATTTGGCACGCACGAAGTCCAGCCGCTGAGCCAAAAACTCCGGTTTGAGGCGGCGCAATTCGCCCATGTAGCGTAAAAACTCGCGCACACTCATCTCGTCATAAAGCGGGTTATGCTCCGGCAAATAGCCGATCCTGGCACTGCTGGCGAGGGGATCGGCGAAGATGCTGACGCCGTCCAGCTCGATCTCGCCGGCCTCGGGCTGCAGATATCCGACCAGCATGCGCAGGGTGGTCGTCTTGCCGGCGCCGTTGGGCCCCAAAAAACCGACGATCTCGCCGCTGCAGAGGGCAAAGCTGATATCGTCCACGGCCCTGATCGGGCCAAAGCTGCGGGAGAGTTTTCTGATTTCGATCATCGCCCACCTTCACCTTATCATCATTTGCATGGCATTGTTCTGTCCCGCCGGCTCGGTGAGCGAGATCACGTCGCCAACCTTGAGGCCGGAGATAACCTCCACGTTGAGCAGGTCATTGGCGCCCAATCTGACCGGCGTGGCCACCGGAGTCGGCGAGGTGGCTTTTTTACTGTCTGCACCGGGCTGGGCGGAGGACTTGGGCAGGACATAGACCACATCCTGGTTTTTGTTGTCCGAAAACACGGCCCGGATGGGGATGACGAGGACGTCTTCACGGGATTCGCCGGTAATGGTGACGGCGGCGGTCATGCCGGGTTTTGCGGTCTGGCCGGTGGCGTTGATGCTGATCTCCACGGGGAAGACCTTGGCGTTGTTTTCCAGCGTGGCCGCCGGAGCGATTTTGACGATGCGGCCTTCGTAATCCTCGTAGGGGAGGGCGTCCAGCTTGATCCTGGCGGATTGTCCCAGGCTGAATTTGGCGATGTCCACCTCGTTTATGTTGCTGGCCACGATCATGCGCGAAAGATCGGCGATTTTCATCACCACCGTGCCTTCGCCGAAACTGGTGAGGCTGGATTGCACCATCTCGCCTTCATTGACGCCACGCTGGATGACGACGCCGCTGGCCGTGGCGTAGACATGGGTGACCTTGCCGGGCACGTCGAGATCGCGGATCATCTCATACTGTTGCGTGGCTTGCTGAAAATCGATCTCGGCGGAGCTGAGTTCGTCAGCGGCGGCCTTGTAGATCTCGCGCGAGATGTAATCGCTGTCCAGCAGGATTTTCTTATCCGCCAGATCCTTGCGGGCGTTGGCGAGACGGAGTTCGGCCCGGCTCAGTTGGGCTTTGGTGCTGAACAGGGTGTTGGCCTGATTGTAATCTGGCTCGATATCGGCGATGATCTGGCCCAGGCGGACGAAGTCGTTTTCGTCGGCGTAGAACTTGACGATCTTGCCCGAGACCTTGGACTTTATCGCCACCACGGTCTGAGGCCGCACTTCGCCGGTGATCTCGATCTGGGAGACGATGTCACCCCGGGCCACGGTGTAGCTCTGCTCCGAGCCGGCCTGGGCCAGCTTGTTCACGGCTGCCTTGCCGCAGCGGCGCAGTCCCAGGATCAGCAGGACCAGCACGACGGCGATGATGACGATGAGCTTCCACTTTTTACGCATGTTATCTTACCCACGCGGTTTGATGTTTCATTGCGGACATCGGATTTGACCGGGGCTATCGTGTCAATAAAAATGCGCTCTGCGCCTCAGCTTGGATCCGGGTTGCCAACTCGGCCCCGGCGGCTATCCGGTCTGCCTCCCCTGTGTCTCTGCTGTGCCTCCCCTGCATCCCAGGGGAAGCATTAGGGGAGTTTCCCGGTGGGATACAGACAAGGCGCCAGACAGGAGCAAGCTGGTTTCACGCTTGCAAGAAAAAAGAACTTTACAATAATTGGCTTTGCCGTAATGTTGGTATCACCATGCAAATGGTGATGTGACAAGGTCTGCCGCTCTTGCCGGACCGGCACCGGTACCGCAGATGCAAAGCCACGGCAGGCGAAACATACAAGCAGGGAGAAGATCATGCGATTCATGCTCCGGTCCTCCTCGGGACCGCGAGTGCGGGCGTTTGCTGCGACGCCGGGCTTCCCCACGCGGGAGGCATTTACCAGCCCCCGGATATTCCGGAAGGCGCGGAGGAGTAATCGAACCTGCTTCCCTATCCTTCAGATGCCAATCCCAACCTGCGACACAAGCACTCAAATCCACAAACACAGATTATAAGAGGAGTCGAGATGAAAAAACTCATTGCCCTGTCATTGTTCCTTCTTGTGGCGGCAATAGCCCTGGCCGACACTTATACCATCGGCACCGGCACTTCCGCCACCAGCGTGGCGCCCTATTACGGGCTCTACAACTACAGCTGGAGCAAGATCATCTACACCCAGGCAGAGATCAACGCTGCCGGACTCACCAATGCCGCCAACTTCATCGGCATCGGTTTCTATATCGGCAACACGCCGGCCACCTACGAGATGGCCGACCAGCGCGTTTACGCCCGCCACACCACTGCCGCGGTCTATGAAACCACAGATAACACTTATCCCGGCAGCACAAACTTCACCCAGCTGTTTCAAGGTACCCTTACCTACAACGGAGGTGGCTGGCATTACATCACTTTCACGACGCCGTTTCCCTGGAACGGAAATGAGAACATTGAATTCCTCTTCGAAAACTGGGACGGAGATCTGCCCACAGGCTATCCCACCTTCCGTTATACCTCCACCAGCACCAATTACATGACGGTTTACAAGGGACAGGACGCGTCCTTTCCCTCGGACCTGACCGGCACCCGCACCTACAGCCGGGCCAACATCCAACTCATCACGGCCACCACCACCGCTCCCGATGCGGCCGTGGCTGTGTTTCCTCTGGACAACGCCGTTCAGGTGCCCCCGACCGCCATGCTCAGCTGGCAACCCGGCAATATCTGGCCTGACGGCTATCGTCTGTATCTGGGTACCGACAATCCGCCCACCAATGTGGTAAACAATCTGGATCTGGACGATGCCACCAGCTACAATCCCGATCCGGATCTGCAGATCAGCACGACCTATTACTGGAAGATTGTGCCCTACAACCAGTTCGGAGACGCGCCCAACTGTCCGGTCTGGACTTTCACCACCCACGGTGATGCCACCATCACGCAGTTGCCCTACATCCAGGCCTTCGACAGCGTGACGGCTC
>CAYXEF010000055.1:0-6161 GCA_964463825.1 uncultured Candidatus Cloacimonadota bacterium | reverse complement strand
GATGCCACCATCACGCAGTTGCCCTACATCCAGGCCTTCGACAGCGTGACGGCTCCGGCACTGCCCTTCGACTGGCAGGGTTTGATCGAGCCTCCGGGAGCCGCAAGCGCGGTGATCGTGACCTATGTCACCTCACCGCACAGCGCGCCCAACTGCGTCCGCATGTACAACGGCACGGTCGCCACCACGGAACTGCTGCTGATCTCGCCGCAACTGGCGACGACCATCCCGGCCAACACCGTGCGCATGAAGCTCTGGGTCAAGGGCGGCGGCTCCAATTACACCCTCTCCTTTGGTGTGATGACAGATCCCGCTGTCCTTTCCACCTACACCGAGGTCGGCACGATTTCGCCCACCACGGCCTGGCTGGAATATACCGTGCCATTCAATTCCTACACCGGCACCGGCCGCTACCTCGCCATGCGCCACGGTCAGGGCGGAACGGGCAGGACTTTCTACTTTGACGATGTGACCATCGAACTCATCGCCCAAAACGACCTGGCCTGCACGGCTTTGAGCGGTAATACCACACCCACCTTGAACAATCCTACCACCTACTCCGCCTCTGTCTTTAACTGGGGTACCGCGGCTCAAGACACCTACACGGTTAAGCTGTTCAATTCAAGTAACGTTGAGTTGGCCACTGCTGCCGGAGTCAGCTGCGCCCCCGGCGCCACAGTGCAGGTTCCGCTCACCTGGACCCCCGACGTGGAAGGTCCGGTAACGCTGTATGCCAAGGTCTTCCTCACCGGGGACCAAAATACCACCAATGACCAATCTCCCAATCTCAGCATCACCGTGATGCCGGCCGGGGTGATGGTGGTGACGGTGGGCGAAGGCAACCTGGCTGAGGGCGTGCCGCTGGAGTTCTTTTATAAAAACAGCTTACACGAAGCGCTCTATTATCCGACCGAATTGAACATGTATGGCAACATCACGGCGCTGAGTTTTTACAACAACTTTGTGACCAACCTACCCAACATGCCTTGCAAATTCTGGCTGGGGCAAACGCAGTTGGCCGACCTCTCGGCCGGCTGGATCCTGCCCGCGGACGGTCTCACCCTGGTCTATGACGGCAATATCGATTTCCCGTCCGGGCAAAACACCATCACGATTCCGCTGCAGACGCCTTTTGCCTATACTTCCGGCAACCTGGTGCTCTATGCCAACCGCCCCATGGACACGGTTTATTACAGTTCCAGCGATAACTTCCAGGCTCAGACCATTGGGACCAACCGTGCGCTCAAGTTGTATTCGGACTCTGTCACCTACGATCCGCTGAATCCTTCCGCCGCCGGGACGCTTTCAGGCACCTTTGCCAGGACGAGCTTCCACATGACCCCGCTGAGCCCTGATCCACTGTTCATCGTCAGTCCCGCCAGCAAAAACTATGGCACGGTGCTGATGAATACCACTCACAATCAGACCTTCACCATCGTCAACGGCGGCGGCGGCACCCTGACCGTGAACAGCATCAGCATCGCCGGCAATCCCTTCTTCACGCTGCAGAACCTGCCCACGCTGCCGGCTAGCCTGATCACCGGCCAGAACATCACTTTCGTGGGTCGCTACAATCCCACTGCAGCTGGCACACACACAGCCACCATCACCATCACGGATAACCGCGGCAACAGACTCACCCACACTGTAGCCCTCACGGGAACCTGCATCGACGCCACCATCTACACCCTGCCCTATGCCCAGAACTTCGACGCGGTCACCATTCCCGCCCTGCCCATCGATTGGAGTTACATCTACCAGGCATCGGTGACCACGGGTTATGTGAAAACGGTCACCACTTCACCCCACAGCACGCCCAACTGCGTGGCGTTATACAATCCCACGGACGTGAATACCATCGCCATGCTGATCGCGCCTCCGCTTGCCGGCACTATTCCCATGAATGCTGTGCGTGTGAAATTCTGGGGCAAGGGCAGCGCGGCTTATCACCTGCTGGTTGGTGTTATGACCGATCCCACAGACGCGACCACCTTCACCCAGATCCAGGACCTGAATGTGGTGGCCAACTGGAACGAGTACATCGTCTCTTTGACCGGCTATACAGGCGCTGGGCATTACATCGCCTTCAAGCATGCCAGCACCGCAGCGGGTCAAACCATCTATGTCGACGATGTGAGCTTCGAGCCAATCGCTCCGAACGATTTGGCCTGCACAGCTTTGACAGGGAATACGACTCCTTCCGTCGGCAACGCGACGACCTACTCGGCCTCCATATTCAACTGGGGAACGGCCTCTCAAAGCACCTACACCGTCAAACTTTTCGACGGCAACGACACCGAATTGGCCACCAGCCCCGGTGTAACAATCCTTCCCGATGACACGGCCACGGTTGCCCTCACCTGGACGCCAACCGTTCAGGGACCGGCTGTGCTGTATGCCAAAGTCATATTGGCCGGGGACGTCAATCCTGCCAATGACCAAAGCCCGAACCTGAACATCAGCGTCCAACCCGCCGGCTCGATCATGGTCACCGTGGGGGAGGGCAACCTGGTGGAAGGCCTGCCCCTGGACTTCTATTACAAGAACAGTCTGCACCAAGCCCTCTACTTCCAGAATGAACTGAACATTTATGGGAACATCACGGCCCTGACCTTCTACAACAACTTCGTGACCAACCTGCCCAATATGCCCTGTAAATTCTGGCTGGGCCAGACTGACCTGACCAACCTTTCCGGCGGCTGGATCCTGCCCACGGGCAACCTGACACTGGTCTATGACGGCAATATCGACTTCCCCTCCGGATTGAACACCATCACCGTCCCGCTGCAGACGCCGTTTACCTATACCGCGGGCAACCTGGTGCTCTATGCCTACAGGCCGATGGACACCCAATACTACAACTCCAACGACAACTTCCTGACCCAGACCATCGGGACCAACAGAGGCCGTAAACTAACTTCGGATTCTGTGACCTACGACCCCCTGGCTCCTTCCGCGGCGGGAACGCTTTCCGGAAACTTCGCCAAGACATCCTTCACTTTCGTGACCACTGGCTTTGCCAGCCTGAACGGCACCGTAACCTCCGGCGGCAATCCCGTTGAGGGGGTGGATATTGCCCTCAGCACTGCCAACGTAATGCATCAGACCACGGCAGCCGATGGAACCTACAGCTTCCCCTTCGTATTGCCTGGCCAATATACGGTCACTGCCACCAAACTGGGCTACGAGACCCAGACCCTGCCTGTGACCCTGGTGGCGGATGAAACCACCACTCTGAACATCATGCTGGTCCCTTCATCCACTGTGAACGTGTTTGGCACAGTGGTCGGCAGCGACCAACCCACCGTCGGTTTGGCCGGCGCCGAAGTGACTCTGGACGGTCCGCTGGATTATTCCGGCACGACCAACGCCCAGGGCCAATTCAACATCACCGGCGTCCTCTCCGGCAACAGCTACAACTATGCCATTGCCTTGCCCGGCTACCAGATCCTCACCGGCACCATCAACGTCGGCGCCACCAACTACGATATGGGCACCCTGACCCTGCTGGAAGCGGCGACTCCGCCCCGCCAGGTAACGGCGACAGTCAACACCAACCCCGTGCAGGTCAACCTGACCTGGCGCCCGCCCGGAGCCGGTGGCGGTGGTGGCCCCTTAGATGATTTCGAAGCCAGCGACGGCGGTTGGGTGCCCACTTCCAACTGGACCAATCCCCTCGGAGACTGGCAGTGGGATGACGATTACAATGTCGCCAACTACGTCGATATCGATACCTATGTCGACGCTCCCCCGCCCACTGCCCACAGCGGAACCGGCATGTGGGGCACCGTTCTGGAGGGCGGTTACAGCAACTGCGGCGGCTGGTCCTACCTCAGAAAGACCTTCAATTTCTCCGGCATCGCCGATCCCGTCATCAGCCTCTGGCACTACATGGATGGCTACAACACCTGGGATTACGGATTGATCAAGGTCAACGGCACCACGGTCTGGGGCAGCAGCGCGCTGGCTGAGTTCATGCCCTGGCAGGAACTGACAGTCGATCTCACTGCCTACGCCAACCAGAGCAACGTGGAGATCAGCTTCGAGTGGTACGCCACTACCGTGGTCTCCTATGCCGGCTGGTACATCGACGATGTATATGTCGGTCCCGACCTCACCCGCAGCGCACCGCCCGCCGCTGTTATCAGCCCTGCGCTGCTGCGCAGCCAGAGCGAGCGGGAAGCTGCCCAGAGCGCTGAACTGGCAGCTCTCAAAGCCGGCCCTGCAGCCGTCGTTGAGGCCCACACTGCCAGGACTGAACGCCAGTCGCTGAGCCTCGCCTCCGCCACCGACTACCGCGTCCTCACCGGTTACAAGGTCTGGCGCTTCACGCAAGGCAACGAGAACAACGAAACCTCCTGGACCTTGCTCACCGCAAACACCATTACGGATACCACCCTGGCCGACACAGCCTGGGCGACGCTTCCGGACGGCAACTACAAGTGGGCGGTGAAAGCGCAATTCACCAACAACGTCCAGAGTGTGGCCGCCTTCTCGAATATGCTGCCAATCCTGCGCAACGACCTCGCGGCGCTCTCCATCAACGGCAATGTCACCCCCACGGCCGGCGCTCCCTCCACCTACATCGTCAGGGTCAAGAACATGGGCACTGACCCGCAACAGGGCACAGCCTACACCGTCAAACTGATGAGCGGGACGACCGAACTGGCCTCGGTGCCCGGCGTGCTGCTCAATCCCAATGCCGAGCAGGACTTCCAGATCGCCTGGACCCCCGCCAACGCCGGAGCCATGGCCATCTTCGGCGAAGTCGTGCTGACCGGCGATTCCGTCCCCACCAATAACCAGACTGCGCCGCTGAACATCGTCGTCCAACCCGCCGGCGTCTTTGGTTACACGGTGGGAAACGGCACGCAGACCGCCCGCATCCCCATCGACATGTACTACAAAAATTCCCTGCACCAATACCTGATCTATCCCGCGGAACTGGGCAATACCATCGGCACCATCACCGGCCTGGCGATCTACAACCAGTTCACCCAGGATTTGCTGAACATGCCCACCAACGTCTGGATCGGCACCACCACCCTGGCCGACCTCTCTGGCGGCTGGATCCCCGTCACCGGCCACACCCAGGTCTATAGCGGAACCCTGAACTATCCCACCGGCTCCAACACCATCACTATCCCCTTCAACAATCCTTATCTCTATCTGAACGGGGAAAACCTGGTGCTCACCTTCGAACGGCCGATGGATACCCAATACTACTCATCCACCAACTACTTCAAAGCCCAGACCGGCACGCCGGCCACCAGAGCCCGCAATATCTATTCGGACAGCGTGGATTACGATCCGCTTAACCCTCCCGCCACCGGCGGCACCAACACCGGACAATTCGCCCAGACCACCTTCTACATCATCCCCGGCGGTGTGGGACATCTGACCGGCACGGTCACCGGAGTGGGCAACGCGCCTCTGGAAGGAGTGGTGGTGCAGTTCGCCACTGGCGGCTACGGCACTGTCACCAACGCCCAGGGCCAATACACCATCAACAACATCCTGCCCAACACCTACACTGTGAACTTCAGCGTCTATGGCTACCAGAACGCCTCGCAGCAGGCCGTCATCCTGGAAGACCAGACCACGACCCTGGATGTGAACATGACACCGATGGCCACCGTCAACGTCAGCGGCATGGTCCTGGCCAGTGACACCCAGGCCGGCATCGCCAACGCCAGCGTGCATCTGGCCGGCTATGCCAATTATGATGGCACTACCAACGCCGCGGGCAGCTTCAGCTTCCCCAGCGTCTATGCCAACAACTCCTATGCCTATGTGATCATGGCCCCGGGCTACACGTCCGCCACCGGCACCATCAACGTCGGCGGTACCAACTACAATATGGGCAACATCGTCCTCAACGAGATCGCCTATGCCCCGCATACCGTGGAAGCGGAGGTCAATACCGAAGGAACGGCTGCCGTTCTCACCTGGCAATCTCCTGATCCCAACGCGGTCGAAGTGACCGAAAGCTTCGAAAGTGCCACCTTCCCACCCACCGAATGGACACAGACGATCACCAATACGGGTCCCGCCAATACCAGCGGCGTGTATCCCACCTGGTGCCGGTTTGGACCCATCACCATCAGCGGGCAGCCGGCCGATCCCACCGACGGCGATTTCCAGGCCGGACTCTGGTGGGA
>CAYXEF010000054.1:3573-16910 GCA_964463825.1 uncultured Candidatus Cloacimonadota bacterium | reverse complement strand
AAAAAAACTTGACACAAAGCCCTGCTCATTTTGGTTGGAACGCGGAAGATGAATAATGTGGGATAATAATCAAGCGCCCTGCGGACCAGGACTGGCAGTTCCATCTTTGCGCCGGATTCTTCCTGCGCCAGGCCTTGACTGCGGTCTGGTTTGCATGTGCCCGCAAGCCGCAGGGCTGGTGAAACCATGATGGAGAATCCTGCCGCGATGAAGAAACTGTTCCACCGGCTCAGCCTGGACGCGATCGAGGTCTATCTCTGGTACGCGTGTGTGGCCGCGTGCGTGTTTTCTGTCGTGCAAATAGCCCTGCGGGGTGATTTGGGTCTGCTGATGATCGCCCTGCTCACCCTCTCCATGTTCCTCTTTGTGACGTTGTTTACCCGCCAGAAGAGGATAGTTGTTCCACCCTTGTTCCGTTATTTCTTCATTCTGCTGACCCTGGTGGTGATGGGATTCAGCGTCCAGGTCCAACAATGGGAAGTGCCGGTAAATGGCCTTTTGACGCTGTTGCTGCTGGCCGCTCCTTTATGGATGCGGCGGCACAAGCTGGTGAAGATCCCCGCCCTGTTCCAGATCGTGGTCCTGCTCTACGCCCTGGCCTCCATGTATTGCGGTGAGGTGCTCAATTTCTATTACCACCTGAACTGGTGGGATCTGATCGTGCATCTGGTTTCCGCGCCCTTCATCGGCTACGCGGGCTTCCTCTTGATCTACACCATCAACAAGGACCGGCATATTCACGAGCGGCTGAGCCCCTTCTTCCTGGCACTGTTTGCATTTTGCTTCTCCATGCTGGTGGGCACGGCCTGGGAGTTGTTCGAATTCGGCGTGGATGCCACTCTGGGCATGAACATGCAGAAGGCGCGCCATCTGGAGGAGCTGTACGGCTATTTCGACACCCGGCTGGGCGTGCTGGACACCATGGAGGATCTGGTGATCGACGCCATCGGCGCGCTGCTGGTCTCCATCATCGGCTATCGCTACCTGAAACGGGACAGCACCAAGGCGGCCTCCTTCTGGCGGCTCAAGGACCAGTTCATCGAGGATAATCCCCACCTCTTCGATTGACGCGCGTTATCGCGGCGCGGAATTATTTCCTTTACTTAAGTCCGGTCCCGGATATATTGTCAACACAGGTGTATGCAATGAAACAAACCTCTCTTCTCCTGGCTCTGCTACTGAGCGGCGCCACTTTGGCCGCAACTAAATATGCCGGCGAGATCTTTCAACTCGCGCCCGGCGTGCTCAATCAGGCCATGGGCAACACCGGCCTCACCTACACCGGCTCCCTGGCCGGCGGCTGGTGGAATCCGGCCCTGCTCGCCCTGGAGGGTGACAACGGCGTGGAACTCATGCGCAGCGAGCATTTCGAGGGCTTGCTGCAACAGAATCAGATTTCGCTGATCCTGGGGGACAAAACCCGCGCTTCCCTACAGATCAATCACCTGGCCGTCAACCGCATCAAACTGACCGTGCTGGAAAATCCTGCCGATACGCTTAGCAACGAGAACCGGCCCGTGGTCTGGAAAACCGTCAGCAACAACGACGTCATCCTGCAAGGCAGTTTGGCGCGTTCCTGGGGCGACCGGCTGCATCTGGGTCTCACGCCCAAACTCGCTTACCGCAACCTGGCGGAGCATTGGGGCCTGGGTTTCGGCGCCGATCTGGGATTGCTCTGGCAGGCGGGGAAAGGCCTTTCCACCGGAGCCAATTTGCGCGATTTCTTCTCCACCCAGATCATCTGGGAAAACGGCAACCACGAGACCGCCCTGCCGAATCTGGACCTTGAACTGGGCTACGATTTTCTGCCGCTGAAGCGGGACATTCCCGTGCATCTGGCGTTGCGGGCGCAAGTCCACGCGGAAGACCGCGGCGAGGCGTCCCTGCTCTCCGCCGGCATCTTAAGCGCTGATCTGCACGCCGGACTGGCGGTGCAGCCCATTCCCGCGCTCAATGTACTGGCCGGTTGGGACGCCGATTCCTTCAGCGCCGGACTGGGTGTGCGCTGGAAGGGTTTGGGGCTCGATTACGCCTGGCGCGCCGGGGCTCCGGACGCCCTGGGTTCCTCGCAACGCCTGGCGCTCAATTACAGATGGTAAAGATCGCCCTGCTGGGGGCGACGGGATCGATCGGCAGTTCGACCCTGGAGGTGGTGAAAGAGCAGGCGCAGAAATACTCTGTCCAGATCGCCTCCGCGCATACCGATCACCGCAAACTCTTCCGGATCGCCCTGGATTTCGATATCCCTGTCCTCGTTTTGACCGGGATTACCGATCGAGACAAAAACGCCATCCGCCTGTCCGCGCCGCATCAGAATGTGTTCTTTGGCGAGACGGAGTTGCTTTCCGTCCTGCGCAACGAGGACTACGATATCGCGCTCAACGCCATCAGCGGCTCGGCGGGCTTGCGCAGCAGTTTCGCGATCGTTGGCAGGGGCAAAAGACTCGCCCTCGCCAACAAGGAATCCCTGGTGATGGCGGGGCATTTGCTGATGCCTTTAATCAAAGAAAAGGGTGTGGAACTGCTACCCGTGGACAGCGAACACAGCGCCATTTTTCAGGCCCTCGGTTCCCGCCCTGCCGCCGAGATCCGCAAGCTGCACATCACCGCTTCCGGCGGCGCGTTCCGGGATCTGCCCCTGGAGGACTTTGCCCGAATCACGCCACAACAGGCGCTCAAACACCCCAACTGGGAGATGGGCGCCAAGGTGACTTTGGACAGCGCCACCATGCTGAACAAGGCACTGGAAGTGATGGAGGCGCATTGGCTCTTCGGCCTGCCCTACGACAAAATCGGCGCCGTGCTGCATCCGCAGTCCGTGATCCATTCCCTGGTGGAGTTCGTGGACGGCTCGCTGCTGGCCCAACTCAGCGTTCCGGACATGAAATTACCCATTCTGTACACTCTTTCGCATCCACAGCGTTTGTCCTCGAACTTGGTGCAGACGGACCTGACAGCCCTGCCGCCGCTTACTTTTTGCGACATCGACCCCCGGAGATTTCCTCTCTACTATCTGGGTCTGGAGGTCGCGCGCGAGGGAGGGATCCTGCCCACAGTGTACAACAGCGCCAACGAAGCGGCCCTGCAACTCTTTCTCGCGGGAACGATCGGCTTTGCGGACATCCACGCCATCTGCGCGCGTGCGGTGGCGGCACAAAAAAACACCCCGGCTCCTGACGTTGATACGATCGTCGCCGTGAACCGGGATGTCAAACAACGCATCCTGGCTGGATCTTTCCAGTCCTGAGCCTGCCACCCCATCCTGGAATTCCCCCGACGCCAGGAGAGGTTTACAACTTCGGCGGTTCCTGCAATTTACCCAGAAACAGCACGGTACCCGTGGGCCGGTGCAGGATCATATAGAGGAAGGGCCGGTCAGCCCGGAACACGGGGATCGGCTTGACCGGAGCGGCTTTGGTGGCCATCACCACGCCCGTGGCGGCGGCAGCTTCGGTGCCTTCTTCATTGACCTCGACGAAGGCCTTGTGCACCACATCCATGATATAGAGGTCGGCCGCGCCGGGCTCGCGGATGCCGGTGAAATCGGCCAAACTGGCATCAAAGGCGTCCTTGATCCCCATGTCCTTCAGCTTGCCGGACAGGCCCTCCAGCGTGTGTTCAATCTTGAATTTGGGGATGTAGACCTTGACTTCCTGCACCTGCAACGCGTCTCGCCACTCGCGGTAGGCGGACTGGGTCAGTTTGGCCTTCTGGTCGTCGATCTCGTCCGGCAGCACAAAGAGCATGGCCAGGTCCTTCTCCGCGTAGGGCAATTCCAGGAGCTGGTAGCCCGGCACTGCGGCGTAGGCGAAATCGCCTTCCAGATACATCATGTCGACGGGACGGGCGTACTCCGCTTCGCGTTTCCGGGAGGAAGAATAGAAGGTGTCACGGAAGGTGGCCTTAGGGTCGAACTGCTTGAGCCAGTTTCCTTTGAAGTAGATAGCGTTGACTAGGACGACGCCGTCGTTGCTGCCGCGGATGTCGTCTTCGCTGATCAGATCCTTGATGCGGTCCTTGGTCTTTTTCTCCACCCAGTCGTTGATAAATTTCGCCGTGCCTTTGGGATCTCCGAAGTTGAGTGAATAAAGGTCGCTGGCATAGGTCTCCCGCAGCAGGTCCAGATAGTCCTCGAGCAGGAGGTGTTTATACTTGTCCGCGCCGAAGAGGGCGTTGGCGATATTGAGTTCCGCCTTGCCCCGGTCGCCGATGGCGTTGAGCGCTTTTTGCAGGTCGCGGAAGGCGGCGTGCTGTTCCTCAGGCGGCAGTTCGAAGCCCATGGCAAGCGCGATCTGGTCGGCGGTGTTGCCTTTGGCGCCGCCCCAAACCATCGCCATGGCCGAGGAAATGCTGTAGGGGGAATAGAAGATGTTTTTGCCGGGCTTGTCCATCAGGCCGTACAGACGGAAGGCGAAATCGCCCGCTTTGCCGGCTGGCAGATTGGCTGTGGACGGCTCGGAATCCGTGTCCGGATCCTGGCCCTTGTTGCAGGAACAACCGCAACTCAGGCCCAGAACCAGTAGCAGTAACAGTGCAATTCTGATTGCTGTCATTGTGTCTCCCTGATTGAGATAGAGTGTCTGAAAGCTATACAATCCCCGCACGGACATCCGTCAATCTTTTTTGTCGGACACGCTTCCGCGCGCCTCCAGCCCAACAACCCAATCTTCAGGCCGCTACTCGATGAAGGCCACCACGCTGTAGAAACGGTGCCGGGTGGCGGTGCCGGGATGGGTGAAACTGGTGGAGACGGTGGAGCCCAGGCAGGCGAATAGCTCCGGCCGGGAGGGATCGTCCCCGCCATAGATGCGGTAGCTGCTGACGCTGATGGCGCCGCCGCTTTCGTTTTGCGTCACGGGCAGCCAATCCAGCTGCGTGTCGCCATTGGGCAGCAGCGTCACGGTGAGGGCGTCCGGCGGCAACGGGATGGCCAGCCCCGAAACGTTGACGGTGACCGGAAGCGTCAGGAACAGCGGCGCTGATCCCTGCTGGCAGAGCGAGAGCGTGAAGTCGTGTGTGCCCAGACCCAGCGTTCCGTCGATCATCCGCACTAACAGCTGGTCCTGCTGGCCGGGATCGAGTTCCCCGGTACGGGGCAGGATGATGAAGCGGCTTTGGTCCGTATATTGGTAGGATTGCTGGATCTGCGCGTCAGTGAGGGGGGTGTTGTAAATACAGAGTTCGTCAAGGTGACCCTTGAAGTAGCCATAGCTGGAACCGCCGTAGATATGACTGAGCCGGGTGTAGCTTTTCTGACTGGCAATGCCGGTCCGCACCAAGCTACCGTTGACATAGAGCTGGGGCACCTGGGCCGTCAGTTTGATCACATAATGGTTCCAGCCGGAGAGATCGGCGGAATAGCTGAGCAGCACCGGCATGTATGCCGCTGCGTGTTCGATGACCATGATCCCGTTTTGGCCGAGGGCGATGCCCAGGCCGCCGTTGGGGCCGTAATCGTACCAATCCGGCCACAACAGATAGTTGGTGTAAATCGCGATGTTGTAGTAGGTTTGCGCGTACATGGTCTGATTGTTTAGGGGCCGGGCCCAGAAACTGAGGCTGAAATTGTTCGCCAGGCCGTAATCCGGAGTGTCGAAGTGGTTGGCTCCGCCCAAAAAGCGCGCGGCGCCCTGCGGCCGGCCCAGACGGTCTTCCGACCAGCGGGGAGTGGTAAAGCTTCCCGCGCCGCCGCCGATCAGATCAGCGGTACCGGCATCCAGGGGATAATAGCCCACTTGATTGGCCAGCAGGGAGGGGGGATGGGCCAGCAGCGAGTATTGCTCGGTTTCGGCGCCGCCGTTGCCGATGGTCAGAACGCGGGAATCATACTGGCCGGGCGCGGTCGAGAAGGCCAGGGACGCGGGATTGGGGGTGAGGTTGAATTGGGCTGTAAGCGTGAGGGAAAACAACGCCAGGACGGCGATACAGCAAAGTGAACGGAACATCGGAACCTCCATGCGGTCGCGATAACAGCGGTCGCTAAGATATCATAGCCATATTGCAAAGCGGCCATTAGTGTCAAGAAAAATCCCGGGCGGATTATTCCCGCTTCGGGTCATAGCCGATCTTGTCTCCGCACTCTGCTGCTATCGGACAAAAGCACGACGACTCCCAAAAAACGCTGGGGGCGTCTCAGATCATACTCCCTGGCTCGCGCCTCACGGAGTGCCGCTCTTGCCCTGCTGTGTCTCTCCTGTGTTGCCTCTGTGCGTCAGAGTCGGGTCAGGAGAGGCAGTGCGGCAATGTAACTGCGCAAAGAAAGGGCTTGTCTATTGTTGTGTTGTCAGGTTATACGGGGCCAGAAACAACTAATCATCACAAGGCACACCTTTTGGCATGCCGGGCTTGACCGGGGGACCAGTTTACTGTTCCTGCGTCAAGCAGCACCACGGCTGCTTGCTTCATCACCGGCGCAAAATCTTGAGGATCCGGCTCTGCGAGCCTGAGGCCAGGCGCAGGATATACACTCCGGGAGCCAGCCGGCGGCCTTCAAGGTCGGTGCCATCCCAGCTGAATTGATGCTCGCCGGGGGCCTTGAATCCGAGATTCCGGCGCGCAACCAGTTCGCCCCGGATATTGTATACGCTCACTTCGACCGGCCTGTTTTCATTCTGCTGCCAGTATATTTGTAGACTTGAGGTGAAGGGATTGGGCCGCGCGCTGACACTGACAAAAGGCAGATCAGGCGTGACGGGATCAGCGTTTGCGGTGCCGTCGGATGATATTTTGGCGACATAGAAACTGTAGTTTTGCAGGATTATCGAGCCAAAAGTAACGTAATCGCAGCAATCGCCGGTCACATAGCTGTTGCCCTGTGCGTCAAAGGCGATTTCCTTGCCGTCGTCCGCCAATGTCCCGCCCGCGGCGAGAGCCCAGATCCAAGCGCCCTGCGGATCGAGTTTGGCGACGAAAATATCGTCATTATACCAGCCCTGCAGATTGATCGTTCCGAACCAGGCCAGGATGCCGAAACTGCCTGTCACATAGTTATAGCCGGCGCTGTTGGCAATGTTTCCCTTGCCGTAATCGAAATTGTAGTCTCCTCCACGCGCCACCCAGAGCCAGTTGCCCCCGGGATCGAGTTTGGCGACGTAAGGATCGAACAGACCGGCGCCGGTGACCTGTACTGCACCGAAATTCACCGTCCCCCACAGGCTTCCGCTCACATAGCAATTTCCCGCGCTGTCCAGCGAAATGCCGTCGCCCCAATCCATGTTGTTGTTGCCGGCTTGGGCGACCCAGAGGAAATTGCCGTCCGGATCCAGCTTGGTGACGAAGATGTCGGGACTGTAACCATTGACCACGGTCAGCGAAAAGGGGCCGAAATCCGCCGTCATGCGGACGCCGCCGGTGACAAAGCTGTTTCCGTCACCATCAACGCAGAGGGCGTTGGCGTAATCGGCGTCCGAACCTCCGGCGCGACGCGCCCAGAGCCAGTTTCCCTGCGCATCCAGTCTGGCGATGAAGATATCCTGCGAGTCCCCCGCCGTGAGCGAGAGAGGGCCAAAATCAGCCGCAAAGCCGAACACTCCGGCCAGATAACAATAACCCGCGGCGTCCACGCCCACGCTTCTGGCCTCATCTATGCCAATGCCGCCAGCACGCCTGGCCCAAAGCCAGTTGCCCTGCGCGTCGATCTTGGCGACGAAGGCATCGGTGAAGAGGTCGCCCGCCTCGACCAGCGTGGTGGCGCCAAAGACCGCTGTATCCCGGAACAATCCGGCGACATAACAGTTTCCCGCTGCGTCGATGGCAATGTCCAGCCCATGGTCCGGATACTGGCCTCCCGCCTGAACCGCCCAGAGCCAGTTTCCGTCGGCGTCCAGTTTGGCCACAAAGACATCATCCACGCCGAAGCTGCTGAGCTGGATGCCATCCAGGGACAGCGTGCCCCTGAATGATCCGGTCACCCAGACGTTTCCGGCCGCGTCCGCCGCGATGGCGTTGCTGCCCCCCAAGCCGCCGATTCCCCGCACCCACAGCCACTGGGGTGTCGTCTGGGCGGATAAAACCAAACCAAGCAGAGTTAGCGCTGTTGCAAATATCCATCTGGTCATGACGTTCTCCTTAGGGGTTTGTTTCGGGCCTGGTCCGGTGTCAGAGATAACGGAGCAGGTCGCGGCCGGTCACGCCGGCGTAGAGCTCGATGTAGGGCTTGACCGGACTGATGTTGATCTTGGGGAAGAAGACCTCCTCGACCTGGAAAAAGCCGACCGAGGCGCTCATTTCCACGGTGATGGCGATTGGTTTCTCCGTGCCCTTTTGAATGCGGACCTTCTGGATGGCGCCGGCTGAGGTGCGATGAATGTCGCCGACGCGGGGTTCGTTGGAAAGCATGGTGGGGATGCGGGCGCGCCCCTTTTCCATGTCGCTGCCGTCGCCGATGAGCACCAGGCCCGCTTCCAGCGAGTGAATGCGCCGGGAGGCCATGTGGCCGAAGATGCCTTCGATGGCGATGGAGCGGATGGCGGTCTTGGCCATATAATCGTCTGGTTTGTGAATGCTGTCCAGGATGCGGTCGATAAAGGGCAGGGCCAGCTGGATGGAGATGGTTTCGTGCGAATCGCGGGCGATGGACATCCCCAGATCGTGCAGCAGCGAGGCGAAGATCACGCCGGTCAGCGAATCCTCGGCGGTCCCGGCCTCCTCTTTTTCCAGGTTCATCTGGATGCCGGCGGCGTTCAGCAATTTGAACATCTTGATGGCGTTGAGGGTGGCCTTGCGCATGTGCACCGGGCCATGGTCGTTGAAGCCGAGTCGGCGGATGGAGACGATGTTGGCATATTCCTGCATGGCTTGCAGCTGGGGGTCGCTGAAGAGCAGTTGCGCGGCCTGCAGGGGCTTGCCTTCCAGGGTTCGCAGAATGCGCTGTTCGAGGCCGCTTTGTTTGGCGGATTTATACATGGGGGGGCTCCTAAAAACGGTTGATGAGGCGGTAAATGATGTTAGTGACACTGCTCACGAGCGCGATGGCCATGGCGATGGTGCCGGAGATCAGGATCAGTTTGTAGCCATGTTCCGAAGCCGCTGCGGAATTGCCGGCGATGTAGGCCTGCATGGCATAATAGAGCGTGCGCCCCGGAACCAGCGGGATGATCACGCAGATCACGAATACGGAGACCGGCATTTTCAATGCCCGGGCCACGACCTCAGCGTAAATGCAGACCAGGATGGTGGCGCCGAACACGGAAAACAGCATCGATCCGGAGAAAAACAGGATGATCAGATACAGAGCCCATTGCAGGCCTCCGCCCAAAGCCAGGAACAGGATCTTGCAGCCCTTGAGGTTGGCACGGATGGAGAAGCCCAGGATGGAGAGCGCCGCCCACATGAACTGCATCAGGGTCAGATGGTCGAAAGGCTGCATCTCAAAACCCCCACCAGGCCCAGAGTTTGAGCATCACGCCGCTGCCGGTGGCGATGGCGACGGCGATGAACAGGGCTTCCACGGCGCGCGCGGTACCGGAGACGAGGTCGCCGCTCATGGTGTCCCGGATGGCATTGACGAAGGACAGTCCCGGCACCAGCAGCATGATGCCGCCGATGATGATGTTGTCCAACTTGATGCCGGGCACCACGATATCCAGAATCTTGGCAAAAGACACCACCAGCGCGGCTCCGAAGATGTGCAGAAGAAAGTTGTTCAATTGCAGACCGGACAGCAGCCGCAGCGAGAGGCTGACCAGCACGCCGACCAGATAAGCCACGCCGAACTCGGCCCAGCTGCCGCCGAAGAGCAGGCAGAAACAGCCGCTGGTGAGGCCTCCGCAGAGTGTCGTAAGCCAGCCGGGATAGGCTTTCTCGCTCTCGATGCGCTTTAGCTCGGCCCGAAAATCCGCCGCGCTCATGTGGCAGGAACCGTCTTCGAGGAACTGCTTTTCCAGATTGCCGATCAGGCGGCTGACACGGGAGATCTTGCCCAGGTCGATGCGGCGGTTTTCGATGCGTTTGATGCTGGTGATGACCTGATCCCGGCTGTCGGACACGGAAAGGAAGATGCCGGTGGGCGTGACGAAGGATTCGGTGTGGGTGTAGCCGGTCACGGCGCAGATCTTGCGCATCATGAGTTCCACGCGGTTGGTGGCGGCTCCGCTCTGGAGCAGGATGCGGCCGATCTCCAGCGTGATCTGGCTGGCTTCCTGCAGGCTCAGGGTCCTCATTGATCCAGATCCTTCAGATGTTTCAGGATCGCTTCCGGCAAGCCCAGCACGCGAGCGACCCGGATCGCGCAGAGCGGCGGGGCCTGATTGCGGCGCAAGCGCCTGAGCTTGTAATCCATGGCCTCGCTGAGAGCTTTGACCCGCTGCGTGGGACTGAGCAACTGGTGGCTTTTTTGGTCCAGGATCTGGCTGTCGATTCCGGCGATACTGAAATGCGCCAGGCCTTCGAGCAAAGCAGGCGCCGTGAAGTGTGTCGCCGCCACGCACATGTGCCGTGTTGTGGCCAGAAAACTAAGCACGGCCGAGGCAAGCGCCCCGCCTTCGGCGGGATTGGTGCCACGGGCAAACTCGTCCAGCAAAAACAGAGTCAATCCTTCTTCCTGCAGGGCTTGGGTGAAAGAGACCACTTCGCGGCCGAAACTGCTGAGGTCGGCGTTGGATTCTGTCTCTTCCTGATTGTACCAGATCTGATCGAAGAGCGGGATCTCTGCCTTCTCACAGGGCAAAGGGATTCCCTGCCGCGCCAGGGCGCAGAACTGGCCGACGGTTCTCAGGATTGTGGTCTTACCGCCCATGTTCGGTCCGGTGAGCAGCGAGACAGGCCGGTCGAAGTCGTAATCCACTTTCTGGAAATGCCGGCCCAAGCTCTCCAGATGCAGTTTTAGAGGCAGGTTGACGGCTCCCTGGATCCTGATGCGCCGGCTCCGTCCAAGTTGAGGCAGGCAGCACGAGTGCCGTAGGGCAAAATCCGCCAGCAGAAAGCGCCAGCCGGCCTGGTGCAGCACATTTTGTGCGGTTTTGACCCGGGGCAGTTCGGCATTGAGCTGGCGGCTCAACTCTCGCAGGACGCGTCTTTCCTCTTTCTCCTGTTGTTGCGCCAGCAAGCTGAGTTGTTTTTTCAATTCGAGGCAATTGTCATCGTCGGCGAGGATGAAGCTGAGGTTGGCCACGCTCTCCGAAGCCAGGATATAAAAAGGCGAGTGCAGGATGCGCTCCGCCAGCTCGGTCTGGGTGCGGGAGAGGACGAATTCCTCCAGCAGCTGGGGCAGGCGCAGCTCGGCCCTGGCTTCCTCCAGATACTGCGCCCGGGCATGTTGCAGCCGGTTGCCCAGCTCCAGACGCTGTACCAGTATCCGCGCCAGTTTCTCCGAATAGGAGCCCGAAACGCGAAAGGCCGGCAAACCGCCAGCTTCGGGATCGAGCAATTTGAACACCTGCTCCAAATCTGGCAGCAGGAACTGGTCCATCCAGCCTCGGGCGCGGATATAGGCCAGCAGCCGGCCGTAGTGATAGAGGAATTCCTTGAGCAGGAAACACTCGTGCACCGCCCAGGGTTGGGTGCCGGGACGCGCGGGCGGCGCCCATTTGGGGATGTGGGCCAGCAGCTCGCGCAGAGTCCGGAGCTCGCTTTCGCGACCGCGCAGGGTTTCGATCAGAGTGGCCAGGCGGGCGTAGCGCTCCTTCAGCTCGGCCAGTTTGAGCCCCGGCCGGCGCAGTTCCTGTTGTTTAACCTCATCCAGCCAGGCTCCCGGGGCCTCGATCAAGTCATATACGGCGGGCAGATTCAGGGCTTTCGCGGTCTGGCGGGTCATGGTTGGGGGTCCGATTTCAGTTTCATAAAGTCAGCAAAGTTGTGCCTCGCTCCGCCTGTCAATCTTTTTTCGCGAAAGAGTGATAGATGCTGCCTCCCGCGGTGCCGCGAATCCGGGCGCCATATTGCCGGAAGGCGGCCAGCGGCTCAGGGTGGGGAAAGTCCCAGCGGTTGCGCGGAGCGGCAGTGATCCAGACCTCACGGGGCAGCACGGCACGCACGAAGGCTGGGCTGCTGGAACTTCTGCTGCCGTGGTGTCCGGCCTTGAGGTAGTCGGCTTTAAGCTCCTCCGGAAAACGGCTCAGCATATGCTCTTCCGCCTCGATATCCGCGTCCCCGGTAAAGAGATAACTCGTGCCGGCATGATCCAAGCGGAAGACCAGGGAACCGGCGTTGGAACTCGCGGCCAGGAAATCCGCAGCCGGATGCAGGAACTTCAGCCGCGCAGAACGCAGCTGAAAAGAGACGGTATCCCGCACGCTGTGGACGGTGATCCCTGTAAGCAATCCGGCGTCCTGCCATTGCCGCCATCTGGCGTCGCGCGTGATCTCGTCCGATACGATCAGATGCCGCGGTTTCCAAGCCCGGGCGATATCCTCGAAACCTCCGGAGTGATCGACATCCAAATGCGTGAGCACCATCCAGTCCAAATCCCCCATTTGTTTGCGTTTGACCCAGGGAAGCAGTTTGCGCTGAGCCCAGCTTTGTGTGGCGTTGTAGTACATCGGGCCGCTGTCGATCAATAGCTGGTCACCATCCGGAAAGCGCGCCAGGATGCAATCCGCCGTCCCGCAGGCAAAGACATGGATGCCGCCCGCGTCGTGTTTCAGCCAATCCGGCACGATCAGCAAGGCCAGGCCCAGCGCCGCCGCAGGCAAAATGCGCCGGTTCCAGCGCAATTGCCGCAGCAGATGCAGACCGCAGAGAGCCAGCAGCGCTCCCCCCGCCAGCTGCCAACCTGAGAGCCAGCGGTTGTCCAGATAAAAAGGCAGGCGCGCCACCCAGCCGGACCAGGCCTCAAAAAGATCCAACAACACCCGGTAGGAAGCGATGTAGGCGGCGCTGACGAAATTGCCGCCCGGCAGCAGCAGAACGAGGAAACTGACCAGCAGCAGTGCCCCGATCAGCGGAATGCCGAGGAGGTTGCCCACGATCCCGTTGAAAGACGCCGTGCCAAAGTGATATAAAGTAACAGGCAGGATGGCCACGCTCACGGCCAGATTAATCAGCAGCAGATCCACAGCCCGGTTCAGTGGCTTTCTCAGGCGTTCAGAGGGCACCCGGCGTTCGCTGATCCAGACTCTGCGCGGCACAGCCAAAAGGATCACCCCCACACAGATAAAGGACAGCTGCAAACCCGCATCGAAAAGTTGCGCCGGGCTCGCCAGAGTGATCGCCACCAGGCTCACAGCCAGCAATTGCGGTCCGCCGAGGGGAATGCTGCGCCAGCGTCCCAGCACCAGCAGCCCGATCATCAGCAAGGCCCGCAACACCGGCGGCGACCAATGGTTGAGCGCGGCATAAAGAGTGGTCAGGAGGATAAAGGCCAGCTCCGCGCCCCGCCGCGAAAGCAGCGCGCCAAACAG
>CAYXEF010000054.1:0-3473 GCA_964463825.1 uncultured Candidatus Cloacimonadota bacterium | reverse complement strand
CAATTTCTGCAGGCCCTGCCGGACATAGGCGCGATGCCTCGCGGGCCATGTATCCAGCACCGGATCTTGTTTGCCGGGCAATATCTCCAGTAGCGCCCGGTATTCCGATCCCAGATCTAATCCGGTTTCGCTGTAGAGCAGCACCGGTTCCCGCAAGCGCAAACCAGCCAGTTCCCGGATCCGGATCTCGTGGAGAAAGCCCTGCCGGGAAAGCAGCTTGCGGACTTCAAAGCGCGCCTCCTGCTGGATGTGGCCACGCTCGTTCAAAACCAGATCCAGCTGGGTAGGCCGTTCCGAAACCTGCCAGCGCAGCGCGCCCAACACCAGGCAGAGCGAGAGCAGCAGATAGATCCGCGCCCGGCTGAAGAGCAGAGCCGCGGTGAGCAGCAGGCAAGCCGCCAGCCACGGCGCCCAGCCGGGCCAGCCCAGATTGCGCGCCAACCCGATCCCCAAACACCAGGCCAGCGCGGGGATCAGCAGCGGAGCCGGCAACTGCTTCTCTGGCATGACGCGCCTTGGCGGATAAAGAAACTAACGCCGGTTGAACAGACCCAGGATCAGGCCCAGCATCACCGACCAGAGCGCGGCCAGCCCGATGCGCCAGTCTTCCGGCAGCATGAAGGTCACCGTGTGCGCCGGAATCCAGAACCAGAGCAGGGAGAGAATACTCTTGTTCAATCCCTTCCAGTTTTGCTGGCCGGCGCCGAGATTGTCCAGCAACCGGTGCGCCAGGACCAAGAGCAATCCGAACTGCAGGTTCATAAAGGCCGAGATCGCCAAAGCGCGGCCGAACTTGCCCAAAGCCGGCAGCATGGCGTGCCCCTCCAGATACCCGACATAACCGACAAAACCCTTGAAGGCGTATTTGATGCCCACCGCCAGCACCGCCCAGACGACCATCTTCCACAGCGTCAAACGCAGCGTGAAGGGATAGCGGAAACTCTTCTGGATGATCCATTTGGAGATGATCTCGCCCAGTGTGCCCAGGATGGCGAACTGGACCATCGCGGAAAGGATGGGAGAGGATTTCACCCAGCCCAGATAGGCGGCAACCGCCGCGGAAACAAACTCAGACATCTCGACTCCTTGTGCCGGGCGGAGTGCCCGTCAATGCGGCAACATCTCTTCTTGCCGCAAATATGCGAACCCGAAGCCGGTTTTTTTGTCAATCCTTTTCTGTCTGGCTCCGGTTATCATTGCGGACTCACTGCGGACTCACTGTGGACTTTGTCCGTAATGAGTCCGCAGTGAGTCCGCAATGATAACCGGGGCGACGCAGGAAATCGGCGGCTGAAAACCTTGCCCTGTGGTAGCTGGGGAGCGCTGGTGGAGGGTTCAGGCCGGCTGCGCTGGCACTGCGGGCTGCGCAAAGCTCAGCGCGAGGAGCTGGGAGCAGGATTCATGTCGCAGCTCCTGATCGCTCCAGATCAGAAACAGCGGCGGCAAGTACTGCGGCGTGGCGTCCAACAATTCGCTGTACGCATAGATTCCCTGCATCATGATCTCGGGGGTGATCTGGTAAAAGCGATAGCCCTTACGTGGGCTGAGCAGGTGCATCCTGGTTGCCAGAGAAGCAGATCCCACTACGGTATGCTGCACATTGTTGCGATGGTAGAAAGGCTCACGTCCGGCGTGGTAATCGCGCCAGGCGCCATTTTCGTCCTGGAAGCGGATAAATCCGTTTCTGATGTCCCGATCCGGCACCACAAAGGCATAGAGCGGCAACACGCAGTATTCCGCCTTTCCGTATGAGGAGACGATCTCGGTCTGCACTGCCAGGACCGGCAGTCCGGGACGGGTCAGGTAATGTTGGCGGAAAACCATGCCCCGCAGAGCTTTGAATTTCTCGACGCGGGTCTCGATCCCGATCCCCGACCACCAATTGCCCCAGTTATCGCGCAGGGCGCTGAACTCCGCCTGGTGTCGTTCCTCCTGCAGATGCGGCAGGGAGATGTTTTGCGGCCGCACCGTCAGTCCGCCCACAAAGGGGTTGTAGGTGCCCCTGGGGCCGAAATCAGGGTAGCCGCTTTCCAGCCACTCATGGCCCGCATGGACGAGCGAAACGATTCCCGGCTGGCGGGCACTGGAAGCGGCTGAAAACTTGAGGCAGCCGTTGTCCAGAACCAACAGCGGGCCATGTTCCGCCTCTATGACCTCCCGGGTGAGTTCTCCGGATGAGCGTAAGAGCAGCTGTTCGCGCCGGACTTGGTAGACCGGCAGATCCAGCTCGCAGGCCACCGTTTCCAGCGCCTCGCCGCCTTCCAATGCGAATTTGCAGTCCAGGTTCCGCCGTTTCTCTCCCTGCGTGATCCGCTCTTCCTGCACCAGGCCCCGCGATGAAGTGAAGATCCGGGCGCTACCCTGCAGATAACTGTCCTGGCGCAGAATGAGTTCCAGATCCAGGCTCGTGCCGATGGAGGGATCGCCGTGGTTGGCGATCAGATCCAGGGTGGGATGGACCCGATCGGATCTGGTGACCAGGTTGAGGGCGAGACTGCCCACCTGCAGCGCGTTTTTGAACACGTCCAGATAGATCCGCAGTGGCGGCGATTCCGGTGTCTCCTGCCCGCGCAGCTTGGCCAGATCCACTTCCCATGCCAGCCACCAGCGGTCCAGGCTGATCCTTTCCCCGGGAGCCCAGATCACGGCGGCGCTGGCGGCCTTGGTCCCCGAGTAAACCCAATTGCTGTCAGGATCCAGAGGCAGCATTTCGTGCAAGGTGACATCCGGCAGATCTGCTTCCAGACTGATGAGGTTGCCGCCGCTTTGATAGGTGAAACCGGAGCTGTCCAGACCGATCATCAGCATTGCCCGCAGATTTTCGCCCGCTGGCAACTGCAGGGCGCGGATGCCATATTCCAAAAGGCCGCAGGGATAGAGGGTGTGGATCAGCGTGAATTCACAGCCCGCCCAGGCGCGGCTGGAGTAGGTCAATTCCAGGCGGTTGGCGTGGCCGAGGTCAAAGACTTCGGCGCGGACGGGATCCAGATTCTCAAATTCGTCGCTGTAGGGTAAGCCGATCTGGGGCGGATTGAGATTCACGTTCGTGCCGTACCTGCTCTGGAAGTAACCCCAGTTTTTTTGCCGCTCCTGCTGGAAAACCAGCGAATAGAGGCTGCTGAGCAGGTAGAAGCCATCCGGCGCCACAGCCTGGGCCTGTGAGCCCAGCATCGGGATGCTCAGACTGGGCTGGCGTGCAAACTCGATCAGGCGTTCCTGCCTGGGCTTTGCTACGATCCTGACTTGGGGTGCGAAAACAGCGGCTGCTTCCGCGCTGAAAGACAGGAGAAAATGCTGGCGGGCAAAGGCTTCCAGACTGACCTGGTAACGCTGTTGCGCCAGTTTGACCCCGTCCGTGTGCGGGAACTCGAGCTCAAACTCGCAGGCCTGTGGAAAATGGCTCTCCAGATTCATAAACATCCTGCTTTCGCGGCCCGGCAGCACGGACGTGAAATCGGGACAGAGATCCAGAC
>CAYXEF010000053.1:13853-17789 GCA_964463825.1 uncultured Candidatus Cloacimonadota bacterium | reverse complement strand
CTTGCCGCGGAGCGTTAATCAAGTCTTAATCAAGCCTTAATCAAGCGTTAATAATTAAGGCTTGATTAAGGCTTGATTATCACTTGATTAAGAGGCCAAAACCGGGATGGGGCAAGCGGGGATCGGCGCCGGAACCCGGCCTGACTCTGTAATTCAATCTGCGGCAATAAGTTACATGAATCCACGTGACGCGGTTGAGGCGACAGGCTTGCCGGGCGCGATCCCAAAGCGGTCCAATCCTCTGCGCGCAACGTTTGCCGCGAGCAAAACTCTTGACAAGATGGTGCGCGGCAAAACATGGAAACGATGAGCAAAATCCAGCAGGAATCGATAAGCAGCGCCGTTCAGGCGGCGCGGGGAGCCGCATGGCCGGGATCAATCTGACGCGCAATGTCTTGGTGAGCGGGACTTTCCGCGTGCTGAACATGGCGCTGATGTTTGTCACCAGCATCATCTGCACCCGCTATCTGGGCGTGGAACTAAAGGGCCAGTACAGCTATCTGACCACGTTGGTGGGTTTTGCCTGGATGGCGCTGGATCTGGGGATCAGCAAGACCTATCCTTACTACCTGCGCAAGGACGAGGGCTGCCTGAGCGCTTTCTACACCTGGTCTTTCGTGGTCTTCGCGCTGGAGCTGGCCGTGCTGGGGGGCCTGGGGGCGGCACTGCTGCCCCGGCTGAACAGGCTGGTCTCCTTCAGTTTCAGTCCCGCGGGCTGGTGGATCTTCATCGCCCTGATCGCCTTTTCCCAATTGACCAATCAGCTGCGGATGGTCTTTCTGGGGCTGGACAAGGTCAAATTCAACGCGGTGCTGCAGGTGGTCGGTCAAGTGGCGATCATCGCGCTGGTGGGCCTGGCCTACCTCTTCGTCCCCGGCGCCAACCGGCTCTATGCCGTGCTGCTGGCGCTGTTGGGCTCGCTGTTGGTGATCACGCTGCCCTATCTGGCGGGCTACGCGCGGCAGCTGAAACTGTCCAGCCTGCGTCCGGCCTTCCTTTGGGACACCTATAAAAGCGGAGTGCGGGCTTTTCTTTCCTCGCTGTTCATCCTGCTCTTGATCCGGGCGGACATCGTGATCCTCAAACGCCTCACCGGATACAGCAGCGTGGGCATCTACTCGCTTTCCGCGCATATCGTGGATCTGCTGCAGATCGCGGCCAACATGGTAGGCTCGCTGCTACTGGTCAAACTGGCGGATACGGCGGACGAGCTGCGGCGCTGGATCCTGATGCGGCGCATCTTCATCGTGTTCGTGGTCTTTTTGGGTGTCGCCAACCTCGTTTTCGCGCTCATCGGCAAGCCGGTCATCCGCCTGGTTTACGGCGCGGCGTTCCAGGGGGCTTACTATTCCACGCTGTGGCTGATCCCGGCCAGTTTCGGGCTGAGCCTGGGCTCGCTGTTCAACACCTATCTCTGGAGCAAGGGCTTCCCGCTGGTCAGCACCGTTGTGCCGCTATTGGCGCTGCTTCTGAATATCGGGCTGAACTTCCTGCTCATCCCCGGGATGGGCATCGCGGGTGCGGCTTTGGCCTCCAGCATTTGCTATTGTTTGTGGCTGGCTGTGATCCTGCTCTATGAACAGAAACAGAGCCAGGGGCGCCTGTTTGCGCATCTGGTGCCGCGGCGCGAGGATTGGAGCGAATTATGGCAGTTGGCGCGCAACAGCCTGCGGCCCAGGCCGAAAGAGGGCCGGCGTTGAAGCCCAGATTGCTGCTGCTGAGCGCTTTGTATCCCAGTCCGGAAAATCCGGTGCGCGGCTCCTTTGTGCAAGCGCAGGCCGAGGAACTGGCCAAAGATTACGATATTCGGGTGATCGCCTGGGACTATCCCGGCGCCTGTTCCCACAGGCGCTGGCGGGAAGGGGCGCGCGAGGTGGATTATCTGCGTTTTCCCCAAGTGCCGGGCTTTTTCCCTTCCACGCTGCCGGTTTTCGTGCTTTACGCCCTGCCCCGCATCAGGCGCATTTGCCGGCGCTGGCGTCCCGATTTGATCCAGGTGCACGATTTTGCCCACCTGCCGGCGCTGTACGCGCTCAAACGCTGGCTGGACCGGGATCCGACGCCCAAATTCCTGACCCTGCACAATCTCAAGACCCTGCCCGGCCTGATGAATAAAAGCGCCAGCAATTTCATCTACCGGCGCACTTTGGCCAAGGCTTTGGGCGGCTGGAACCGCGTGTTCACGGTCAACCAGAATCTGGCGGAGGCGGTGCGGCCCTATGATCCGGCCGTGGCCTGCGTGGGTAACGGCATCACGGAGATCCGGCGCGAGGACAATCCCGCGCTGCAGGAAATCCGGAATTGGCTGGGACCCGACTGTGTCAAGATCCTCGCTGTGGGCAATCTGATCGCCAGCAAGGGTCTGGATTTGCTGATCCAGGCCACGCAACGCCTGGCGGAGCAGGGTTTGGCCGCCAGGACCGTGATCGTGGGCGGCGGGCCTATGCAGAACGAACTCCAGCGGCAAATCCGGTCTTTGGGGCTCGGCGGCCAGGTCCTGCTCCAGCCGCCGCTGCCGCCCGCCGTGGTGCGCAATCTCTATTTCGACTTCGATATCTTCGCCTTGCCCAGTTGGAGCGAGACTTTCGGCATCGTCTACCTCGAGGCTATGTATGCCGGCCTGCCCGTGATCGGCGTGCGCGGCCAGGGCATCTGGGGCCTGTTCGCGGAGGGCGAAGAAGCGCTCTTTGCCCAGCCCGGGGACCTGGACAGCCTCGTCGCTCATCTGCTTTGGCTGGCCAAGAATCCGCAGGAAAGGCGGCGTCTGGCGTCAAACGCCGCGCGCAGGCTGCGCTCGGAGTATATGCTGGAAGCGGTTTTAGCCAAGTCCAAAGCCGCCTACGCGGAGGCGCTGAAATGAAGCGCCGCTGCGTGATGCACATCCCCTGGCGGCTGTTGGAGGATTCCGTGGCTGCCACCGAGATCCGGCCGCGCAAAATGCGCCAGGCCTTTCAGGACATCGGCTACGAGGTGTTCTTCATCTCCGGCCGCGCCGCGCAACGCCAGGCCTTGATCAAAGAATTTGACCAGCGTTTGCGGTCCGGCGAGGTCTTCGACTTCCTCTACAGCGAAGCCCACACTCTGCCCATGCCTCTGACCGAGCCGCATCACCTGCCCACGCGTCCGCTGACGGATCTGCGGCTCTTCGCTCTGGCCAAAAAGCACGGGATCCCGATCGGACTCTATTACCGGGACCTTTATTGGGCCTTTCCCGGGCACCGCCGTTTTGGCCCCGTCAAAACTATATATGCCAAGCTCTTCCATCAATGGGAACTGCTGTTTTTCAACCGCTATCTGGACGCCTTTTTCTTTCCACATCCGGACCACGAGTTGATCTACGGCAAACTCAGGCTGCTGCGTAAAGACATCCCCTTTTTCCCGCTCTACGCGGGGGCGGAAGTCAGATCCGCGCCGGCCGCAGTAAAACAGGATTACTTCGTCTACGTGGGCAATTGCGACCCCGGGCTGTATGACCTCAGCGTGTTGCTGCAGGCCTTCGCGGGCTTGCCGCAGCTGAGGCTCAAGATCTGCACCCCGCGCGGCGTTTGGGCTCAGAACGCCCACTATTACGGTCCCTGGCTGCGCCCCAATATCGAGATATTGCATCTGGTCAATGAGCCCGCGCAGCAACTCCTGAGCCAGGCCAGATACGCCTTCAGCTACTTTCCGGATTGCGACTACCGGCGCTATGGCACCCCCTACAAGATCTTCAACTATGTCGAGCACCAATTGCCCTTCGTAGCCAACCAGAACGATGGTTCCGGCAGGATCGCGATGGAACTGGGGATCGGCTACGCCATACCGCACTCCGTGGATGATCTCACGCACTGGCTGACCCATTTGCCGGCGGAGCGGGAATATCAAAGGCTGCGTGAACATATCGCGCAGGTGGGCCGGGAACACAGCTGGCAAAAGCGCGCCATGACCGTGCGCGAC
>CAYXEF010000053.1:0-13753 GCA_964463825.1 uncultured Candidatus Cloacimonadota bacterium | reverse complement strand
CTGCAAGGCTGGATGTATCACGGCAATCTGCTGGCCTGCCTGCTGCAGGGTTTGGCCCTGGGACAGCAGCGCCTGTTTTGGGCAGTGCACCACTCCGCCGCGGCCTATGCCGCGCGATCCCCAAGCTCGCGGTTGCGGATACAATTCACCGCCTGGCTGTCCGGGCTGGCGTGGGGCATTGCCTATGTCTCGGAGCCCGTGCGCGCCGAGCACGAAGGCTTGGGCTACGCGCGCCGCAAGTCCGTGGTGATCCACAACGGCATCGAGCTGCGGGACTTCGCGCGGGACCGGGAAGCCGGTTTGCGCCTGAAACAGGAGCTGGGCATCGGGCCGGAGGATCCCGTGGTGGGCGCTGTGGGACGCAATCATCCGGACAAGGATTATCCGACCCTGCTGAGCGCCGTTTGTCTGCTGCTACGCCGGCATCCGCGCCTGCATTTCGTGGCGGCGGGCCGGGGCTTGAAGCCCGAAAACTTCGCATCCCAGCTGGCGGAACTGAACCCGGAAGAACGCCGGCGCCTTCACCTGCTGGACGAACGCCGGGACGTTCTGGCAATCCTTTCGGCCCTGGATGTCTACACGCTGAGCTCGCTCTCGGAGTCCTTCTCGCTGTCCCTGATCGAGGCTCTGGCGGCCGGACTCTGCTGCGTGAGCACGGACGTGGTCTGGTTCAGCGGGCTCTTCCCACAAGCGCTGAAAACCGTCCCAACCCGCGACGCACCGGCACTGGCGGTGGCTGTGGAGGAATGGTTGGACCTGCCGGGAGAGACGCGCCGACAGCTGGGATGGCAAGCCAGGGAGACCGTCGGGGAGGTTTTTTCATTGGACAGGACTGTGTCTGGATATAAAGAATTCTGGATTGCATCCGTTAAATAAACTTGCCATCCGGTTGAGACAAATTCCAATATGATAAAAAGAGTCTTTGCGTGAGATTCTTACGATCGGTTGGTATTTTTAGATAACCGCCAATGGATAAATGTGAAGAGAGAATGGCCCAGAACGCAGCCCGCGGCGTAGCAGGCCAGATCGCTCCAGCGGAAGCCATAGCCCAATATCAGGCCTCCAGCTGTATGGGCGCGCAGAGCCTCCAGCCATTTCGGATGCCATAACTGGCTGAATTCCACGATGAATGACCAGATCAGGGTCAGAGCGGCAACCCAGGCCAGACTGCGTTGCCGGAAGAGCAGACGGAAAAAGGCAAAGAAACCCAGAGCCCAAAAAGTGTCTCCGGCATAACGGGCGATGAATCCAGGCAGATATGGTCCCCAACGGCGCGAGGCAATGCCCAGAATGACGCTGAGCAGCATGACCAGCAACGCCGCCAGAGCCCCGGAGGAAGGAATTTTGCGCAAGCGCGCTCCCGGAGGAATGGCTCAGAACTTGACTTCGTCCCCGCCGGGGATCGCTTTGATTTCGCCTCCGGCGTTGATGTCCCGCACCGGGCCGGCCTCGATCTCACCGCTGTCCGTGTAGCCGCGCTGCTCCCAGTAACCGGGAACGTAGTATTCCATCAGTTCGACCTTGACCACGGACTTGGCGGATTTATAGCCCCAGAGATAAGGGATGAAGGCGCGCACGGGGCCGCCGTAGTCCTCGGTGAGGTATTCGCCGTCGAAGCTGTGCGCGAGCAGGGATTTTTGGCGCAGCGCGGTGCCCAGGGGTATGGAGGTGTCGTAGACCAAACCCACAGACCAGAAACGGATGAATTTGCAGGAAGGTTTCATGCCCACTTCGGCTAGCAGGGTAGAGAGCGACACACCCTTCCAGACGCCGCGCACGGACCAACGGGTGACACTGGTCAGGCGACCGTCAGCCTCGGTTTGGGGCAGGGCGAGCAGTTCGTCCCAACTGAAATTGCGCGGGCGCTCGCAGGCGCCGGTCACCTCTATGGTCCAGTTTTCACGGTCCAGTTTGCCGGGATGGCCTTCCGCCCAGAAAACGGGGGTGTCCATTTGTGCCAGTTTATCCATGGTTTCTCCTTGAGATTGTGGATTGTTCCCGGAGCCGGGGCAGGCCGAGGCCATGAGCGCCAGTGCCAGCACCGGAAGAGCCAGCAGCCGTGCTTTCATACTTCCAAATCTGATTCCTGCACAAAGAGCGCCGCGATGATGTCCGATGGCAGGATGGAAGGGGTTTGGCGGCTGTGGGCCAGGATCTCGGCTGTGTGGCCCAAAAGATAGGAGGCGTTGATCGCTGCGTCCGGGATTTCCAGGCCCTGAGCCAAAAAGGAGGCGATGATGCCGGCCAGGACGTCGCCGCTGCCGCCGGTGGCCAGGCCGTCGTTGCCGCTGATGTTGACCAGGGTGCGGCGCGGATCGTGATAGACGCTGAAGTGACTCTTGAGCAGGACGCGGGCCTGGTGTTCCGCCACGAAACGCTTAAGCGGCGTGAGGCAATCGCGTTCCAGGTCTTCCTTGTCGATGGCAGCCAGGCGGGCAAACTCGCCCCAATGCGGCGTAAGCAGGACATTGGGCCGGGAGATCAGGCTCAGTAACTCGGGCTGTTCAGCAAGCAGGTTGAGGGCGTCGGCATCCAGCACCAGCGGGATCTTGACTTGTTTGAGCAGGATCTCCAGCAGTTTGAGCGCATAAGCGTCGCGGCCCAGCCCGGGTCCGATCAGCACGGCGTCGGCTTCTGCCACTTGGCGCAGCAAGGCGCGGGCATCCGGCAAATCGTTTTTGCCCTGGGCGATGGGCTGGCAGAGTGCTTCGGTGAGTTTGGCAGCGTACAATGGGGCCAGTTCTGGCCGATGCAACAAAAAGGCATAGCCGCAACCGGCGCGCAACGCTGCCTGGGCGGCCAGCACCGTGGCTCCGGTGTAGCCGGGAACGCCGCCGATGATATAGACCTTGCCGTAGTCGTTCTTGTGGAAATGCGCTCCGCGGAGGGGTGGGCGGAAATCCTGCTCTTCGAAGAGTAGGGCGGCGGGCAAGTCGTCATAGAAGGCCGGAGGGATGCCCAGGTCGACAAGAAGGAGTTCACCGCAGGCCTCGCGACCGTATCCGAGCAGGTGTCCGAGTTTGTAATTGGCGATGCACAGGGTGGCATCGGCATAGATGGCGTCCACGCAGAAACCGGTGTCGGCGTCCAGGCCGGAGGGTATGTCCACGGCGACGATGCAGGCGGCGGCAGTGTTGACGGTGTCGAAGACCTGGCGCAGCCATTTGTCCGGCTGGTATTTAAAACCGATGCCGAAAATGGCGTCCACAACCAGACCGCTGGCGCGGAGCTGTTCTTCCGCCAACTGGAGATCGGATTGGCGGGTTATGCGCAGCACGGGTATGCCCAGAGCAGCGCAGAGATCCAGATTGGCCTGGGTTTCCGGACTGACCTGGCCGGAACCGAAGCGCAGGAGGCTGACCTCGCAGCCATAATTGTGTAGCCAGCGGGCGATGACGGCACCGTCGCCGCCGTTGTTGCCGCTGCCGCAGAGGACGCAGACACCGTCTTCGATCTGGCCGGTAAAATAGTCGAAAATGACGTCGGCGCAGCCTTTACCGGCGATTTCCATGAGCAGGCGGGAGGGGAGGCCAAAGTCCTCAATGGTCCTGCGGTCCAAGTCTTTCATCTGGGCAGAGCTGAGCAGATATTCCATGCGCTTCTCCTATTTGGCGGGGGCGATGTGGAGTTTGATCTCGAAGGTGGTGCCTTCGTTGAGCGTGCTTTCCAGGACGCGGATGCGGCCGTGGTGGTATTCTTCGACGATGCGCTTGGCCAGGCTGAGGCCGAGTCCCCAACCGCGGGTTTTGGTTGTGACGCCGGGATCGAAGATCTGTTTCCAGCGGTTGCGGGGGATGCCTTTGCCTTCATCGCGGATGTGGATAAAAACATGCTTGTCGTTATGCGTGGCGGTGATCAGGATGTTGCCGCCCTTGCCGGACATGGCGTCCACGCAGTTCTTGATCAGGTTTTCCAATGTCCACTTGAACAGCTCGGCATCCAGCAGGACCTGCACGCCCTCGATGCGCGAGATGAGATGGATCTCCATGCGCGAGCCGAGATGCGGCAGGCGATCCTTGAAGTAGTCCACGATCTCCTGCAGGATGTGATGCAATTCAGTGGGACGGAGTTTATTGAGGGATCCGACCTTGCCGAAACGGGAGGAGGCGACCTTGAGCTGGTTGAGATCTGTGGTCATGTGGTCCACGATCTTGGGCAGATCCGGGCGCGTCAAGCCATCAGGCGGAGTCTCGCGCAGAATCTCGAGCCAGCCCATAAGCGAGGTGATGGGCGTGCCGAACTGGTGCGCGGTTTCTTTGGCCAGACCGATCCAGAGCGTATCCTTCTCGGTACGGTGGATGAGGAAGAGGCCGTAGGTGCTGAATCCGATCAAGAGCAAGGCCAGGCCCAGCTCCAGATAGAGCAGGTAGCGGATACGGGATAGGGATTTTGGGGCGGTGAAATAAATGAAGCCGAAGTGCTGAGAATCCCGGCGCAGTGGCACTTCGTACATGGAGCGCAGGCGCTCTTGCAGCTGTCGCCGCTCGCTGGGACCGACCTCGTCCCAGGTGACAGTTTCCGGGATATCCATGTTACGCCAGTATTGGGGCGTGCGGTCGCGGTCGGTGACCACAACGGAGTAATCGATATTGCGTATGAATTGCTGCAGCGAGGTAGGGCGCGCGTAATAGACATAATTGGCGACCTCGTCGTCCACCTTGATCTCTGTGCGGTTCATCAGCCCCAAAAAGGACTTGAGGCGGAGTTTGGAGACCGGGGAGAGATCGGCGTAACTGCTGTCTGGTGAAACCCCCACCTGATTCCAGACCTGGGGCTCCAGGCTGGTGTCGGTGATGATGATGGGGATGGGATTCTTGGGCATGAATTCAAACAGGATGTAGGAACTGATGGCGGACTCATAGTTGTATTGCTGCGCGGCCTCGAAGTGTTTGGAACTGAGTTCGCCGAGCAACTGGGCGTATTTCTCAGCCTGGCGCAGGTAGCCATCCGTGTAGGCGATATATTGGGCAAAGATCTGGGGTACATATTCCTGCTCGCGTTTGGCGCTTTTAAGCAGGAATTGGGTATAGGCGGCGAAGAAGCCGAAGATCAGCAGACTGCCCGCGATCAGGTAGATGCGCAGGGACTTGAAGTTATCGGTTTTTTTTCGCGAGATCCCAGACGGCGTCAAGTTCGGCGAGGCTGGCTTCATGGATGTCGGCTCCGTTTTGGCGGTAGTGTTCCTCGATAAAGTGGAAGCGGTGGTGAAACTTGCGGGCGGTGGCCTTGAGGGCGCTCTCGGCATCGATGTGCAATTTGCGGGACAGATTGACCAGAGTAAAGAGCATATCGCCCAGTTCGTCGGCGATCAGGGTGTTGTCTCCAGTGGCCAGGGCGGCGTGGAGTTCGGCCTCCTCTTCATCCAGCTTGTCCAGGATGGGCTCCAGGTCCGGCCAGTCAAAACCGACCGAGGCGGCCTTTTCCTGGGTGCGCTGAGCATAGATCAAAGCCGGCAGGGCGCGGGGAATGCCTTCCAATACGCTGACGCGCTCGGCCTTCTCCTTCTTTTTCAGGCGTTCCCAATTCAGTTTCACAGCGTCGGCGTCTGTCAGATTGGCATCGGCAAAGACATGCGGATGGCGGCGGATCAGTTTCTCCGTGATGTGGTTCAGCACCTCGGTGATGCCGAAGCATCCTCCCTCCTCGGCAATGCGGGCCTGAAACACGATGTGCAGCAGCAGGTCGCCCAATTCCTCCAGCAAAGCGGGGCTGTCCCTCTCCTCGATGGCTTCCACGGCTTCGTAGAGTTCCTCGATGAAGTTGGGGATCAGGCTTTCAGGAGTTTGTTTGATGTCCCAGGGACAACCTGCAACCGGGTCCCGGAGTTGGGCGATGATGTCGACCAGGCGTTGAAATTCTTTCATGCGTGCTTTTCCTGTGTCATTAACGGGCTTTTGGTGTGCAGGGTGGCGTTCACGGCAGCGAAATAGATCCAGATGAAGTATTGCCAGCGGATGCTGCTGGGCAAAAGGGAGACCGGCAGAAAGAGCAGCAGTGAGACGCCATACATCAGATAGCGCAGGCGTTCCTGGCCGGAAGTACGCCGGTAGAGGCGCCAGAGGCCCAGCAGCCAGTGCAGGTAGAGGCCGACAAAGGCCGCCAGGATCAGGATGCCCCAGTTGCCGAACAACTCCATCAAATAGTTGTGCGGATTGATGATACCAGCGGTGCGGAAGACAGCCTCGCCGCTGAGTCGGGGCTCGAAATTGCCGCCGCCCACGCCCATGAAACCGGTGCCGGCGGCCAGGTGGAAAGCCTCGCTCACCAGCTGCTTGCGGATCTGGATGCTGCTCATGTAGATCGAGCTGCCTTCGCTGCCCAGCGATTGGGCCTGAAACTGCAGCACGCTGTAGACCAGCCGGACCTCTTTGCCATATTTCATGTAGATCCCTGCAGACAAGGCCAGCAGGACGGCAAGCAGGACAAATCTGTGCCGCCACCGCAGTTGGAAGAAGAAATACCAGACCAGGAAAGCGCCCAGGGCCAGCAACGCGATCCGGGCTCCCTGGATGGTGATGACCACCACCAGGACCAGAACCGCGGCTGCGCTGAGGTAATTCCAGATCCTGCGTTGCCCCAGGCGGGGAGCAAACAGGAGGAAAGGCGTGAACAGAAGCAGATAGGCCGCCAGGTGGTTTTCCTGGTAAAAAGGGCCCGAGGGCATATAGTGGATCTCGCCGTAGCGGCGCGAGACCGGCAGATGATTGAAGGTGACCAGTTCCCAGACCGCGGTGGCCAGATACAACAGCATCAGTCCGAATAGAAACCAATGGAAATGCTCAAGGTAGCGGTAGTGGGTAAACAGTTTGCTGAAGATCAGGAACATTACCAGATAGCGCAGGATCCACACACTGTAATGCAGCACCTGCTCTGTGTCCAGAGCCCAGGCGTAAGATGCCAGATTGTAGCCCAGCCATAAAACCAGAAAGCCCACCGGCCAGGCGTTCCAGGCGCCGATTAGTGAAATGCCCGGATCCAGTGCCAGCCAGATCAGGCACAACGCAAACACCACATAGTGCGGCACAAAGTAGAGGCTGACGCTGAAAGGGTAGAACTCGACAGCTGTGTAGACCGCGAGAATGCCCAACAGCAGCCGCAGCAGCACTGGCTTGTTCAAGTCCCTGTTTGTTCCCCGCTCTGTTTGCGGCGCCGGAACAGGCTCAGGATGCGCTCGGTCTTGTCCCGGTGCACCACCAGCAGGTTTTCCAGGATCACGGCAGCCAGACAGGCCAGCAGAAAGGCCGCGAAGGTGACCACGGAGACCAGGACGGCCCGCTTGGGTTTGGAGCGCAGCCCGGCCAGCGAGGGCCGATCCAGGATGTCGAAACTGGGCAGATCCCGCACCTCTTCCAGTTTGGCCAGTTCGTACTGCGGATAGAGGTATTCGAAGACCTTCTGTTTGATCTCCAGGTTCAGGTTGAGCTGGGCGAAACGCAGCGCCAGATCTGGTATCCTGGCGATTTGCGGCATGTAGCGTGGCGAGAGTTGCGAGTCCGAGTTTTCCAGTTCCCGGATCTTGCCGGCCAGCAAGCGCCGTCGCTCCGCAAGTTCTTCCAGTAGCGGATTGCCGGGTTCATACTTCTGTTTGGCGATCTCGTATTCGACATCCGCCTTGTAGAATTCGGCGATATTGTTGCTGTAAAGGGTGATCAGAGCAACGGTCTGTTCGTCCAGCCCCACGGTGCGGTTGCTCTTTTGGAAATCCCGTACGGCCAGGGCCAGGGAGTCGATCTCCGCCCGTGTGATTCGCACTTGCTCCTCAAGGAACTGCCGTTGCAATTTGCTCTTGCTGCCCCGGTTCTGGCGCAGGTAGCGCTGCAACTCGTCAAGGTAGAACTGGGCGATATTGCGGGACAGAAACTTGTCTCTGGTCTCCACGCGGATGGTGATCAGTTTGCTTTCCGGGTCTGTATTGATGCGCGTCACGCCGCTGCCCAGCTTGAGTACAGCCAGTTCCATGGCTTCGGCTGGGGGCAGTTTGTCCAGTTTGAAATAGGGAAGCAGCTTGAATTTCTCGATTACCCGCTCCCGGAAAGTGCGGCTTTGCATGATGCTGACGAATTCGACCGCCGGATCGGCCTGACCGCCGCCCAGCAAACCGCCGGCGAACATGCCCATGATGCCGCTGTCCAGCCCGCTGAGCGCATTGCTCTCGGCCACCGGCACCAGCACCGCCCGCGAGATCCAGTACTTCTGCACCAGCATGGCGTAGGCGATGGCGGCAATGGCGATCAGAGCCGTGAAGGCAATGATGAATCTGCGGCGCTTGGCCAACACATAGACGAGGTCGAAGATACCCATGTCCTTGTTCATAATCAACCTTGATCCTGCTTGTATCTTGCGTTTCCGGGCAAACAATCAGCAAGTGCGGCGGGCAGCGCAAAACCGCCTTCCTGGCGCTGACAGGTTTCCAGGAGCGCGATCAGCAGCCGCGGCGTGGCGACTCCGGAACCGTTGAGCGTGTGCAGATAGGCCGGTTTGCCGGAGCTGTCGCGGTAGCGGATATTGGCGCGCCGGGCCTGGAAATCCTCAAAATTGCTCACGGATGAGACCTCCAGGTACTTGCCCGAGCCTGGTGCCCAGACTTCTAGGTCGTAGGTCTTGGCGGACGCGAAGCTGAGATCTCCGCTGCAAAGCTCCACAACTCGATAATGCAGCCCCAGCGCTTCCAGGATGTCCCCGGCGTCCTGCACCATTTCCTCCAGCGCCGCGTATGACTTTTCCGGTTCCACGAAGCGCACCATCTCCACTTTGTTGAATTGATGCAGCCGCTGCAGGCCTTTGGTGTCTTTGCCGTAGGAGCCGGCCTCACGCCTGAAGCAGGGCGTGTAAGCCACATATTTGAGCGGCAACTGCTCCAGGGACAGCACTTCTCCGGCAAAGATGTTGGTGACTGGAACTTCGGCTGTGGGAATCAGAAAGAGATCGTCCTGCTCCACGCGGTACATGTCCGCTTCCAGTTTGGGCAACTGGCCGGTGCCGGTCATGGTCTTGCGGCTCACCAAAAGCGGCACGGCCAGTTCGGTGTAGCCGTGTTTGCGGAGATGAAAATCCAGCATGAAATTGATCAATCCGCGTTCCAGGCTGGCGCCGAACCCCCTGTAAATGGGGAACCCGGAACCGCTGATCTTGGCTCCGCGCGGCAGATCCAGCAGATCTTCGCGCTCCGCAATGGCCAAATGGTCAGCCGGTTCGAAGCCGAAAACAGGCGGCTGTCCCCAGGAGCGTATCACCCGGTTGCAGGATTCGTCGTGTCCGATGGGGGTGCTGGGGTGCGGAATGTTGGGTATGGTGAGCAGCAGCTCTTCCAGTTGCGCGCTGGTGGCGGTCAGTTCGGCATTCAGGCTGCGGATGCGATCGGCGGCTGCGGCGCTCTCGGCAAGCAATTCCGAGGCGTCTTCCCCGGAGCGCTTTTTTTGGGCGATCGTCTGTGATAGTTTATTCTGGGCTGCCTTGAGCTGGTCAAAGTCAAACTGCAGCCGGCGCCAATCGGCGTCCAGGGCGAGCAGAGCGTCCAGATCGGCGGCTTCGTTTTTATTGCGGATGGCCTCGCGCACGAGGTCCGGGTTGCTGCGGATGTATTTGAGATCCAACATTATCTGGTGCAATTCTCCTGTTCGACGCCGGCCATTTCCAGAGCTGTGTCCAGCATGGCGCAATAATCTCTGATCTGCAGCGAGGCCCCGCCGATCAGCCCACCGTCGATATCCGGCTGCGCGAGTAACTCGCGGATGTTGTCCGGTTTGACGCTGCCGCCATAAAGGATGTGGATGTTTACTGAGCTGGCCTGGCCGTATTTGTCCCGCAGCCAGTTTCTGATTAAGGCATGCGCGGCCTGGGCCTGTTCCGCGGTGGCGGTACTGCCGGTGCCGATCGCCCACACAGGTTCGTAGGCGATCATCAATTCGCCTCCCGTTTGCAGTTCCGCCTGAGCCAGGCAGCCGGCCAGCTGGCGCAGTATTACTTCCTCGGTCTCGTCATTTTCGCGCTGTTGCAAAGTCTCACCCAGGCAAAGGATGGGGATGATGCCCTGTTCCCGCAGCCGTAGCAACTTGACGCCGATGAGGGTGTCGTTTTCGGCGTGATACTGGCGGCGTTCGCTGTGCCCGATGATGCAGTAATCAAGGCCGAGGGAGCGCAACTGCGCCGCCGCGACCTCGCCGGTGTAAGCGCCGGCCGCGTAGGGACTGACATCCTGCGCCGCCACCTTCACCGGAATGCCGGCCAGGATTTCGCCGGCCCGCGCCAGAAACGGAAATACGGGCGCGATTATGGGCAGCACCCCGTCCAACTTGCGCTGGCTGAGGCAAAGACCCAGTTCGACACAGAATTCCTCGGTCTCCCGGGCATCCTTGTTCATTTTCCAATTCCCGGCAATGACGATCTTGCGCATGGCGATCCACCTGACTGATTTGATCTGAAAAATCACCTAATCCTATGTCCCACAGATTCGTCAAGCAAATTGTCTGCCCAAGGACCGCGTCTGACTGTGCCGCGGCTGGCAAAATCAACCCGTGCAGCGCCGGGATCACTTGTCAAACTCTATTTTCCAGCCGACTCCGCCAAGCGGTTGAGGAACATGAAGTGCGTCCGGCTGACCTCGGGATCAACAATGCGCTCCGGATGCCACTGGATCCCCAACACCATCTGTTCGGTCTCATATTCCAGGGCTTCGATCATGCCATCTTCGGTCCTTGCTACGATCGTCAATCCCTTTCCGATGCGCTTGGGATCCACGCCCTGGTGGTGATTAGAGTTGACTGTGATCTCGTCCCGGCCAAAGATCTGCGGCAGCCAGCGTCCGCCCAGGATCTTGACCGGATGGTACTTTTCGCCAAAGTGCGCGTCCAATTCCTGGATATGCTGGATCAGAGCTCCGCCGAAAAAGACATTGAGCAGTTGCATGCCCGCGCAGATGCCCAGAACCGGCACCTTCAGCTCCAGCGCCGTCTCCAGGAGGGCGTAATCCCCTTTTACCCGCCGTTCGTGGGCCAGTTCGGTTTTGGGATGCAAATCCTGGCCGTATAAGTCCGGCGGATAATCCAGCCCGCCGATGATGACCAGCGCTCTGACGCGCCCCAGATAATCCCGCAGGCAGGCTTTATCATCCATGCAGGGGATCAGAAGCGGCAGGGCGCCGTTGTCGTACAGCGCGTCGATGTATTTGTCGCGGATATGGAACTGGTGGTACGAACCCAACTTCATATAGTTCATGCTGATACCGATCACGGGACGGGACATGGCCCACCTCCTGGGCGAATTTCTTGTTTTGGATGCACCATGTCCGCAGCCCGTTTTCAGTCAAGCCCAAATCCCGCATGTTTACTTGGCCAGTACCACCTTCCTGACCGCGTGGCAGGTCGGCGTGCTCAGCCGGAAAAAATAGATCCCGCTGGCGCAGTGACAGCCCCGTTCATCCCTGCCATCCCAGCTGATGACTTGTTTGCCGGCTCCGATTGGGTAACTTCTAACCTTTTGGCCCAGAACATTGTAGACGGCCAGGACTCCGCTTTCGCCGAGCTTGATGCTGACCTCAATGTTGGTATCTAAGGTGAAAGGATTGGGCCAGGCAGCCTGGAGCAGATTGGCCGCGTCGGCTGTGGGATCATCATCCGAGAGCATGTGCACCAGAATGCCCAGAGGCCCGAACCACAGATCATTCTGCGCGTTCATGGCCACCAGCCAGTAGTAATAGAAGTTTCCGGGGGACACGTTGGTGTCCGTCACTGAGTAATCATGGGGATTGTTGCTATTGGTGGCGGGGATTACGGGAAATCCCAGCATGACGGCCGAGCCGGGGTTGGTGCTGGTGCTGCGGTAGATCAGATAACCGATCAGGTTGGATTCGTACAGGGTGGTCCAACTCAAGCGCACAAACCAGGGCTGGACCAGATCGACACCCAGCGAGGAGAATACCACTTCCATATTCGATTCGCCGGGAGTGAGGATGATCACCGGACCGTTGTAACTGCTGCCGCCTTCAAGTTCAACGCCCTGCAACCAGTAATAATAGGTCTGCCCTGCCACCACCGAGTTGTCCGTATAGGCGTAGTTTTGCGGTGAGGACGTATTGGTAGCCGGTATCAGGCTTCCGTTGACCTGGGCGCTTGACACAAGGCTGTTGGTGGTGCCGCGATAGAGATTGAAGCCCTGCATATTGGTCTCGAAGGCCGTGGTCCAGGACAGCAGGACATCGTTTTGATCCGTGATGCTGGCCGTGAAGGAAGAGAGGACATAATTCTCGTCCGGCTCCGTGAGGTTGACCCTGGCCACGAAGATATCTTCAGCGCCGTAACTGCCATAGTTTATATTCCCGAAGTGACAGCCGTTGTTGTAGCAACCCGAAACGTAGATTTCTCCATTGGGGCGCACGCTGATCCCCAGACCGGAGTCACTGCCCGTCCCGCCCGCGGCCAAAGCCCAGAGCCAGGTTCCCTCTCCGCTCACTTTGGCCGCAACGATATCGTTTTCTCCGCTGCCGGCTAAGGTAATGGTGCCAAAAAACCCAGCCTGCTGGAAACTCCCGGCGAGACAGACACAGCCTTTCGGGGCGGGCTCGATGTCCCAGGCGCGGTCGTTTTGTGCGCTGCCGCCGCTGATTGCCCAGAGCCAGGAACCCTCCGCATCCAGTTTGGCGACGAAGATGTCGTTTCCACCCATGCTCTCCAGAGGCTGGGGGCCGAATTGCGCCGTACCGCTGAAATTGCCGCAGATAAAGACATTGCCCGAGACATCCGCCATGATCCCGAAACATTCGTCCGCGCCTGTTCCGCCGGCCACCCTGGCCCAGAGCCAGTTGCCGTTCTGATCGAGTTCGGCCGCGAAAACATCGCTGCTCCCGGTGCTTTGCAGGGTGGTGACCCCAAATTGCGCCGTACCTTGGAAATGGCCGCTCACATACACATGCTGTTCTGCGTCCACGGCAATGTCATATCCATAGTCGAAGTCGGCACCTCCAGCGCGGTCCATCCAGAGCCAAGTGCCGTTGGTGTCCAGTTTACCCACAAAAACGTCCGTTCCGCCCTCGCAATAGACAATGTGGTCGCCGAAGGCGCAATCGTCCGAGTACCAGCCGCAGACATAGATGTTGCCGGCAGCGTCGACTGCCAGGCCGCGGCCTTCCTCCCACCCCATGCCGCCGACCGTGATCGCCCATTGCCAGTTGCCGTTGGTATCCAGCTTGGCGATGAACATATCGGTGTAGCCGGCGTTGCTGAGGATGATATTGCCGAAATGTGCCCAGCCGTAATAGTAGCCGGTGAGATAGACGTTGCCCATGCCATCCACCGCGATTTTGAAGCCGTATTCCCAGTCTCCGGAGCCGGCCGCCCGCACCCAGAGCCAGTTACCCTGGGGACTGACCTTGGCCACGAAGATGTCACGGTTTCCCAACCCCGGGAGGCTGAAGGCGCCGTAATACTGGCTATTGCGGCTGTGACCGGCGATATATGAGTTTCCCTGGCTGTCGGTGGCGACATCCCAGCCCAGGTCGTCACCGTATCCTCCTCCATGCGCCACCCAGCCCCATTGCGGCATGACCTGCGCGCAGAGCGCGCCCAACCACAGCAACAATGCAACGACAAACAGTCTGTTCATTATTCCTCCCCGCCGGGATACTCCACAAAATCATCCCGGCCTGCAAAATCATCATTGTCAGTTCACAAAATAACTCGTAATATGTCAAGCTAAAAATGCAGTTTTAGGAAACAGCCCGCTAACGCCACAGGGACCAATCTTCAGAAGGCAGGCTGCA
>CAYXEF010000052.1:0-17956 GCA_964463825.1 uncultured Candidatus Cloacimonadota bacterium | reverse complement strand
ACCCGGAGAAAGACGCAAATCGCCATTCGGGCGCTAAAAAACCCCGTTGCGGCAACGGGGTTGGGGATAAGGAAGAAACCAGGGGAGGATCAGCCGCCCTGGCTCAGGCGCAGGGAAAACTGGAGCGAGCATTCCTTGGTGACGCTGAAGCGCCATGTGCGGATGATCTGCTCGACTTCGTCCATGAAGGAATTGGTGAATTGTCCGTTGGGTGTGATCTGCGCGGACAGGACATTGCCGTTGCCGCCGATCGCCAGGAGCACGTTGATAGAGCCGGATTGGGCGCGGATGGCGACATTGCGGCGATAGGCCTGATAGATCTGGTTTTTCTTTGGGAAAAGTTGGTCGACGACATTGTCGACATCGGAGGCGCGCCCGGCCGTAGAGCCATAGACGCTGGCTTCGGAGATCCGGGTGATCTCCGGGGAATTGAAACGTACGATGATCTGGCGCTGGGATTCCGATTGGGGCAGGGGCTTGTTCGATTCCACGAGTTCCTCGCTCCGGCTGGTGTCGCCGGTGAATCGCTCGGCGGGTTTGGCGGCCACGGCTCTGGTGACGCCGGCGGAGACTCCGGAAAAGGCCTGTTCCTCGATCTGCCTGCTGCTTCCGTTGCCCACGTCCCAGGGATTGAAATTGCCGATAAAACTCACACTGCCAGTATAATTGGGATCACTGGTGCCTCTGGGAGTGGGATTGACGGCACCCGTGTTGGGGCCGGAACCGCCGGGGCGGACAAACTCGCCCCAATAATCCGTGTCATAACCCGCCGGACCGGTGCCGCGATAGGGGATGTTGGTGGCCGGTCCGCCGGGAATCCCTGATCTGCGCGCAGTGGGGGTTCCGGTCGAAGTGCCTTCGCTGGGGTTTGCATCACGGGGTGGTTGGCTGGTTTCCGCGCCCGAGCCGATATCGGAAGAAGAGGTCGGCCGGTCGGTGGGTTCAAATTCGATACGTCGGGCTTTCTCCCATTCAGCCAGTTCTTCCTGCAGCGTACGGCCGGACAGGGTCTCCGGCTTGAAAAAGTTGTCAAATATCAAGATGGAGGCCAACCCGATAATCAGGCACCACATGATAATCCTGCGGTTCTTGCCTTCCTGGGCGTCCCGCGCGCGGATTCTGGCATCTTTGATGACCTTGATCTGATCCTGAGTCAGTGGCGTGCTCACAGGTTTGAAGTAGCCATAGTGGATCTTGTATTTGTCGTTGATCTCGACCGTTCCGGCCATGTCGGGTGAAAGCAGAAGGTTGGAACCGTCGACCAGCAATTTGTTGCGGATCAGGTAGGGCACATCCACCGCTTCGCCATTGCGGACAAGGTTGATCGGTGTAGCTCCCGGCGGCAGCTGCATATGGTAGCTGTCATCGTCCAGATAGATGATCTTGTGTTTGTCCGGGAAATCGGGATCGGCGCCCAGTATCTGCCAGAAGATGCGTGTGCCTTTGCCAATAAACCATTTTCGGGTGAAATCCGTACCTTGGCGGATTGTGTCCAGCAACCTGTCTTTGTAGATCAGGCGCAGGGTGAGTACCTGTTCGGGCTGCTGAGGGTTTTCGTAGTCAGGCTCCGGCCACAGCCAGCCGTCGATCGTCCGGCTGGCCTTCTCCAACCAGCTGCTGATGCCGTTTGCCTTTTTCCCTTTGCGCTTGTTCGCTCGCGGTGTGGTCTGAACGTCATGGAATTGCATAGTTACCTCCAAAATCAGCCGCCCTTGGCCAGTTGGCTGCGGTTGAGCCAATCCTTGTCCACCAGGGTGGCGAAGTAGATATACTCAAAATCAGAATCGGTGCCAAGTTTGAACAGCTCCGTGATATACCAGCAGGGAATGCTTCTATCGGCCTGGATCAGCAGCGCCGTGCTGGTGGTGCGATTGCCCTGCTCGTCTTTGAGCTGCTCGATGCCGGCTGTCGTTCCTTTCAGGTATCTGAGGATGTCCAGCCGTTTTTCGTGTTTGGTGCGAAACTCGGTCAGAGTACCGAATTCCAGCCCCTTGTCGCCCACCAGGATGCGGTCCGGGTAGATCTGGATCAGGGTCGTGCCTTTGTTGCCCAGCAATTCGCCCTTGGTCATGGTGACCGGGAACTGCATGTTGCTGGGCATGGTGACCTTTTGCACCTCCATGGAGACGTTCTTGACCAAATACACCAGCAGGATGGTCAGAATGTCCACCAGCGAGGTCAGGGTGAGGCGTTGCCAATCCTCGAACTTGTGGCGGTCCTTGCGGTTGTGTTCCAGTTCCTGGACTCGGTCAAGTATGCTGCGCATGTGCTTTCTCCTGATAATCCCGGTTATCTTCTTGACAGGTAATGGATATTGGTGAAGCCATGGGAACGACAGATATCGATGGTTTTGATGAGATCGTCATAGAGGACATCAGGATAGGGGCCAACGTTGAAGTCCACTTCCTCGGGGAAATTGATCTTGACCTGCCTGATCGCGTCATCCAAGCTGATATAATCGTAGCGGCCATTGACCAGGGGTATGAACTCGGAAGGCCGGCCGGGCTGCCGGATCTCAAAAGCGTCGGGAGCGGAAGTCCTGATGAACACAGACAATTTCACCGCTCTTGGCGCTTGAGCGGCTCGCCCGGTCGTGGGTTCAACCGCAGCCTGGTTGAAATTGAAGGCCAGCAGAGCCACCTGGGTGATCACCATCATGAACAGCAAGACCGGCACAATGGTCAAGAAGAGATTCATGACCGGCAGCAGTTCCGGTACATCCGGTCCTTTGGACGATGTCTTGCTCCGGACTTCCGAGGGACGGTAGACCATGGTTTAGCTCTTGGTGGTCAGAATGTTCATCAGTTTAACGCTGTATTCGTCGATCTCGTTGATGATCTTCTGGGCTTTGGTGTGCAGCGCGCCCTTGATGATGGTAAGAAAGATCGCCGCCATCAAGCCCAGCGCAGTGGTGCCGATCGCGGTCTTGATGCCGGTGGTCAGCAGAGTGTTTTTCTCTCTGTCGGCGACATTATTGAGGGCGTCAAAGGCGTATAACAAGCCCCAGATCGTTCCCAACAAGCCCAGCCAGGTGCAGATCTGGGCCAGCGCGTCAAACCAAAACAGGTTTGCGTCCAGCTTGTACACATTTTGCAAATAGCCTTCGTCAATGGCCGCTTTGATTTCTTTCTCCAGGACATCCCTCTCGGAGGCTTCGCGCTTTTCCTGATACACATGCAGGGCGCTGAAATAGATGTGCCCCAGGGAGCTGTGCTTAAGCTTGTCTACGATGGTGATTGCCTCGTCGATCTGGTTGTTTCTGAGATATCCCTTCAGTCCCTTATAGAGGTTGGCGGCGTTGATCCTCTCTTTGATAAACAGCTGCCTGCCCCGGATAAAAGCATAGACGACACCGCCGAGGAAGAACAACAGTATCATGTAACCAAATCGGCCTCGTTCATTGCTGTCCCGGATAATGGAACCGAGAGTCACCCTGCCTGCAGGCTCTGCTTTGTCTGTGTTCAAGGTGGTGTCCCCAACGGCGGGGGCGACATCAGAAGCCGCGTTCTGGGCCCAAAGCGAGCCCAGACCCAGGAGCAGGATCAAGCATGCTGTTATCAGTATATGTTTGGCTTTCATTTAGACTCCTCTAGCCATAAATTAAGTCTTTGCTGCCAGAAGTCCAGCTGCTTCCGGCTTTCTTCCCGGAGGCTGCTCCGGCTGATGGAAAACGGATAACGGCCCGCCCGGATATAGGTGTCGGTCTTGAGTTGCTCCACGGATTCGTTGGGGAGCAGGGACTTGATCTCGATCACCAGATCCTGGGCGGCGCGGGTGATGGTCACTTTCCCCGGTCCGTTTGTATTCCGGTTGGCGGTTTGCGCCGATAATGCCACAAGGCACAGGAGAAATGCCGTTGTCAAGAAAAATTTGTGCTGCATGGTCACTCCCTGACTGTTTGAGTGATGGCCAGCGCGGCCTGCATCCCGCGGAAGAAGGACGCGTTCTGGCTCACGATGCGGAGCTGGTTTTGCCCTTGCCGCAGGAATTCGCGCGGCAGGGTGAGTTGTTTGGTGTAGGCTTGGAAGGGCACGGTGTCATAATCGTAGAAATAGTTCTCCAGAATGGGTTTGCCATTCAGATAGACGGAGGAGGTTTCCGGCGCCACATACTCCAGTAGAGCGCTACGGAAGTCGCTCTCAAGCGCGAAATCCAAACCAAAAGCCACTTGAGCGGCAGGAGTGGACTCCGTCTCCGGGATCCAGATCGCCTGCGCGCCGTACGATTCCCAATCAGCAGATGCCTTGAGGGGCAGCGTGAATGCAGTTGCCGGCACTGTCGGAACCGGCGTTTCGGCTCCGGTTTCCGGGTCGATGCGGTAGGCTTTCCATTCCGGGTTTGAGGCAATTCTAAGCGTCTGAGTCGGCAGGCTTTGCCTGAATTTCTCGGCGTCGTATATCAATTCGATCCCGAAATGCAGTTGCTCCTCCCGTCCTGACAGGTTGGTGAACTCGACCCGCAGGATGTTACCCCCTTCTTTCCAGGGCTTGCCGGCGATCCTGGCCGCGTAGTGCTGCGCAAAGCCATCCCGGCCCGCCACGGAATCGACCTGCACATACTCGAGCGAGACCCTGACGTTGTTGATATAGGCCGTCGGGTTGCTGCCAAAGGCAAAATGCAGATAGCTGAACTCGGGCATAAGTTTCAGATCGAATTGGCGTTGGATGGTCAGCGTGTCTCCGGCCGGTATCTGGAAACTGCCCAGGCGATAGCCGATGGTGGATGTGGAGGCGGAAAACCTGGATTCGTCTTTGCCGACGGGTCCAGCCTGCCTCAACGACAACACCCAATCCGGATCCAGGGGATATGGGGCCAGCTGATATTCCGGGAGGAGTTGGCTGGCCTGCAGCTGCTGGATCGCTCTCTGCGTGTGGTTGTCCGCGTATCCGGCCAGCACATAGTTGGTATAGATATCGCGATAAATACCGTTGGATATGGAGCGGTGGTTCTTTTCCGCGTAATCGGAAGCCTGTTTGGCGATGCCTGCCACCATGGCATCATAGCGATCCGGATTGTAGAGAGTCTTGTATTCAAGCACTTCCCTGGAAGTCACCAGATATTTACCGACCCGGATCTCGATGATTTCGGCGGCATGGTCGTTGAGGCGGGAGATCAGATCCAACGCACGCATACGCTGGGAGGTGGTAAGATACTTGTTTTGCGGCCGCCGCAGCAGGTTGGTGATCTTTTCGTACTCAGCCTTGGTGCGTTGTGTGAGTATTGGGATACGGTTAACGCCCCCGAACAGATGCCCCTCCCAAGAGGTAAGCTTAGTGATCTGGATCGCTTCCGCGGCACTGGTATTCAGTAAATCGCCCTGTTCGATCGCCCGAAGCGTACGTTCAAACTCTGCTAGGTAGGCGGTCTTGGCCTGGAGCTCATTGTATTCGGCTTCAGCGATGGTAAAATCATTGTAGGCGATAGCGGTATCCAGTTGGAGTTTGTCTTTTTTATACACCGCTTCCAGTTTCTTGAAATCGTCCCGTTTCTGGAACGCTGTCTTCCAGTCCTTGATCTTGTAAGCGGCATCGAACTGGGCGAAGATCGCCGCAAGTTTGCCTCCGGCTATACTCTGGTAGGGACCGGCCTGGGTCTTGTCCTTGAGGAAAAGCTCCCGGGCATAGTATTCGTATTTCTCCTGATCCTGCGTTTCGCGGTAGTTGTTGGCCAGATAGAGCAGAAAGCCGGGAACACGTGGGTGTTTGGGATATGCTTTGATGAAATCATCGATCAGTTGGGTCAGTTTGTCTGTAACGCCGGCCTCGCGATAAATCTCGATCGCATCGAGGTAAATGGCATCAGCGCTGTGCCCTCCGCTATCGATCTTCCTGGCCTTGACCAAGTCGTGCAGGGCCAGCAGCTCCGCCACAGCCTGGTCTCGCGTAGCGGGGTTCCGCTGCAGTTTGTTGATGCGCTCCAACTTCAGCAGGTAGGTATAGTTGCTGGCCGGCTCCAGAGACATGAATTCCGTTTTGAGTGCTTCCACCTTGACCGGGTCGCGCATCAGCGTGTCCGCGATGCTCCAGCTATCCACGTAGAGGGAATACTTGTCCTGCAGGTTTTCGGCGCTCTCCACCAGAGCCAGTTTGACATCGATCGCCTGCTGGTATTTGCCCGCCAGGACATAGGCTTGGGCGGCTTTGGTGCGGTTGCCTATGTACAGGGCTTTGTTTTGTGCGATTTTGGCCTTATCCTTAAGCGTTTTGGGGCTGATGAACTCATTGGAGAGGCGTAGGTATTCAGCGGCCGCCAATTCGTAATCCCCGCGCTGCTCGGCTTGGTCGATCCCTTTCTGGATCTGAGCGCGCATTTGCTGAGTGATATCGTCGCGGTCTTTGTCGTTGGAGGCGTATTTCACCGCGCTGCGGTAGGCTGCTTCAGCCTCCCGGAGTTTATTCTCTTTCTGGGCGATGTCAGCCAGTGAGAGATAGACAGTGCGATTGGTTGAGCGGCTGTGCTGTTCCTCGTATTTAAGAAACTCATTAAAGCTGGCCCGGGCTTCATTGAGCAAACCCTGTTTGATCTGGATATTCGAGAGATCGAGGGTCACCTGAATGGCGAGCAGACGATTGTTTTCAGAAGCAAAGCGGCTTTGGTTGAGCACATTGATGAAGCGCAGCGAGGCATCGCGGTAGAAGGCATAAAGCGAGTCCCGGGTGGGGGGAAGTCCGGATTCCGGGGTCTGGCCAGCCAGTAAGAGGCTGTCCAGGCTGGCATAGACGCGCTTGGTATATTCGTAGGCCAGGCCTTCGTAGTTGTAGTAATCTGCGTTGTCCGGGTATTTGTTGTTGTACTTCCACATCCCCTGTGTGGCCTGGAACAAGGCCTTGTTCGTGTCCAGTTTGGCAGCCAGGGCCGCCTGGGTGCGGGTTTCAAACTCGTCATTCTGCGACAGCCATTGCAGGTATTTGTCGCCAAAAAGCTCGCGGTGGGCAACGTACTGCTCCATCAGGTCGTGATAGGCCCTGATGTCGGTATCGGCGGCAGTCTCGATCATTTGATTGTAAAGCGTGATCCGCGTATACTCAAATGCGCTGCGGATTACCTTGAGCTGATTTTGGATCTCTGGAACCGACATCTCCTTGCCGGCGATGTTCTGTTGGTACCAGCGGCTGTTCCGGTGATAGTTGGCCAGGATAAAGGCATACTTCGCAGCAGTGATGGTCTTGAGGTCCTGGCCTTCGCGCAGCGGGATTCCTGTCGTATGGTAGAGCCGGATCATTGAGTCGACCAAGGCGGGGTTGCTCAGGGCCATGGGCTTTAGCTGCAGCCTCAATTCCAGATAATCCACCGCCTGCAGTGGAGCGTAAAGCTCAGCTTTGTTGAAGGCCGTGCGCTCGAGGATCCGGGCGAGCATGTCGCTATCCGGGTAATCTGCCAGTTTCTCCTGGAAGACCCTAATCCCCTTTGCCGGGTTGGTGTTTTCCGAACCATCCAAAGCGGCGAGTGAAAAAGCCAGATTTTCGACTGCACTACTCCGATAATCGGCTGCCAGGGCTGCATTGGATATCCGTCCCGCATCCACTGCCTGGATCAGGAGGAGAAAATCGTCGATCGCTTCGAGCAGGGACGGCTCGTCCGACTGGTTCATGTTCAGCCAGCCACGCTGATAGCGCGCCTCAAAGCGATAGGCGCCGGCGGGATCGGCTATCAGAGGCTGAAACCTGGTTCTGGCTTCCTGATACCAGCGGATCGGCTCCTCAGCATCGATACCGATGATGAAATACAACACTCCCAGGCGATACAATGCCTCGTCACGCAGAGGCGAAGCATCGTTTTGGGTGAGTTCCTGATAGGCTTCCAGTGCTTCGATAAAATCCGACACCTTATAGCCATAGATCTGTCTGTCCCGCTGTTGACGCGGATTTTTGGCCAAGGCTTGGGCATAACGGCCGATCACCTCCTGGCGAGCTCTCTCGCTGCTCAAATAGGCAATATTGTAAAGAACGTAGTCACGCAGGAAGAAATCCGGCTGGATCTCCAAAACACTGCGGTAATAGTCCAGCGCTTGTTCCTGGTCCTGAGCTTCCAGATCCAGGGCCAACTGCAACTCGCCCATATGATAGTAGTTGATCGCGTTATTCAGCAGAAACCCGCCCCCCGGTTCGGCTAAAGCCTGAAAACCGGGATTCAGAGATACGAAATCCTGATAGCGCTTGAGCAGCAAAGCTCTGGCGGCGGCGATCTCCTGCAACTGCCTCCGGGATTCTATCTCCGCCAATTCCTTGTTGTCAGCTCGGCGCTGATCCCTTTCCCAGAGCGCGCGGTATTCCAGATGCAGGTTCATAAAGTCCAGATTAGTGACCAGTTCCGAGAGGCCGTTCTGTAAAACGGGGCTGTCCTTGGTGCTACGGACCACATTCTCACGCTGCTGAGAGAGCACTTTTTGCTTGGACCGAAAATACTGCCGCGTGATCACGGTGCGCATCTCTTCTTCGGTCTCGGGCAGCTCTTCGTCAAACATCTGCTTGAATTGACTCAGCGCATAATAGTCTTCCCAAGCCTGGATGAAGATATCTTCCTCTTCCTTCTCCATATGCTTGCGGAAGGCAAGATAACGCTCCTTGCGGTTCTGCAGGTCGGCCAGTTTAAGCACGTATTCCTGACGCTGGGCTGCGAGGTCGAGGTTGAGGGTGGAATAGCGCGGATGGCTCTCCAGTTCGTCAATCGCCTCGAGCACATCCTGATAGACGCTGATGTTTTTCTCAATGTCGATCAGACGCTTGAGCTCCATATCGCTGAAACTTTTGCCCAACACCGAGGGATCCTCTTGCTCATAGAGTTGGAACCTCTGCTCCAGCAATGCGTCGATCTGAGCCAACTTGGCCTGGATCTTGTCCGCAGAGTCTTTGGCAGCCTGCAATCTGGCTTCCTCGGTCCGGTATAGTTGGATGGATTGCCTTTCCAGCTCGGTCAAAGGCGGTTCCGGTTGTCCGCTTTCGGCTTCCATCTTCACATTCAGCGCCGGCATATAGCTGTATTGGCTGAGTCTGGTCTTAAACTCTTCCAGGATCTTGCGCTCAGCCTTGGCAAGGCTGTCCAGCTCTGCGGGTTCGTAGTACAATGCGCTGTCGCGAAACTCCGCGTATAGAGAGTCCAAGCGGTTACCGATGGAGTCCAGAGCAGATTCCAGAACCCTGTATTGGGCTTGCGTGGGATTGACAAAGTAGGGCGTCAGATTGAGCTGTTCCAGCTCTGCTATGATGGCTTCCCGACGCGGCTGAAAGGAATCATGATACCAATCCCGGAAAGCCGCGTACCGATCCAGGTATTGCTTTACGGTCTGAGTCCGCCCGCCTTCGGCCAGGGAATCCAGCAACAGATAAAGGAAAGTCGGATAGTAACGACCCAACGGATAGTTATCCACCACATCCCGCAACCAGTTCTGGGCGATTGGGACGGACTCGGATTGCAGGTATTGGACTGCTTGATAATACAGCAGCAGGCAGAGCATGCGCTGGGCTTCGTAACCCAGAACGGGATCCGAAACCAGGTTGCGGAAATGCGGGATAGCGGTTTGCACATCGGCCAGAGAAGCGTAGAATTGCCCTTCCAGGAATTCGGAATCGGCTGCATCCAGCTTACGCAGCTCAGGATGCAGGGAGAGGAATTCGGCCACGGCTTGCTCGCGATCGGACTCCGCCAATTGTGGCAGGCGGTCACGAATCAGCACCAGCGCGGCTTGAACCTGGGGATCCCGATAGGCATCGGGAGCGGCGGCGCGGGGCCATTTAGTATTTTGCGCAACAACGGGCGTTATAAACAATCCAGCCGCCAGGAGCAATATCCATAATATGGAAAAAAGCGGCCAACTCCGATTGAGACTCTGCTTCTTCGGTTCTGTAGTCGAATCCTGACAGATCGTGACTGGACTGGCACGGAATTGCCGCATATGTTTCTTCCGAGTGTTGCAGTGCAAATCAGCCATAGATCCTGTTTTGTTCTTCTATTCTGCGTCTCTGAGTTCTTTGATGCGTTGGCGGAAATACTCCAACGCCTGCTCGCCTTCCTGCCTCAGAGTGCGCAGATCATTCAGTTCTTCAAGCAATTGTTTCAATTCCGGCGAAAGTTCTTTATAACCAGTCGATTCGCGGTTGATCTCCGGAGTCGGCAAGGGGGGCGGAGTAGGATTAGAGATAATCACTTCAAGTTCTTTGGGTGCGCTGTCAGTTGTATCAGTTGCGGCAGCAGCAGGTCCCGAGTCGTTGGTTGGTACTGTGGGCTCGGAGCTAAGTGTCGGTGTCAGCAATGCGATCTCGACGTCTGGCTGAAGCTGTTCAGGACTTGTATTGTCAGCCGAAGAAGGCTGGTTGTTAACAGCAGTTATAATGTCATTGTCATCGCCGTCATCCGCAGCTGCAGATTCCGAAAACTCCGGAGATATCTCTACCACAACTGTTTCCCCGTCGTGATCAAGGATTGTCGATAGATCGGGATTCAGCGGCGGAATACCGGAATAGATCAGTGGTTCCGGAACGGCGCGGGGCAAGTCATTGGGAGTGCGCTTGGTTTTGGCGAATCTGTCAAAAAGATAGCTCAGGCCAAAGGCCAGGCGGATATTATCCTTGTAAGATGAATCTTTAGCCCAGTCTTCAATGGCTTGGGCACCCAGGCGGAGGGCCAGATTGCCACGCGAGTATTTAAGCCCGACATTGAAGTCTTTACCGTCAAACTCGCCCTGGAAGGCCCAGTTACGCCACGGTTCAAGCTCGATCGAAGTAAAGAGGCCGTTAAAAATGCGGGATCTCGCCACCTGACCCACATAGCGGTACTGTCCCCAGCCCAGGTTGAACATCCAGCCGATACCGCCCAGGAAGACCTTTTTGGAGCCCACGATGTAGGGAGAGAAATGTTCGTAGTCCGTTTTATCCGGATGTACCGCGTATTCCCAGTCAGAATCAGGGCCAAAATCCTGCGCCCGGCCTTTGTTGACCGGGGAGAAGATGTTGTCGATGCCGACAGTCAGTTGCGGCCAGCGCTGGGTTTCGGGCAAGACCTTGAGCTTGGCATTGATGTAATGCACGTCGTCGCCCACGAAAAAGCCCAGCTGCACGCGGTCCAGGACTCCAATCCCGACCATCGCGTAAGGTGTGAAGCCATTATATTCCTCCGGCACATAGGAGGGGGCGGCGATATCGCGATAATAACCCACCAACACGAATTCCACCGCCTTACTGGGCAATAGATAGGCGTCCGGAGTGCGTAACAGGCCCAGGGTCTGAAACGGCGCGGCCGCTACCAATTCGATCAAAGCGACCAGTATGACCAGGCTTAAGAGTATTTTTTTCACGCTTCCCTCAAATGCTGTTGTCTGTCCAAGGAACATTTTGTCTTCAAACTGATTGACACAATTCCCGTCAAGTTTTTTTTTTGCCCCATGCCTCAGCAAGACAGACGAGAGTTTTCCCGGCTCGGAGAGGATCTGGCAGCCAAGTTCCTCAACCGGCAGGGCTACGCCATCCTCGGCCGCAATTACCGGGTGCGGGGCGGCGAGATAGATCTGATCGCCAGATTGGGCGATACAGTCGCCTTCGTGGAGGTCAAGACCCGCCTTCGCCATTCCATCCGCCAAACCCTGATGAACGTCGCCTACACCAAGCAGAAACGGCTTTCGGAAGCCGCAAGGCGCTTTCTTTTGGAGCATCCCGCAGAAGGGGAGTTCCGCTACCGGTTTGACGTCATCCTGGTCTTCCATTATCCGGATACCGACAGCTTCAAGATCGAGCATTACCCGGACGCCTTCGACTTCATAGCCTGAATTCGCCTGCGTTCGCGGCCGATGACCGGCCAACCCGCTTCGCGCCGGTAACGATTCGACTTCCTGCCCGTTCGGCGGGAACTCAACGGGAAGCGGGGAAATTGTCTGCCCGTCAGGCCTCAGCGCGCAATGGCGGCTGAAAACCATACCCCGAAGCGGGGAAAATCGTTGTTTCTGGATGATCACTCGGCGCGCAGGCTTCTCAGTTGCTGAGTTCGGAGGTGTCAAAATCGTCTCCCAGATAGCGCATATAGTCCGGATGGCTGTTTTCGTTGTCGTCGTTGTTGACATAGATCAGTTTGTAATTGCCGTTCATCTGCATATCCAGAAAGAGATACACGGCATTGATTCGACCGCGGTATTTCCAGATCTGGTAATCCTTGCGGACGTAGCGGGTCTCGTCGGAGGTGGTGCTGCTCTCGATCTCGTCCGGTTTGCCGTTGCGGATGTGGATGCGCCCGCGGTCCGAGGTCCAGCCCGGATCGAAGTGCCCGTAATAGCGGTTGGCATATTCCACGCGCCCGCGCACTGTGTCCAGCATCGCCTGCGGACTCGTGTCATTAGACTGGGCGTAGTTTTTCCAGGCCAGCGTGATATAGCGGCGCTTGGCTTCCTCGGAGTAGCTTCTCCAGTTGGTGGGCAGATTGCTGCCCAGGAAATAGCGCAACAACTGAAATTCCTGATCTGGGTCTGGGAAAATAAAATACTGATCCTCGCGGGGTTCAGTGACGAAGAAGACAAACTCCCGGGTTTTAATGCGGTCCCCGAGTTGAAACTCAAGATCGCCGTCATATCGGCCGGGCTTCAGCTCCGCCAGCGGGATGCGCAGAGTGATGCCTTCGCTGTCGCTCTGGGGCGTGAAATCCAGATATTCGTCGGAGACTATCAGGCTGTCCTTTTGGATGGTCAGGATCAGGAGACCCGATTCTCCGCGCTGTTCGGGCTGGGTGTAAATTTCCAGATAGAGCCCCAGTTGGTCGGTCTCTCCCTTATCGAAGATAAGCTTGGGCTGGGTCTGATACAAGGTGTTGCCGCGGTGGAACTTGCTAAGGTAGGAGCTGCTGTCCGGACGCACCGCGACGCAGAGTTCCACATCGCTCAGCAGGGTGCCCGGTTCCAGGCGCTTGGCGATAAATGACGATTTGAAGATCCTGCCCGAATTGAGGTCGGTGGCCTGCAGCCGAAACTCGTAGGGACGATCCTCGAGGTAGAAGCTGGCCCGGTTGAGGTGTGATTTTCCCGATTTGGCATCGTCACGGTTGGAGATACCGACGTTGTCGCGGATGGACTGGCTGAAAAGCAGGCTGTCGCCGTCCATGACCTCGACCAGGACGTCCACTTCGGCGAAATAGCCGCCCTGCTTGGCCAAAAAAACCAGGCTTTGATAGGGGATCTGGTAGTCCAGATGCAGGACCGTATTCCCAGCCTGGCCTCTAAACCGTTGTGTGCTCACGTGCACATTGAGCTTGTCAGCGGCGGCCAAAGCGCTGCCCGCCAGCAGCAGTACGCCGCACAGCAATAATCTAAAACTCCTCATCCTTGTTCCTTAGTTTGTACTGGCCAAAGCCGCCCGTGTCCTCGAACTCGAACTCCAGGTTGCGGCTGTAGTAACTCCAGATGATGTACGGATACAAGCCGATGGGATGGACCTCGCTGCGGATCTCGTCCGGCTCGCCGTACTTGATGTATATTCTACCACGGTCGGACTTCCATCCCTTCAGTCTTTTATGGATCGTGTAGCGTTCGTCGGCTGTGATCACACGGCGGTAAAAGGCTTCCCGGGCTTCGTTGCGCAGGGTTCCGGGACTGGGATCGTGCACCTGCCAAAAGCGTTCTATGGCTTCGGGATACATTTCCTCAGGCACCTTGCGCAGGGTGTTCCACTCGTTCTGATTGGCGATGTAGCGCAGCTGTTGTAACTGGTCCTTGTACTCGTAGCGGACGTTGTAGGAGAACCAGCGGTCGTAGTAAAAGGGATCCATGTTGTAGCGGATGTTGTCCTCGAAGAGGCTGATCCGCAGGCTGCTTACCGGGCCGTAATTTACAAGCGGCGTCAGATCGGCCGTATAGCCTCGCGCCGGCTGCACGAATCGCAGGATTTGCTCATCCGCCTGCACGAGCACGCTGTCCGCGGCAAGACTGTATCTCTGACGGATCTCGCAAAGTTCCACCGGCCGCGGCACTTGCTGCAAACTGGCCGGAATGAAGCTGATCCCGTCTTTGCGCGCCAGCAGCCAGGCTTGCCCGATCTCGGTGAAGCTGCTTTCCAGCACGAAGGGGGTCTTCAGGTCGGATTTGTCGCCCAATTCCAGATTGCGCAGTCGTAGCAGCACCTGATACTTGCCGGGCTCCAGATCGGCCTGAAAACTTACCGGCAACGCCGTATCCCGCAGCCAATCCCGACGGGGCACCTCCAAAACCTGTTCCTGGCTGAAGACCGGGCGCTTGTCCCGGCCCACGACCTCCACTGCCAGCTGATATCGCGCCGCTGTGTCGTTTTGCCTGAATTGCAGAGAGTTGTAGGGCATGACCACCCAGAAATCCACACCCTGCGGGTAACTCTCGATAATGAGCAACTGCCCCCACAGCGCCAGGCAGCTCAGCCACAGCAGGCAGCAGAGGCTAAGAACCTTTCTTCTCATTGATAAGCCTCAGGCTGAAGTTATGCCGACCTTCCTCCAGCCACTGCAGGAACGCGTTGCCGGGGAAGAACTTACGGCTGGAGAGCAACTGATAACTGTCGCCGTTGTCCAGATCCACAGTCGTGCGCAATTGGAACAGGCCGCGGGCTTTGTCCAGATGTGAGGTCAGCTGGTCCAGCCATTCCGAGGCCAGTATCTTTTGTGGCAGACTGAGCAGCACCTCGCCCCGCAGCTGGTTCGGCAATTCGGCCAGGCTGACCAGGCGGGCGGGCGTGACGCGCAAGAGGTTGTCCTCATTGCCGTTGAAGCTTGATCTCTCGCCCCAGATAAAGAAAATGCTGCCCGGAGCGAGGCGGGCAAAGTACTCTTGAAAATCCTGGGCGAAAAGCGGCACCTCGAAGCGGCCGGCGAGATCCTCGAAGAGGATGAAAGCGATCGGATTGCCCTTGTTGTCGCGTTTGCGGGTGATTTCCGAGACGATGCCCGCCAGGACCAGATCCTGCCCGTTCTTGCTTTTGGCGGTGAGGGAACTGGCATTGGTGAGGTATTTGATCAGGGCGCGGTATTCGTAGAGCGGGTGCCCGCCCATGTAGAAACCCAGGACCTCCTTTTCCTTTTCCAGTTGGTAGGCGTAATTCCAGGGTTCCTCTACCGGCAGGGGCGGATAATACTCCTCACTGGGCTCATCGGCGGAGATGATGTCAAATAGCGAGGTCTGGCCGATGCGCTTGTCCCTTTGCGCGCCGGTGTTGAAGGACAAAGCCTGTTCGATGACCGCCCATTTTTGCGCGCGGGAACCCTCCAGCTCGTCCATGGCGCCGCTGGCGATAAGGCTTTCCAGCACGGTCTTGTTCACCGCGCTGCTGTCCAGGCGGGCGCAGAAATTGAAGACACTGGTATAGGGTCCGTTGGCGTTGCGGTCCTCTTCGATGGCGGAAATGGCGGCATCGCCGAGGTTTTTGATCGCCTTCAGGCCGAAGAGCACTTCCTTGCCCCGGACGCTAAACTCGCGGTGGCTGCGGTTGATATTGGGCGGGATGATCTTGATGCCCATGGACTTGCAGACCTCGATCTTGACCGGGATCTCGGCCGGATCGTCTTCCAGCGAGAGCAGCGCGGCCAGAAACTCCACCGGATGGTGCGCTTTCAGCCAGGCCGTGCGATAAGCCACCAGCGCGTAACAGGTGGCGTGGCTCTTGTTGAAGGCGTATTGGGCGAAATCACCCCATTCCCGCCAGATCTTGTCCGCCACGCGGTCCGGCACCGCGCTGTCTTTAACGCCGGCCTTGAACTGCTGTTCAAACTGCATCAGCATATCCAAACTCTTCTTGCTCATGGCTTTGCGCAGCGTGTCCGCCTGGCCTCGCGTGAATTTGGCCATCTCCATGGAAATGCGCATGACCTGTTCCTGATACACGGTCACGCCGTAGGTCTCCTTGAGCGCGGATTCCATGATGGGATGGTCGTAGCTGACCTTTTCCTTTTTATGTTTGCGGGCAATGTAGGTGTCGATAAAGCGCATGGGGCCTGGCCGGTAGAGCGAAACCATGGCGATCAGATCCTCGAACATGTTGGGTTTCAGCTCGGTCAGATATTTGCGCATGCCTTCCGATTCGAACTGGAAAACCCCGTCCGTTTCTCCCTTCCCCAGCATCTGGTAGACCTTTTTGTCGCAGAGATCGAGGTTTTCCATGTCCAGTTCCACGCCCTGGGATTCGCGCACCAGATCGACCGTCTTCTGGATCAGGGTGAGGGTTTTGAGGCCCAGGATGTCCATTTTGAGGAATTTGAGTTCTTCCAGCCAGCGGCCTTCGTATTGGACGAGGATGCTGGCCTCGGCTTCCTTGGGGCCGCTGCAGCTGAGCGGCACGTAATCCGTGAGGTCGCCGGGCGCGATGACCACTCCGGCGGCGTGGATCCCGGTCTGGCGGATCAGGCCTTCCAGTACCAGGCTGTGTTTGTAGATGCTTTTGTAAAGTTCGTTGTTGTCGATCAGGTGCTTGAAATCGGCCGATTCCCTGTAAGCGTCCTCGAGATTTTTGCCCCAGGGGATGGTCTTGGTGATGGTGTTGGCCTCGCTGGCAGGCACCATGAGCACGCGCGCCACGTCCTTGATCACGGATTTGGCGCCGAGGGTGCTGAAAGTGATGATCTGCGTGACGCTCTGGCGGCCGTATTTCTGGACGATGTAATCGATGACCTTGCCGCGGCCCTGGGCGCAAAAATCGATGTCGATATCCGGCATGCTGATGCGCTCCGGATTGAGAAAGCGCTCAAATAGCAGCCCGTAGCGCAATGGATCGATCTGCGTGATATCCAGCAAGTAGGCGACGATGCTGCCCGCGGCCGATCCGCGGCCCGGACCCACCGGCACGCCCTGTTTGCGGGCGTTGTCGATGATGTCCTTGACCACCAGGAAATAGCCGTCGAAGCCCATGTTGTGGATCACGCCCAGTTCAAAGTCGATGCGTTCCCGGATCTGGGGCGTCAATTCCTTGTATTTGCGCGCGGCTCCGGCCTGCACCAATTCCCGCAGATACTGCCCCATATCCTGAAACTCGGGCGGAGTCTCGATCGCCGGCAGCATGAACGTGTCGTATTTAAGTTCGAGGTCGATCCGCTCCGCGATCTTCAGCGTGTTCTCATAGGCTTCGGGCTGGTCGGGAAAGAGTTGACGCATCTCCTGCGGGCTTTTGAAATAGAGTTGGTTGGTGTTGTAACGCAGGCGGCTGGGATCGCTGAGGTTTTTGCCGGTCTGGATGCAAAGCAGGATGTCGTGGGCTTCGCGGTCGTCCTGATGCAGGTAGTGGCAGTCGTTGGTCAGGACCAGCGGCACCTGCATTTGCTTCGCCAGCTTGATCAATTGTGGTGAGACGGTCTTTTCGGATTCCAGGCCGTGATCCTGCAGTTCGATGTAAAAGCGGTCGCCAAAGACCTCCAGAAACCAATTGACGGTCTCGCGCGCTTCGTCCTCGCGTTCGTTGAGCAGCAGGGAGGGGATCTCGCCCTTGACGCAGGCGGAGAGGCAGATCAGCCCTTCGCTGTGTTTGGCCAGCAGCGTCTTGCTGATACGGGGTTTGTAATAAAAACCATCGATGAAGGAAACGGAGGAGAGTTTGATCAGGTTTTTATAACCCTGCAGGTTTTGCGCCAGAAGGATGAGGTGGTAGCGCATGTCGTTTTTGTTGTGCTCCTGATCCAGTTCGCCGTTGATCACATAAGCCTCGCAGCCGATGATGGGCTTGATGCCGGCTTTGTTGGCGGCGAGGTAGAAGTCGATGACTCCGTAGAGGTTGCCGTGATCGGTGATAGATACCGCCGGCATGCCGTATTCGACGGCCAAGTTGACCATGCGGTCGACCCGGCAGGCGCCATCCAAGAGGCTGTATTGCGTGTGGTTATGCAGGTGCACAAAGGACATTCAGGTCTCTCCCGTTCTCTTCTTGACTTAGATTTGCCGCTGTGGGTATTTTGTCAAAGGATAAATTTCCTCCCTGCGGGCTCCCGTTATCATTGCGGACTCATTGCGGACTCACTGCGGACTTTGTCCGTAATG
>CAYXEF010000051.1:0-18265 GCA_964463825.1 uncultured Candidatus Cloacimonadota bacterium | reverse complement strand
GCGGGTGGAGCAGTTACGGGGCGAGGGCTGGAGCATGAAGGAAGCGCTGTGGCTGGTGGCGGAGGAGTTTGATTTGAGCGCGGCGACGGTGCGGGACGTGGTGTATGACAAGCGGCGGAAGTGAGGGGTGTCCACGAAGCCACCCCACGCAACCGCAAGCGGTTCCGCGAGGACCCCGGCCACGAATTAACACTAATTACAAGGAGAAAGAGGTTGACAGGAGGGTGTGGGGTGATTAGATTGTAATTAGAAGCATCTGGAGCGCCTGCCCGCAATGAAGGATGTGGATGCCAGGGTAAGCAGGAAGAACCGTCTGGCGCCTTCTTGAGAGCCGCCAAAGGTGGCTCTCATTGTCTATAAACGAGTAACCCCTTTCTGAGTGAATTTATCCCCCCACCATCTTTTTTGACAATATCAAAAAATCTGATTTGGTTGTCGGCTTCAATTTCCGCTATCACAAACATTTTGCCCTTATACTGTTTCAGATAATAAAGCCGTTTATTCGCAGGGTTGAGCCAAACCTCATTAGGATGTTTGATGGTGTCGTCAATGCAACGGAGATATTTGAAGCGTTTGCGGACTTCTTCCAAGCCATACGTTTTGAACTTTTCACTTTTGTCCGCCATTAAAGCCAATGGCACATGATTAGGGTCGTAGATCCAGCGATCGCCGAGGTATTTTGCGCCAAGATCTATTAGATCATTGAGACTCAAGTGATCGGTTACGAATAAGGCAGGGGGATCATCTTTTGGATATCGCCAGGCTTCATCTAAAGGGATGCTTGGCAGATCATCAACCTTTTTCTGCAGCATGCTTTGATAGAGAAATTGGTTTGTGATCCCGGGGTTATTCTGGAACTCCGGGGGGATCTGCAGGGGAATGTCCGCCAGCCGGGGCTGTTCATTGCCATGGTATTCGCTGGGCGATAATTGTTCAACACCGCAGCGGCAATTCCAACCGTTGGGGGGCATGTAAGTGAGCCAGAAGGGGTGATCGACTGGGAACTCCAGGCCATCGAGGGCGGCGTGTTCCTCACGCACCTTATCGTCTCTCACGGTCACATAGCGCAGATAGGGAAAGGTCCCTGCCGCAGCTACGATCTGTTGCCAGTTACCGGCTGAATAGGCGGCGTTGGCTGCGGTATCGTAATTGGTGCGGAGATGGTAGGGGTTGTCCGGCTCGAAGCCGTGCAGTTGAAAAGTTTCAGCCCAGTCGCGGTAGCTGCCACCCTTGGCGAACACATCTTTGGCGTCGGCAAAAAGCGCATCACGCAGATCCTGAGTATGCACGGCAGCCATTTCAAAGGCCTCGCGGTAGAAGGCCGCCACTGCGGCGGTATTTTGGAGGTCCCAGGAGAAATCCAGGATGTCGTCGAGGGAGAGGGAGTTTTTGCGATACTTACGTTTACGGGCGTTATCTGAGCCCTTGACGAAGGAGAGGAGGAGCGAGCGGGTGAGCAGTGCCCCGTATTCTACGGCGATATCGGTGAGGGGAGGGATGTCGTCGAGAGAACTGGCGGCTTTGATTTCGCTTTTTGCGCGGGATACGGCGCGGAAGAGGGGCACGGCGGCGTCGGCAAAGTTCCGGTTGATGCCGCGCGCGAAGACAGCGCGGCGGGCGGCGAGATATTCAGGCGTGGGCGGCTTCATTGTTTTGAGGGTTGGGGTACGCCGTAGGTGCCGTACCAGTAATTTTCGGGGAATTCGATGCCGACCTCGTTGTAAAGTTTGGAATCGATCTGGATGCGTTCGAGGAGGTTGAGATCGTGGGGCGGGCGGACGGTGACTTCGATGGTTTGGGGGCCGAAGTTGATGTGGTTGAGGGTGGTGAAGTGGTTGGTGAGGAAGACGTCGAGGTCGCGGCAATCGCCGGCGAGGATATCCTGGCGGACGAGGTTGTGGACCTTGGCCTGGGCGTAGGAGCCGCCGTCGCCGACGGCTTTGGTGGTGAGGGTATTGCCGAGGATGCGGCGGGTGATGCGGTCGTCGCAGAATTCGCAGAGGCGGGCATAGAGGTCGACGGAGGCGGTTTTGGTGTTAAAATCGGCGAAGTCGATCATGACGTTGTCGGAGACCATGGCGGCGAGGTCGGTGCCGAAGGACTGGAGCATGGCCCAGAGTTGGTCTTTTTCGGCCTGGGAGGTGCCGGGCTTGTATTTGGCGATGCGGGGGGGCTTGCCGAAGGTCTCGGTGAACTGGGCCCAGTTGTTGAGGGCGAAGGAGTAGAAGACGTGGTATTTGAGGGCGGAGTAGAGGACGGCGATATCGCGGGAAAGGGCGATGAACTGGAGCGGATTGAGGGAGAGGGGCTCTTCGGTTTCGTAGGGTGTGGGGACGCCGTCCAGGAGGCGGAGGTCGGCCAGGGGATAGGACAGATAGCGGGCGGGGGTGTAGATGGTCCCGTTGTACTCGAATTCGATCTGGCGGAAGAGGGCGCCGGTAAGTTTGAGGGAGAGGAGGAGGTCGGCGTAGAGGGGGCCAAATTTGACGATTAAGGCGTTGAAATAGTCGACTTGGGGTTGGGACAGGTTTTGGGAGTCGAAGGTGATGGCGGCGCTTTTTAGGGCTTCTGCGCGGACATCAGCAGCGGAGCCGGCGGCATCGTCCTCGCGGAGGAGGGTGGAATAGAGGCCGAGGATGGGTTTGAGTTTGCCCAGGTCGAGAGAGGCGCGGGCGTTGAGGATGGCGTCGGGCGAGAGGGGCGTGCGGAAGAGGAAGGAGGAGGAGGGGATCTGCATGAGTTTGAGGGCCGGCTTGGCCTGATTGGCCTGGCGGGCGAAACGGGAGAAGATAGACATAGTTATTCCTTTGGGCGGGATCAGAGTCCCGCGAAGAGAGTGGGTTTATTGAGGTTGAGGGAGCGGTATTCCAGGGGTCGGCCGAAGTCCTTGAGGCAGGCGACGGCTCCGGCGAGGGCGTCGGGCCCGTCATCATGGGGATGGGAGGGGAAGCCGAGGAGCTGCTCGGTGAGGAGGATGGTGTCTGGAGTTTTTGGGGTGGGGAAGAGGATCCAGCCCCATTCGAAGAGGGGGGTGAGGGCCTCGATGCGCTGGTCTTTGGGGAGCCGGTTTTCGATGCCGGTGACGGGCAGGAGGTAGCCCTGGGACTCGGAGAGGGGCGGAATGAATTCCCAGAGGACCTTTTGCCAGAGGTTGGCTTCCATAAAGATGCGGGTGGGATAGGCGCGGTCGAGGGCGTAGAGTTTGAGGAGCATGGAGTTGATGGAGGTTTTACGGATCCAGACGTCGAGGAGGTAGTATTTGTGGTCGGCGAGGCCGAGGGTGATGATGGCCTTGTAATCGGCGGAGGCTTTGGCGGAGAGGGAGGGATCGCAGTAGGTGACGATGGCGTCGAAGCGGTCGGGCAGGCGGTCATAGGATTGGATCCAGGCGGCGAGGAACTTGATGCCTTCGGTGATGGGGTTCATCAGGTAGTGGCGTTCGAAGCCGATGGAGCCCATGGCATCGCGGATGGTGGCCAGGGCTTGGAGGGAATAGGCCTGGGGCCAGAGGGGCGAGCCATCGTCCAGGATGGCTTTGTAGAGCAGGAAATTGATTTGGGGGTTATTGGGCTCGTCGTCACAATCCTGTTTGAAGAGGTTGAGGGCGGAGTCTGCGTGGGTGAGGTTGCCGAGCCAGATGATGGAGCCGCGGTTGTCGGCGGGGAGGGCGCCGAAGGCTTCCTGGCGGACGTAGTCCTTTTTGGCGAGGGCGATGCGGGGGTTGAAAGCGCCGTGGGATTCGAAGTCGTCGACCACGATGTAGTCGGGGCGCCAGGGCCCGTAGAATTTGCCGCGGATGGGCTGTTTATAGCCGAGGGCGAGGCAGCGGCAGGTATTGCGGACAATAAAATCGTCTTCTGCATAGATACCGGGAATTGAGGCCTCGAAATCCATGAGCAGGCGTTGGTTATAGGCGAGTTCGGCGGCGATGGCGGCGGTGCGTTCTTTGGCGAGATCTTCGTTTTCGGCGACGGCGACGAAGAAGTGGATGTCGCCCCTCAGCATGAGCCAGAGGGGACGGATGATGGCGAGGTTGACTGTTTTGCCGTGGCCACGGGGGGCGGCGACGGCGGTGATGGTTTTGGGGCGCGCGGTGAGGGCGAGCATGGCGCGGTGGAAATCGGCGAAGGGGGCGGTGATGTAATGCGGGAAATAGGTGGCGGCAAAGAACTCATAATCGGCCAGGGCGCGGGCGGAGCGGCGGGCGATGGAGAGGGGATCGGAATCGGGGAAAGGCTGGGCGCAGGCCTTGATGGAGGCGATGAGTTCGTCGATCTTGCGGTCGTATTCTTTGACTGAGATGGCCTGGGGCATGGCTATTCCTCCGCGGAGAAGACGAGTTTGAGGTGTTGGGCGATGGGGCGGAGGTGTTTTTGCCAAACTTTTGTCAATTCGAGATCCTGGGCGCGGTTGACGTAATCGGTGACGCCTTCGAGGATGCGGAAGAGGGAGTTAAGTATTTGGCGATTGGGGGAGATGCGTTCCAGGGCTTTGGTGAGTTTGACGAGTTTATCGACCTGGGCAGGGTCGCCGATGGATTCGTTGTCGATCATCTTTTTGACGAGTTTGTAGAGTTCCTGTTCGACGGAACGGGCGATCTCGATATTGCCGACGCGGAGATAGGAGTTCCAGTCGTTTTTGTTTTTCCAATTGTAGAGGGTCTTGAGCGGGACATCGAGGCGGGTGGCGATATCGGCGATGGTGTAGCCTTCGATGAAGAGGTTGAGGGCGGCGTCTTTGGTGACCTGGGTAAAAGCCATCAGTGTGCTCCTGCGTGAAGATGTTGGTTGACGTAGGCGGCGACGAGATCGCGGAGTGTGTCGCGGGTGGGGTCATCCAGGAAGAGGAAGGGGCGGGCGGGCAGTTTGACGGAGCGTTTGAGGGCGTAGAGGGGGCGTGGCTCCTTGCCTTCGATTTTTTGGAAGATGACGCCTTTGGCGATGAAGGTGTGGTCGAAGTCGCGGGGTTTGCGGACGCTGGCCTCGGGGCAGAGGGGGATGGCGAGGAAGCGGGCGTGGCGCGGGGTGATGGTGCCGCCTTCGTGCTGGATGCGGGCATAGGCGAGGTTGGTGCCGACGATGACGCGGTTTCCAGCGACCTGGTAATGGATGGAATTGAGGAGTTTGGCGGATTTGACGAGGGTGGCGCCAGCCTTGTTGGTGGTGGGGCGGACGAGTCCGGAACGGAGGCGGGCTTTGATGGATTGGGAAAGGCGGACGCCGATAGTGGTGAGGAGGGATTGGAAATCAGTGGTGGGCATCAGAGGTGTTCTCCAAAGACGCGCTCGGTGGCGGAGGAGAGGAGGTCGTTGTAGGAAGCGGATTCGGGATCGGGGGCGTCGAGGTGGAGGGTGCCTTTGGCGAGGAGTTCGAGGGTGTGGAGGGCGCGGTCGTAGTCGTCCTTGATGTGGGCGGGGAGGTCGCGGGCGACCTTGGCAGCCCAGAGATTGCGGCAGGCGATGGCGGCGGCGAGGTGGGCGACGAGGGGCGGGACGGGATCGAGGGGCAGGGTGGCGACGGAGACGAGCCAGGAATCGATGAGGGCGCCGGCGTCGGTGATAAAGGCTTCGATATCGTCGTCGGTGAGGCGGGCGAAGATGAGTTCGGCGAAGGCACCGAGGCGGAGTTTGACGGAGTCGATAGTGGTGTACATAGTTTATCCTTTGAGGGTGAAGGAGAGTTTGTAGCAGGAGAAGCCGGGGAAGATGCCGAGCCATTCGAAGCCGGCGTAGAAGAGGCGCCCGGAGTAGCGGTCGTTGAGGTTCACGGCCTGATTATGGAGGGCCGCGATGAGGGCGTCGAGGCGGTCGAGCATGCCGCCCGGGTCGGCGAGGTGGATGTGGGCGGTGCAGAGGTAGAGGGAGGCGGAGACATCGAGGTCGAGTCCGAGGGAGCGGTTGTTGGTGGCGCGGTCGAGGGCGACGAAGACGCTGGGGGGTAGGATGAGGAAATCGGAGGAGTCCTCAAATTGCCCTTCGTAGGGTTCGACCTGGGCGAAGCCGAGGCCGGGATCGCGGAGCGCGGCGAGCAGCCAGTTCATGATGTCTTTGGTTAGCATAATATCCTTCATAAGTGCGGAGGATTGAAGCCTCCGGCTGGGGGGCAGATTAGGGGGTGAATGGCAAAAATGAGAAAAAACATCGCAAGTTACGATATAAATTACCGGGGACGGCGGGACGGTGTTAGAATGGAGCCGCAGGAAACAGTGATGAAAATGATAGAATTCAGCATGGAAAGCGTGGCGGCGACGCCGCAGGAGCTGCATCTGGTGCCTTTGGGCAGATGGGCGGACCGTGACTTTGAGGTGACGGTGGCCGACTGCGAGGCGATGGTGGCGAACTTTGAGCGGTTTGGGATCCGGCTGGTGGTGGATTACGAGCACCAGAGCCTGAACTGCGAGGAGAACGGTGCGCCGTCCCCGGCGGCGGGCTGGATCGGGGCGTTGGAGACGCGGGAGAACGGCTTGTGGGGCCGGGATGTGGAGTGGACGCAGAAGGCGCGGGAGATGATCGAGGCGCGGGAGTACCGGTATTTGAGCCCGGTGATCGTGTTTGACGACAAGGACCCGCACAGCGGGGAACTGATCGGCTGCACGCTGCACAGCGTGGCTTTGACGAACACGCCGTACTTCCGTAGCGATCTGGAGCCGATCGCGGCCAAGCGTGGCGGTGCGGCAGTAGACGAGAACAATGATAACGGAGCAAATTCAAACTCCGACGACAAGGAGATAAGAGTGACAGAGCAAGAGCAACAGGCGCTGAAGGCCGAGAACGAGCGGCTGACGGCGGAGATCACGTCGCTGCGAGCTGAACTGGCGCAGCAGGCCGAGGCCGCGGAGGCCGCCGAGACCGCCCGGATGGTGGAGGAGGCGATCACAGCGAAGCGGCTGCTACCGGGTCAGAAGGAGGTGGCGCTGATCGTGGCGAAGCAGGGCAAGGACGTGCTGGAGAAGTTCATCAGCGCGAGTGTGGTGCCAGATTTGGAGAAGAAGCAGGACGTGCCCGAGGCTGAGAGCAAGGGCGGCCTGAAGTATGAGGATCTGCTGGCGGATCCCGTACGGATGCAGAAGATGAAAAACGAGACGCCGGAGGCATTTGAGGCCTTGCGGCGCGCCTTTTATGGAGGAGAATAATGGGATTCATGCCCGAACTGTGGTCTGACCGGACCCTGAACCAGGTCTTGGCGTCGCTGCGTGAGACCCAGCGCATCGTCAATTCAGTAACCGATTACACGCCCTTTACCCTGGGGCGCCAGGCGACGGCCTACAATGGCCCGAAGCTGGGAGCGCTGACGGTGCGCGACCTGCCGGCGACCGACGAGGACGACCCGTCCCAAACCGCGATCCAGATCAGCTTCAGCAAAAAGCGGGGCGTGGTGTTCAATTTGAGCGACATCGACGCCGCGCAGGCGAGCGTGGACATGCTGGCGAGCCTGACCGGCGACGCCGCCGAGGCGCTGCTGGACGACTACGACCTGTATCTGCTGCAGGTGATGATTGACGGCCTGGCGAGCGGGAACAAGAAGACCATCGCCGACACCAGCGGGCACAAATTGACCCGCGCCGACGTGCTGGCCGCGAGGACGATCCTGAACGCCGCCAAGGCTCCGCTGAGGGGCAGGTACTGCGCGGTGAGCCCGGAATTTGAGGCGAATTTGTACGACATCGCCGACTTCACGAGCCGGGACAAGATCTTCGACACGACCGCGATGCGCGACGGCGTGATCGGGCGGATGCTGGGCTTTGACGTGATCCTGGCCAACAGCATGCCGAAGGTGACCAACGCCTGGAGCCGCACCAACGGCACGCTGCCGGTGGCGCTGTTTTACAGCAGCTACGGAACGGGCTTCGGCCGCCAGAAGGAGTTCGAGACCAAGAGCAGCGCTGACGCCAAGATCCCCGGCGACGTGGTGAACGTGTACAGCGTCTTCGGGGCCGCGATCCAGGACGACAGCATGGTGGTGGGTTACCGCCGCGACGTGTAAGGAGAGAACAGATGAAGCGGACAATCATCCTCGCTTTGCTGCTGCTGGGGCTGACGGCCCTGGCCGCGCAGACCCTGCCCCTGGACCTGAACGGCTATCCGATCCAGAGCGGCAAGAGCATCTACCCCATGTGCTGGAGCCCGGCCGCGGACACTTTGTGGGACGCGATCACGATCCCCAGCGGAGCCTACAAGGTGATGATCGTGGGCGCCACCGGCGGCTGGGGTATCAGGCTGGACAACAGCAACGCCAACAATTACTTCGCCACGGTGCCGGTGAATGTGCCAGTGTATTTGGACGTAACGAATATGACGGCCTTCTACGTGCGGCGCGCGGCAGCCGGAACGGCTACAATCGTGCATATGATCTTTTACCTGCTATAGGGCGGCGCCATGGGCGAAAAGGAACGATACGGCACACTGCTCAAGGACGACAACGGGCAGGTGTTGCCAATGGCGACGGGGTTCAGGGCGGCATATGAATTCTTGTTAACCGACACCTGGACGAATGTATCTGTGCCCCCCGGCGCTGTGGCGGTCTCGATAATGAGCATGAGCGACAACATCTTAATCGGGCACATACCTGATCTCGACAACGCGTTCAGGCTGCCGTGGATGGTGCCTTTCAGGGTCGAGGTGGGGCAGATGACGGAAATCTGGCTGCAGTCGCCGGGCGCAGACGCCCCGGTATACCTTTTGTGGCACCTGTTGGGCTCGCCCATAACGTAACAAATCGAGGTGAAGATGAAGCGAGCAATGACAATCTTGTTACTCCTGGCCTGGCTGCCGGGCCTACTGGCGGCGGGGAGTTTTTGGCAGGACAACCAGGGTGCTCTGAGCCAGTTGGTGAGCGTGGTGCTGACAATTTTCGGCGTGCCGCTGCTGATCAAGCTGGGGAAGAAGCTGGGCCTGACGATCGATGAGCAGCAGGCACAAGACGCGATCGCCGCATTGATCAACATCATAGTGAACATAGAGCTGGGCACGGGCGGCAGCGGCGCGCAGAAGAAGGATCTGGCGGTGCAGATCGCCAAGAACACCTTGAGCGTGGCGCAGCAGCGGATCCTGGAGCGCAAATACGGGAGTCTGGAAGCGGCGGTGCAGGTGGCGTTCGAGCGCAGCTCACTTAACAACAAAGGAGCCAAGTAATGGCAAAGAAGTACTTTTACAGGGTGTTCTACCGGTCCGCGTCAACGATCATCACGTCCGCGACGAAGAGCGGGTCGTATCCTGACTATACGATCAGCGGCTGGACGCCAATACCCGGTCTGGCGGCCGAGGTGGCCAAAATGAGCCCGGACATCGACGGCGAGGAGCCGCTGGGCGACGGAACGCAGCTGGCGACAGGCGAGAAGATCCCGTTGGAAGTGAAGATCGTGGGCTTTACGTCCGCGAACTACGCGACCATCAGGGGGGCGTTCGTGAACACGAAGGTGGATCTGCTGCTGATGGATCCGGACCAGTTCGGGACCAGCTACGCCGCCTTTGGCGTGCGGCTATTCCCGAAGCTGACGGTGGAAGGCGGGGCGGAGCCGGCGATCGTTTTGGCCGGAGAACGCAAGTATGGAGCGGGGGTGAGCACGCTGCCGTTCCAGATGGTCACAGTGAGCTAATAAGCATCAACGAGATGAGATTAATGGCGCCAGAGCGCCAGACGGTGAGTACCGAAAGCGGACCTGGGGCGCCACTGCCGGCGCCCCGGCTTTTCTAAGCGACAGGTGAGACGATGAAGGGATATTACGACATATATCTCCGGCCGGCGGGGACGATGTTTGCCACGATGCCGCTGACCAGCAACATATTGGATGGCTGGGACAGGCTGGATCTGCCGGACGAGGTGACGAAGCTGAGCCTGGACGGGATCGGCAAGCAGTTGGGCGACGGGACCACGCTGTGGGACGGGGAGAAGATCGAGTTTGAAGCCGGGACGCTGAGCGTGCCCTGGTATGAATGGGCATATCTGCGGAGCACATACCACGGGCAGCGCTGCGATGTGTTGCTAATGGACCCGCTGAACGAGGAATTTGTCGCGGTGGCCTTTGGGCTGACGCTGAACCTGTCGTTGGTGCTGGAAAGCGGGGAGAGCATGGTCATCAAGGTGACAGGGAGCCGGGAAGGGAGCACGGACGCGACGAGCCATGTGCTGGTGAGCGGCACGGCCGGCTCGGCCGTGATCCGGGGGATCATCTACGACGCCGGATTCACCCCGGTGGAGGGCGCGACAGTGCAGATCGTGAGCGGTGGCACCACACTGACGGATACGACAGATTATCTCGGCGAGTACTTGATCCTGGCCGGCGCACCGCTGACCTGGACGTTCACGGTGACGAAGTCCGGCATGACGTTCCCGAGCGGGCAGACCCTGGCTGTGATTGCCAACCAGCAATATACCAAGGATATAACGGCGACGGCGTAATGGAAGAGCGGGTGCTGCTATTGATTGTCAGCGCGATCCTGGCGCTATTGAACGGGGTGGTGATGTGGAAGCTGCAGCGCAAAGCAAAGGAGTCCGATCACCAGGCATTGAAGCTGGAGGAACTGGAGCACCGCCTGAACGGGGCGGAGAACGCCTGCGCGATCTGCCGCAGCGCACTATTGACGGAGGACAAGATCCGGATGATTTTGCAGGAGTATTTTGACCGGTTTGAACTGAAGTTGATCAACCAGGGCCGGCTGCAGCCGGTGAAAGCGAGGAGCCATGAGCTGGGAAGAGATTAAGCAGGTGTTGGAGAAGATGTGCGTCAAGCCGTTTGGTAAGCAGGCGGTGATACCCTGGGCGGTGGAGGATCTGGCGCAGCTTATGGCGCACAAGTGCGCGCAGTACAAGGTGGATCCGCGGCTGGCGCTGGCGCAGGGGATACTGGAGAGCCATATGGGGTGTAATCCCCAGGCGAGCCGGAGCCGTAAGACACAGAATTTGTGGAACGTGGGCAACGTGGATGACGGCGGGAACCGGTACTTCCCGACCTGGGAAGATGGCCTGGCGGCCTATCTGCGATTGATGGCGCGGGAATACTGCTGGCGAGAGGAAGGCGACGTGGTGACGCCGGAGATGATGATCGCGCATGACTTTACGCGGCCGCGGGGCGGGCGATACGCGACGGCTCCGAGCTATACCAAGGACATCGCAGCGATCGTGCAGAAGATCGACAAGCTGGTAGCCGGGAAGTGAACTTGTGGCGCAAACCACAATTATCGAGACCTGCCCCATCATACGCATCGAGCAGCAATTGGGGGCAGAGGTGATCTGGCGGGAGATCGAGGTCTGCGGCAGCGGGAGCACGAACCGGCTGGTGTTGAGGCTCTTTGACGAGCAGGGACGGCCGCTGGATCTGAGCGGCAAGGAAATCACGTTCAACGCCGCGATCGCCATGCAGGACTTCAGCTATACAGCGGAAATCACGGGCAACGAAGCGGTGGTGGATTTCAGTTTTGTAATATCGGCCGACACGATGGGCAAGTACACGATCTACGTGCATGACACAGTGATCGGCGAGTACTACGTGGCTGCGCAGGGGATAATGTGGGTGATCAATCCGTTGGTGGATTACAACTAAGGCAGGAGCGGCATGCTCCAGCCACGACAAGGAGACAAGATGAAACGAATCATGATCTTAGTGGCCCTGACGCTGACGTTGGGGCTGGCACTGGCGCAGGAAGTCGTATTGAACGACGGCAACGCCAACAGCTACGCGGCTGGCTACTTCGTGGGCATGCGGCAGTTTGGGGAGATAACCCTGACCGCGCCCAAAAACGCCTATTGGGGCTACGTGGCCAAGATGGACCCCGACGGCAACTGGCTGTGGGCGAAAGCGATTGAGTCCAGTTACGTATCGGCCGTGAATGGGCTGGCCGTGGGTGACGGAGTATATGCCGCGGGCAGCATTTATTTATACCGAAGATCTAATGACGGACTGCTGGTTAAATATGACGAGGACGGCAAGCTGCTATGGCAGACGCAATTCGGCGGCGGCCTATCCGACTGGTGCGCTGGAGTGTCGGCTGTCAATGGCAAAGTATGGGCGGTCGGGAGTGTCGGTGTCGGTAAGAAAGTGCCACTCCAATTCGGCACCATCACACAAGCCGCGCCGACCAGCAAATACGCCAATATGCAAGCTGGCTTTATCGCGCAACTGGACCCGGACGGCAATTGGCTGTGGGTAAAGAGGCTGCCCAACAACGGCGCCGCCCAAGTGCTGTTTGTAGTGGCAGACGGCGACTGCGCCTATGTGGCGGGGCAGTATACGCAATACAATCAAACGCAGATGATATTGGGAGACTCCAAGCTGCCCTTCCGCGGCGGGATCGATGCCTTTATCGGCAAGATCGACGCCAAGGGCAACTGGCTATGGGCGACTGCCCTGGCCGGGAGCGGCGCTGACTACATTTACAGCATCGATCTGCAAGACGGCGTGCTGCAGATAGCCGGCGAGACTGGCGGCATGGTGGTGGACGGCGTGGCGTATCCGGCCGGTGCCTATAATCTGAAGATGGCAACAGACAAGGACTGACATGATGGCGGTATTCACCACACTGGACACCTTGAGCGAAGCCTGGTCGGTGCTGGACGAGATCGGCCTGGCCGGGGTGCTGACGGGCAAGGAAGTAAGTTTTGAGGCCGAGGCGCTGCTGAACGCGCTCTTGAAGGAGCGGAAGTTGCAGGAGTTCATCGCGGTGATCACGCACAGCGACCCGGGCAGTTGCGGGGCTTTGACAGCCCAGGAAGCAGGTGAGGTGATCAGGGATTTTTTTGGCGGCATAGCCGGCGCCTGGAAGGGGTTGCCCGGCTTGGCGGCGACAGTAGTCGAGAAAGAACCGGCGACGGCGAAGAAGAAGAATTAGTCAATCCGTTTTGGCGGATCAAGGCGCTTCTGCTGACGCAAAACCTATATTGTGCGGGGATTGAGTTGGCGGAAGCGCTGTTTTATTTGCAGGAGGCGGGGCGGTGGAAAGCCGAGATGGCAAGTTCAGACCCTTAGACTCAGGACTTATGGTTTATAGAGTCATCTGATGAGAAAGAGACAATAATGCGCAGGGGGATCTCGGTTGTTTTTTGGCTGCTGGCTTTTGTGGCGTCCGAGCGGTCAGTTCGCAGCAGATAGACTGCCAGGATAATGAAAATGATCGCAATCATAAGAGGCTCCGAAGATATAATAAGCAGAAGAGAGAGTGAGGCAATAAACAAATGAGCGACATGGTAATCAAAATAACGCTGGATGCAGAAGCCCTGAAAAGCGGGTTGAATGAGGTCAACGCGCGTTTGAAGAGTGTGGGCGACGGGAAACTGAGCATTGACGCAAGCGCAGCCGAGGGCTCGGTGAAGAGTGTTACAGCGGCGCTGGAGCAGTCGCAGGGGTCCCTCAAGAGGTGGTGGGCGACTCACCGGGATACCATCTCGAGCTTGAGTTTGGGTTACCGAGGCGTGATGGACGTTATCAATGACGGGAAGCGCCTGTTTGGCGGAATGATAGCGCAGCAGGTGGAGGCGGAGCAGGGGATGGCGCGGGTGACTGCGGCGGTGAAGAGCACGGGCAACGCGGCGGGCTACACGGCGGAGCAGCTGAAAGCGATGGCCGATGGTATGGAAGGGAGCCTGGCGATCGATGCTGACGAGATCATGAACAAGGTGACCACACCGCTGCTGACCTTTACCCAGGTGAGTGGGGACGTGTTTAAAGAGGCGCAGCTGCAGATCATGAACATGAGCCGGGCGCTGGGCACGGATCTGCAGGGGGCGGCAATGCAGGTGGGCAAGGCGCTGCAGGACCCAGTGGAGGGTTTGACGGCTTTGCGGCGAAGCGGGGTGAGTTTCAGCGACGAGCAGCAGCAGGTGATCCAAGACCTTTACGAGACCGGGCGGGCGGCAGAAGCGCAGAGGATGATCCTGGCGGAGCTGAACAAGGAGTTTGGCGGCCAGGCGGCGGCATTTGCCGAGACGGGCGGGGGCAAGTTGGCCGCGCTGAAAGTGAGTTTTGACAACCTGAGCGAGAGCCTGGGGGCGATGCTCTTACCGATCATATCTGGGCTGGGCGAGGCTTTGGGGCCAGTGGTGGAGTGGTTTAGCGACCTGAACGGGGTGACGAAGGCGGCGATCGTGCTGACACCTTTGGCGACGGTGGCGTGGTACGCGTTCGCGACTTCCAACGCGACGGCAGCAGTGGCAAGCGGGGGGCTGACGGCGGCGATCACGGCGGCAAGTGTGGCGGTGAAGGCTTTTTTGACGAGCATAGGCCCAGTGGGCTGGGCGATCATGGGTGTGGGGGCGGCGGTGACGGCAGCCGGGCTGATCTTTGGGAAGGCGAAGCAGGAGACCCAGGAGCTGAGCGAGAGCCAGAAGGCGTTGGGCGAGGCGCAGGAGATCGCCAGCCAGGGCGCGGAGCGGCTGCGGGAGAGCCAGGAGCGCAACCGGGAGGAGAGCGCCGCGAGCGTGAGCACCTTTGACGCGCTGGTGGGCAAGCTGGAGGTGCTGCGGAACCACTCGACGAGGACGGCGGCGAGCAAGCGGGAGCTGGCGGGCGTGGTGAGCGAATTGAACGGGAAGTACGGTCAGTTTGTGGGGAACATCAACCTGGAAACGGCGGCCTGGCGGGACGTGGAACAAGCGCTGAGCAACGCGCGGCAGCAGTTGATCTCGTATTATGTGGCCAAGCAGACCAAAGAGCAGTTTGAGGGGATGATTTCGACCTATACCAGCGGCCTGGCCAAGTTGCGGGATTATTACAAGAAATTCGGGATGGATCTGGACATCTACGCCAACCGCACAATGCCCTGGCCGAAATTGGCACAGATGGGCCCGGTGCCCGACGGCGGCGCAGGGCAACAGCGCTATCGGGCTTTGCAAGATGAAATAGCGGTGGCCAATATATACATCGGGCAGTTGAACGACCTGAAAGAACAGATCGAGACGGGGATGCCGGGATATCAGACCGCGTTGGGAAGGATGTTTGAGATGAGCGGCCCGGCCGGGGCAGGAAGTGGAGCCGGCGGTGGGGCAGCCGCGGGTGTAAAGAGCGATTTGGAGAGTGTGCGCAAATTCCTGGAAGACTATGCCCGGAGCGAGAGCGAGCGGATCACGGCTGAGGCGGAGGCGCGGCGGGCGGTGATCCTGGCCGAGACCCGGAAGGACAGCGAGGAGCAGATCGCGCTGCTGCAGCAATTGGCGGATTGGGAGACGGCGGAGAAGAGGAAGATCAGCGAGAAAGCGGCGGCGGAGCTGGCGGCGGCGGAGAAGGCCGAGTCAGATAAGCGGCTGGCAGTGGAAGCGGCATACTATGAGGAAGTGAAGTTTTTGGATGCCGGCTATTACGAGTGGAAATTGGGGCAGATAGCGCGCGAGGTGGCCGCGCAGGGGCTGTCCGCGGAGCAGACCGAGATCATCACCACAAAGAAGGTGAAGGCACTGGACGAGGAGAAGGCGGCGTGGGAGCGGCTGCCGCTGGAGGCGGTGCTGGCGAAGTATGAGAAGTTCAAGAGCGAGATGGCGGACACGAAGACGATCGGCGTGGCGGCCTGGGACGGGATCCGGGACGGGCTGACGGCCTTGAAGGCGGAGTTGGAGGGGTTTAAGGACGTGCCCGGGGTGAGCGAGATACTGGAGAAGATCCAGGGCGAGATCGAGATTGCGCAGCTGAACGCGGGCAAGAAGAAGGGCGACTGGTTCTGGAGCGGAGTGATCGGCTTCGATCCGGACAAGGCGGAGGACCAGGCAAAACTAAGCGCTTTGAAAAGCACGTTCAGCGAGTTGCAGAGCAGCATCCAGAGCGTGTTGAGCGGGGCATTGAATTTGAATGCGCAGAAGAAGGAGCAGGAGCTGGCGGACATTGAGGAGGTGGCGGCGAAGCAAAAGTGGAGCGACACGCGGCTGCTGGCGGAGAAGGCGGCGATCAACAAGAAATATGAGGCGGAAGAGCGGAAGCTGAAGAAGATGCAGAAGGCGATGAGCATCGCGCAGGCGATCATCAACACGGCGGAGGGGGTGACCAAGGCGCTGGCCACGGGGCCGATCATTGGGCCGATTCTGGCGGGTTTGGTGGCGGCCATGGGCGCGGTGCAGGTCAACCTGATCCGGCAGCAGAAGTTTGCGGCAGGCGGGCTGTTCCGGGGCAAGGGCGGACCGACGGAGGACGCGAACACCATCCAGGTGAGCGACGGGGAGTATATCGTGAACGCAGCAGCGACGCGCAAATACCGTCCCATATTGGACGCGATCAACTACGGGATGAGCAGGATCCAGTTCGCTCCCGGCCCTTGGTTCAGCGGGGGCGGCGAGGTGGTGGGCAAGCAAAAGTGGAGCGACGCATCGCTGCTGGAGCGGCTGATCGAGAAGGTGGAAATACTGAACATGAATCTGGTGAAGAAGGATCTGGCGGTGCAGGTGGCGGTGAGCGGTGACATCGAGGCCAATATCCGGACCCAGGACAAGACGCGGGTGAAGATGACGCGGCGGGGCTATGATCCAAGTCTATCGTGATTATGTGCACAGCGCGAATGAGATCAGCGGCCAGATCCTGGGGCTGAGCGAGATCAGCTACGCGATCAAGCCGGACTGGACGCCGGAGCTGCCGGAGGTGACGATCACCACCACCATCGACGATTTCGCGCCCGGGGAGAAGATAGTGGTGGCGCAGAGATCGGACACCACAAAGCAGGTGGTGTTCTATGTGAAAGAGATCAAATATGACTACGCGACCCAGAAATACACACTGGTGTGCCCGCACATTTTGGAGAAGCTGGCCTACATCAAGGCGATGGACATCCCGGCGCCACTTTATGGCGACAGTTTTGGGGATTGGAGCGACGTGACGCCGACAGGCAGCAGCGGCTACACGCTTTACAACAACCAGGGATATGATCCGCAGCAGGGTAACTATATATGGGAGCGGAAGTATTACCAGGCGATATTCTTAATCAAGATGATGATCCACCGCGTGACCGGGACCGGGGTGAACAGCATCAGCAGCAGCACGCTGGAGAGCAAAGACAGCTTTTACGCGAAGCGCTGGGAGTATTATGGGGCCCAGGAGCAGATCTATACCTATGGGGAATTGGGGGTGAACATCGGCCAGATGCAGGCCTGCGGGACCAGCTATTGGAACCAGAACACCAATCCCGACTATTTCGTGCGGGCTGGGCTGATGGACTGCCTGACGCTGCTCAAACATTTGCTGTGCGCGCTGAAGATCTATGTCGACATCTTCCGCAGCGATTACAAGATGGACGTGATCGCCTTCAGCAGCGCGCCCAGTAACGCGGCCACCCTGGGGCGGACCGACGAGATACTGGAATGCTACAGACGCTATGGGGTGCGGCGGAGCGGGTTGGACGCCGATCCAGACTGGGTGTGGGGATATTACGACGACGTGGGGATGGCCTGGGTGTTTTATACCTGGGGCGTGGACAATCCCGACCGGGAGATCCTGGAATCAGTGGCCGAGGAGGAGGATACCGGAGTGGACGAGGCCAAGCAGATCAGCGTGACATTCCCGAATCTGTTTAGGATCCACAACATATCCATCAACACCAACAACTACTATCGGAGTTGCGTCCAAGTGATCAAAGACACCATTGACGACAAGCGGGACTGGGACATGTGGCTGGCAGCGTTTTACGCATTTTGGCAGCCCAAAACGAGCAAGTATACATTTGAAACAGCGTTGACAGCACTGGAGGGCAAGTATCCAGCCGCGCGGATCAACGTGGAGGATCTGAAGATGAGATATGAGAGGATCACATGATACTGGTGCCTGAAATCCGGGATCCGATGCTGCGCTACAACAACACGAACTACACCCTGGTTAATGCCGTTACAGACTACGCTCCCGACGCAGTGCAGGGTGAGGTCACAGAGAGCGTAATCGACGGGACAGTTTCGATGATATATAAGGGAAAGCGGCTTGAGGGCGAGATCACGGTGTATGGGTTGACCCTGGCGAACTACGAGGCTTATAAGGCCATGGAAAGACAAACAGCACGTCTGTGGCCGCTGGGGGCCGGCACGATACCCAACACCAACCCGCAAAAGTATTACCCATATACCGACGTATTCATCGTTTCAGTGACGCCATTCCATAAGAACAACGCTCTCTACCAGGACGCCTGCATTATCAAGTTTAAAAGCGTATCTTACTATACGCTGGCACGAGCGAATGACTACGGGGGCTCAGACCAATAACACATAGGCGATGACAAAAGTTTGGCACTGGCGACCTCACGGGGATCCAGTGCCAAACTTTTGTCATTGATTGGGCCGGTTGTAGGTTTACATAACATTGCGATTGCCAAACT
>CAYXEF010000050.1:0-18361 GCA_964463825.1 uncultured Candidatus Cloacimonadota bacterium | reverse complement strand
CGGTTATCATTGCGGACTCACTGCGGACTCATTACGGACAAAGTCCGCAGTGAGTGCGCAATGAGTCCGCAATGATAGCGGGGGCCGAATCGGGCGGCCGCAGAAAATCCTTTACAAAAAACCGCTGGTGCCGCAAACTGCAATGTAGCGGTTTCTGATGCGGCGCTGCGCCCCAAAGGCCAAAAACCGCGCCGGAATGCCGATGAGCAGATATTTTGCAGAAACATGAGAGGAGGCGATCATGCCCAAATGGACGTTATTCGTGCTTTGTCTGGGGGCCCTGGCTTCCGGGCTGATGGCTGCCGGTCCGGCGTTAGCGGGCTCAGACCAGTTCCGCGAGCCCAACGACCTGGCTGCCGTTTCACTCACCGGGTCAGCCCAGCCCTATATATGGCATCAATCGCTGTATACACTCACGATCGCCAATCCCGGCACCAACACCCAGTCCAACTACCAGGTCCGGCTGCTGCTGGATGACGGAACTGTGGCTTTCAGCTGGGCCGGTCCGGTGATCGCTCCGGGCGCGACGCAAACCATGACCCTGCCCTGGATCCCGGAAATTCCCGGCCCGGAAACGCTTTACGGCGAGGTCGTCCTGGCCGGGGACCAGAATCCCGCCAACGACCAGACTCCCGGCCTCGCGGTGGGGGTGCAGGCGGTGGCGCATATCGGCAGCGGGGACCAACTGGCCTATGTGCCGCTCAACATGTATTACCGCACCAGCCTCTTCGAAACCATCTACTATGCCCACGAAATGAACTGCGCCGGCCAGATCACAGCGATTCGCTTCTTCAACAATTTCAGCACTCCGCTGTTCGATATCCCCACCCAGATCTGGCTGGGCGAGACCATCCTGCAGGACCTGAGCGGCGGCTGGATCCCGGCCTCGCAACTGACTCCGGTGTTCAGCGGCGACGTGGATTATCCCAACGGGCAAAACGAGATCGTGATCCCGCTCGACACTCCATTTCAATACACCGGCGGCAATCTGGTAATGCTGGCCTACCGGCCGTGGGACAACGATTACTACAGCTCCATGGACCTCTTTTACGCCCAGACCGTGGGCAACAACCGCTCGCTGGCCACCTTCAACGACAATACCTCGATCAATCCCGACAATCCGCCGGTCACCGGAGTGACGGGGCAATTCCCGGCCACGGTTTTCCTCTTCGATCAAAACGGTTTGGGCGGGCTTCAAGGCACGGTGTTTTCCGGCGGCAGCCCTCTGAACGGGGCGACCGTCTACATCGCCGGTACGCAGCTGCAGAATGTCACTTTCGACGGAGGCCACTACCAGTTCCGCTTCCTGCCGCAGGGGACCTATCAGGTGAGTGCGGCCAAGACGGGCTATACTACGGTCACGCAGACGGTTACGGTGACACAATATCAGACTTCCGTACTGGATTTTACGCTGACGCCGCTGACGCAGGTTTCCGTTTCGGGCCGCGTCGTGGGCAGCAACAATCCGGCGACCGGACTGGCCAACGCCTCGGTCACCCTCACAGGCTATGCCAATTACACCGCCACGACCAACGCTTTGGGGGAATTCAACATCCCGGGCGTCTATGCCAACCAGAGCTACGCCTACGAAATCAGCGCAAATGGCTACCAAAGCCAGTCCGGGACGATCAATGTTGGATCGGTGGACTACCTCATGGGCGATGTTATTCTCAGCGAGTTTGCCTATCCGCCGCAGAATGTGGTCGCGGTGGAAACGGTTTATGGCAACAGTGTCCAACTGACCTGGCATCCGCCGGTGCAGGCGCAGGAGGGTTGGATCCACTACGACAACGGTGAGAATTTTAACGCCTTCGGCACCGCCGGCTCGCTTAGCTTCGATGTCGCCATCCGTTTTCCGCCGGACTCGCTGGCCGCCTACGCGGGCACCAGCTTGCAGGCGGTGAAGATCTGGCCCGCCATGGGCGGCAATTTCAAGGTGCGCGTCTGGACCGGCGGCAGTTCGCTCGAACCTGGTATTATGGTCGTGGATCAGCCCATCATACCTGTCCTCAATGCCTGGAATACGGTGCTGCTGGACGCTCCGGTGCCCCTCACCGTGACCGAGGAACTGTGGTTCGGCTTCCTCTGCGACGTCACGGGCGTCAATCCGGCCTACGCGGGAGTCGATGCCGGCCCTGCCGTGAATGGCTTCGGCAATATGATCCATTGGCAGGGATCCTGGACCACGCTGCTGGCCGTGAACTCGTATTGCGACTTTAACTGGAACATCCAGGGCTATCTGGGTTTCGGTCCGCCTCCGGCGCCGGAACTGACTCCGCTGTGCCCCGGGCGCGTTAAATCTGTTTCCTTGAGCGCTGCTTCCGGATCGCCAACCCGGGAACCGGAGCGCATCGTCGCCTACAAGGTCTGGCGCTTCCTGCAAGGACAGGCCAACAATGAAGCCGCCTGGACCATGTTGACCCCCAATACCATCTTCGAGACGACGTTTGAGGATCCGGGCTGGTACGCACTTCCGGATGGGATATATTATTGGGCGGTGAAGGCGATCTATCTGAACGGGGTGCAGTCCGAGCCGGCTTTTTCCAATCCGCTGACCAAGGTCACCCAAGTCGGCACCGTGGCCGGTGTCGTGCGCAACGCGCAAAATATACCCATCGCGGGAGCCGTGGTGGCATCTGGCGATCATTCTGCCACCACCAATTCCATAGGCGCTTACACGCTGCTGTTGCCCGCGGGGACATACGATTTCAGCTGTTCAGCCACGGGCTACGCCACCCAGACCGCTGCCGGGATCATTGTTCTGACCAACCAGACGACAACATTGAACTTCGTGTTGGACTCAGTGGACATTGACGAAAGTTTGTCGCCGGTGTTCGAGACGGCTTTGCTAGGCAACTTTCCCAATCCCTTCAATCCCGAAACTGCGATCCGTTTCAGCCTCAGGGAATCCGGTTCGGTCTGGATCGGTGTCTATAACCTGAAAGGCCAGCTGGTTACGACCTTGGTGGATGATATCAAGGAAGCTGGCGCTCATAGTGTGAGTTGGGCCGGGCGCGACGCTCATGGCCGTCCAGTGTCAAGTGGAGTATATATTCTGAGCATGCGGTCGGGTGCATACTCCGGCTGGCACAGGATCCTCATGTTGAAGTGAGGCATCTGCTTAGGCTACCGATGTCGATTATGGGAACAATGGACAGGAGCATTGTTTTAACTTGACAGAAAATGACTTATCATATTCTTGACTTAAGCATGTAAAAGTCCGTCACGACAGAGGAGACGAAGGTGATCATCAAAACCGTGTTCCTGTTTCTGCTGCTGACCTTGGTCACAATGGCTGTGGCACAGGTCCCGGTTACGGAAGATTTCGAGCAGGAACCCTATCACTGGATTCCAAACGGCGGGGCGCAGGTCAGCACAGCACAGGCTCATAGCGGGAATCATTCAGTGTGGTTCAGTGACTCGTCCAATGGCAGCCTGAGTTCATCCGTGCCAGTTTTTTTATCCTCCATGTCCAATACGCTGGAGTTCTGGATCTTGAAACCGATGGACGGGACCGGCGTGTTTACTGTGGAATACTCAAACGGTTCTACCTGGACGCTCTATTATGAGGGTTTGATTGATCACCCCGGCCCGATTTGGGGACGCTACGTGGTTTCCCGGGCTCCCCTGACCGATTTCTATCAGGTTCGAATATCCATCCAGGCTGGATCCCGTGAGGAAGAGTACTACATTGATGACATCACCTTCACTCCGGAACCGTTGTTACCAGTGGAGTTGTCATCGTTTACGGTGACCGAAAGCAGCACCAACCAAGCCCTGCTGACCTGGGTCACGCAGTCCGAAACCAATGTGGCCGGATTCAACATCTACCGGGGCAACAGCAAAGACCTGTCGCAGGCGCTGCTGCTGGAGCACTTCATTGAAGGCACCAACACAACCGTGCAACAGACATATGTCTTTCTTGACACGGAGATTTGGGAGAGCGGCACTTATTTTTACTGGCTGGAAAGCCGGGATTTCAGCGGGTTCAACACTATCTACGGCCCCGTATCCGTAGTTTTGGATATTGACGGGCAGGACATTCCCCCGATCACTCCCGATTTTGGCATCACCACTGTCTTCCCCAACCCCTTCAATCCCAGCACCAATATCCAATATTACGTGAGCGAGGCTGGATACGCCACCCTGGATGTCTTCGACCTGCGTGGCCAGCAGATCAAGCGCCTGTATGCCGGCCAGCGCGAACCCGGTACCTACAATCAGGTCTGGGACGGCAGCGACCGTAATGGCAACTATCTCTCCACCGGAGTCTATTGCCTGCGTCTGAGCGTCGGCGGCTCCGTCGCGCTGCGCAAAGTCATGATCATGAAGTAAGGGGCTGGTTCAACCGGCGAAAAAGATCTCGCAGTAGCGTCGGGTCAGGTAGGAAACAAACTCCTGGTGACTGGGGAAGCGGATCCTGCCGACCGGTGAGGGGGAGGGCAGCACCCGGACTTCGATCCCACGCGGATCAGCGCTTGAACCCTTAGGCCCAGGCCAGACAAAACGCTGCGTTTCCGAGTCAAAATCCTTCTCCCCATATACTCCGATGCCGTCCAGATACTGTTTCAGCCAGAGCCAGACCCGGTTGCGGCTGGTGCAATAAATGCGCCTGAGCTTGGGGTGCCGGTCCAGGATGCCGGCCAGGTCGGTGAATGCCAGCGGCGAGAGCTTGGCATCGGCGGCACTGCGGTCCCTACGCCTGAAGCAGAGCAGGATATCGGCCATAGCCATATCATGCCGGACGAGCCAGGACTGCAGAAAGCCAAGTTGTAAAGGCGTCCTGGCTGCGCGTGGGAGTTGCAGAGCCCGGACGCGGTGCAGATCATCCAGTTCCAAAGGCGAGAACACCCGGAACAGCACTTCCCAGAGCAGGTTGTAGCCGCGGTCGTAACTGCCGTAGTAGAAGTCCACATCCCGCTCGTGCAAAGGCTTCGGCTCCGGCTGGCAGAAGCGCCAGGGCGGAGCGCTGCCCAAAATCAGCGCGCAGGCGTCATCTGGGATACAAGGCGCGTAGGGATGGCGCTCGATCTCGGCCGGATGACGCCGATCCATCTTTCAGCCTGAGTAGCGGGCTATTTGATGCAGCGTCCCCTGGCCTTTCTGGACTCCTGCTTCGGCTGGCCCAACACCAGCGGACGCGCGATGTAGCTGGTATGCAGGTATTTCTTGGCCTTGGCGGAATTGGGCTGGCCGAGGAAATCCTGATAGATCTTTTGGATGGAGGGGTTGTTGTGCGATTCGCGCCGCGTGAGTTCCTCGTCCTCTTTGTAGAGGCCTTTGGCGCGCTGGGCGCGGACGCGGTTGGTGGAACGGTAGGGCTGTCCGCCGCCACCCACGCAGCCGCCGCGGCAGGCCATCACTTCGACGAAGTGGTAGGGCGGCTCTTTACCGGCCAATAGGGCGTCCCGGATCTCGTTCATCAATTTGGTCACGTTGCCCAGGCCGGAAGCCACGCCGATGCGGATCTCTTTGCCCAGGATCTCGATTTTCCCCTTTTTAATGCCCAGATTGCCGCGCACGAAGTCGATGTTGGGATTGGGCAATTCCTTGCCCGTGGCCAGGAAGTAAGCCGTACGCAGCGCCGCTTCCATGACTCCGCCGGTGGCGCCGAAAATGGTGCCGGCGCCGGAATATTCGCCCAGGGGGCTGTCCGCCACGCCGTCCGGCAGGTGGGCCAGATCGATGCCGCGGGTTTTGAGCATGCGGGCCAGTTCGCGCGTCGTGAGGGTCAAATCCACGTCCTTACAGCCGGAAGCGTACATATCCTCCATGCGTTCGATCTCGTATTTCTTGGCCGTGCAGGGCATGACCGAGACCAAAAAGATCTTCTTGGGATCGATCTTCATCTTCTGTGCCCAGTAGGTTTTGACCATGGTGCCCACCATCTGGTGCGGCGATTTGGCGGAGGAGAAATGCGGGATCAAATCCGCGTGGAACTTCTCCAGATAATCCACCCAGGAGGGGCAGCAGGTCGTGATCAGCGGAAAATGGTCCGGATGCTTGGTAAAGATCTCCACAAATTCGCTGGCCTCTTCCATGATGGTGAGGTCGGCGCCGAAATTGGTGTCGAAGACATAATGAAAGCCCAGTTCGCGCAGCGCGGTGTACATCTTGCCGACCACGTTGTGTCCGGGCCGCAGGCCGAATTCCTCGCCCAGAGCCACGCGCACGGCCGGGGCTTCCTGAGCCACCAACACAATATCCGGATCGTCCAAAGCGGCCCAAAGGGCGTCCGAATCATCGTTTTCATAGATCGCCGCCACGGGGCAATAGGCCGAGCATTGCCCGCATTTGACACACTCGCTTTCCTCCAGCGGCCGCTCGAAGGTGGGGCCGACGAAGGTGTTGAAGCCGCGCTCCGAATTCTCCAGCGCGTGCACGTCCTGGATCTCGTTGCAGACATAGACACAGCGCCCGCATTGCACGCAATAGGAGGGATCCAGCGTGATCGAGGGCGAGGATTCGTCTCGGCCCTGATAAGGACGCGGGATTTGGTTCAAATGCATGTGACGGATGGCCAGTTCTTGTGCCAGGTCCTGCAATTCGCAACGCCCGTTCTTGATACATTCGGGGCAGTTGTTGGGGTGGTTGGAGAGGATCAGTTCGAGGGCTTCGCGCCGCAGCTGCAACAGCTGATTGCCTGTGGTTTTGATCTTCATCCCTTCCTCGCAGGGAGTGGTGCAGGCGCGCAGGGGCCTGCCGTTGATCTCCACCACGCAGACGCCGCAATTGCCAAAAGCGGGCAGATCCTCATGATAGCAGAGGTGCGGGACCTTGTAACCGGCTTTGGTGCAAGCATGCAGGACCTTGGTGTCCTTGGCGACATGGGTCTCTTTGCCGTTGACGTATACTTTGATCATTTATGCTCCTGTAGTTCAATGAGTTCTGATAGTGGGAGCAAGACAGCGTGCCCGCGCATTCGTGTCAAGCAGAGAGTTGTACCGGAGAGTCCATACTCTGGTGACAGCCATACGGATCTGCCACCGCAAAGCCCGCTGAGTAAGCAAGATACCGAGCAAGGAAAAAAAAGCTTGACAAAAATCGGGCACCTTATTTTATTGAATCCACAGACCCTACATAGAATGCCCTCCGAGTCCGTGGGGACGCCGCCCGGCGATCCCCACGGTTTTTTTATGGGTATGATGCGTGGGACCAGACCTGATCATGACTTCATTCTGACTTCATCGCGCTGCTCTGTCAACTGCCCCAAACGCAGCTGCAAGGACGATTTCCAGATTTTCACCCGATTAGCACCCACTCCGCCCCGGTTATCATTGCGGACTCATTGCGGACTCATTACGGACAAAGTCCGCAGTGAGTCCGCAATGAGTCCGCAATGATAACGGGAGAGCGACAAGGGAGCGTTAGGCTATCTGTTGCCTTAACTCAATGACAGGATGTGGTTTAGGGTTAAATATCGCCTTTTAGTAACATCCGCAGGTAGATCAGGGCCTGGATGCCGTTGACATGGCCTTGGAGAATGGGAAGCTTGGGTTGCACGAACCCGGGATAGGGGAAACCCGGCTCCAGAAGGGTGGAGACAGGCGTGTTCAGATAGGCCGCGCGGTCGCGGTAATCCAGAAAACGGCCGTAGGAGTGGTCTCCGAGATTGCCGAAGCGGGCCAGGCGCAGCTTGCGGTCCAGACGCTGACCGAGGCTGAGGTCGTTGGCGGAGATGGGCAGTGAGGCTTGGTAACGGTGTTTGTATTGGCGGTACAGTGATTGTCCCACCCGTTGTTCCACCGGGATATGGCGCCAGAAATCCAGGAATTCGCGGTCCCAGAGGGGCACGCGCCAGCCGTAGCCGAAGAATTCGTAGACGCGGACGGAATTGACGATGAACTTGGCTTCGCGGTTACGCCAGTCGAATTCGTCAAAGAGCGAGGCGGCGATCTCGGACTGGATGGTTTCCGGGATTTGCAGCAGAGAGGTCAGGCGTGGACCGAACAGCTCATGCCGGCGTTCGCGGGAGCAGGGCCAGAGATCGTAAAAACGGTCGAAAATGACGTCCAGCAGATCGCGGCGGGTGAGCTCCTCTTTATCCGCGAAGATCTGAGACAGATTAGCGCCTTCCGGAAAATCGCCGGAGTGGCCGGGCGTGAAGAGCGAATCCCCGGGTATCTGGCCGCGTTCGTGGAGCGTGCGCACAGCCAGCCAGTCCTGGATGTGGGGGCTCACGGAGAGGTGGGTCGCGATCCCGAAATGGCGGCGCATGGCGTCCGAATGAAAGGCCTCATACCACAGGCGGCGATTTTGCTCCACCATGATCCAGGGATAGTTGAGGAATTTGGCCACGCGGCGCGAGGTCTGGCACTCGCGGGAATGGGAACTGCCATAGGTGAAACAGATCACCTTGCCGTAGCCGAGGCGTTTGAGCATGACGGCGACAAGGCGGGAATCGTTGCCGCCGCTGAGCGGGATGACGATGGTACGCCCGGCCGCGCTGGCGATCAGGCGCTGGAAGACGCGCCCGTGGACGCGGTCCAGCTCCTCGAGGCTGGATTCTCCCGGCTCGAAATCATGCTGGTAGAGGAAGTAGTCTTTGATCTCGAGCGTGGCGGTGATTTTGTTCCAAATCAGGCATTGTCCGGCTTCCAGCTGCTTGAGCCGGGGTATCAGGGTGTCGTTGCCTGTGATGAAACCGGCCAGCAGAAACTCCGGCAGGACGCTGTGATCCAGGGGGGGCGAGCAGAGACGGTCGCGCAGCTCATAGGCGTCCGGCCCGAGCAGGATTTCATTGTCCCGCACGGTGAAAAAGAGAGGGTAGCTGCGGATGCGGTCCACAGCGGCCAGGATATGGTCGCCGCGATCCAGGACGCAGCTGAAATTGCCGTCGAGAGCCTGCAGCAGTGCAAAGAACTGCTCCGGAGAACAGTCCCGGGGAAAGAGATCCGGCGGCAGGGGATCGTGCAGTATGCCGTTGTGCCAGGCGTAGCCGCGTGTTTGATCGAAGTTGTTCATGTACGTCTCCAGAGGTCGCGGAAATCGGAGGAACTGGGCAGCCAGAGTTCTCTTAAGCGGAATCTATCGCGCCGGGCCAGCAGCATGAGGTAGCTGAGTCCGTAGGCCAGATATGACGCGCTGGACGCGATTGCAGCGCCGGTGATGCCGCGCCTGGGGATGAGCAGGAAATTGAGCCCGATATTGAGCAGCAGCGTCGCTCCGGTAATGATCAGATGGTAAAGGGGTTTGCCCAGAGAGAAATAGAATTGGGAGGCTACCGTAGCCAGCGAGGCAAAGACCACGCCCAGCAGCAGCACCATGGTAGGCAACACGGCTCCGGCAAAGGCCGCGCCGTAAAAGAAAGGTATGAGCAGGCTCAGGGGAATTCCCAAAAGCGCCAGGAGCAGGCAGATCCAGAGGCTGAGGCGCAGGGTTTTGGCCAGCAAGGCGCGTGCGGCTTGGGGCGTGTCCGTGTTGTAAAGCCGGCCCAAAAGAGCGGAATTGATGCTGAGCGGGATCAGGAAAAGCAGCTCGGCCAGGGTCACGGCGATGGCGTAAACGCCCAGCTCGCTGATCCCCAGCATCCTCTTGATCATGAACTGGTCAACTCTGTAATGCAGAAAACAAAACACCGCGCCGAGCCAGATCACGCTTCCATAAGCAAATTCCGAGCGCAGTAAGTTCAGGTCCAGCAGGGGGCGGAATCTCAGACGCAGCCGCAAATGCAGCAGCACTGCGCTGAGTAGCATGGCCAGGACGCTCACCAGGAAGAAGGTCGCGGGCGTCAGGGCCTTGAACAGCCACAGCAGCAGCAGGGCGGCGCTTTTGAGCAAAAAGGAGGCCAGGATGTAACGGTTGGCTTCCACAATGCGCTCGTCCCCGACCATCCAGGCTTGGTGGTTCGTGAGCAGAAAATCTCCGCCCACAAAGAGAATTCCGCCCAGGATATAAAGCCAGGAATAGTTCGCCAGCGCCATTCCCTCGGCTCTTAGGATCAGCAACAGCGCGGTTATGGCGGCCAGGATCAGACCGAGGGCGGTGAGATTGGTATGAAAAAGTATCTGGCGGTCTCCGCCGCCGCGTTTCTGGAAATACATCACGGCGTTGTTCAAGCCCAGATGGCCGTTGTCGCCGAGGAGTGTGAACATGAGGATGATGTAGGCCACATAGCCTTGTCCGGAGGGTCCAAGGGCCCGGGCGACCAGGATGCTGGTCAAAGCGCCGAGGAGCAGGCGCAGGATCTGGTTGAACAGATTGCTGGCGATATTGGCCTTGTAGCCCATGTTTATTCGGTCAAATGGCGTCCCACGCCGCGCGGAAAGGGATACGGACTCAGAAGATTTCCTGCTGCGGGTCCTGTACTGGGACGCCGAGGTGGCGATAGGCTTTGTGGGTGGCTTTGCGGCCCTGGGGGGTGCGCTCCAGGAAACCCTGCTGCACGAGGTAGGGCTCGAAGATCTCCTCGATGGTGCCGGCATCCTCTCCAATGGCGGTGGAGAGGGTTTTGAGGCCGACGGGTCCGCCGCGGTAGTTTTCCATGATCGTGAGCAGCAGGCGCTTGTCCATTTCGTCCAGGCCGGCGTGGTCGACCTGCAGCATTTCCAAGGCCTTGAGCGCGATCTCCAAAGTGATGATACCGTCGCCCATGATCTGGGCAAAGTCGCGCACGCGGCGCAGCAGACGGTTGGCGATGCGCGGGGTGCCCCGGCTGCGGCGGGCGAGTTCGCTGACGCCCTCTTCATCGGTGGGAATGTCCAGGATGCGTGCGGAGCGGCGGATGATCTGGCAGATGGAGTCGAAGTCGTAGTAATCCAGCCGCAGCACGATGCCGAATCTGTCGCGCAGAGGAGGAGTGAGCAAGCCCGCGCGGGTGGTGGCACCGATCAATGTAAAGGGCTCGACGCCCAGCTTGAGGGTGCGGGCGCTGGGTCCGCTATCCAGGATGATCTCCATCTGGAAATCCTCCATGGCGGGATAGATATATTCCTCGATCACATGGCTGAGGCGGTGGATCTCGTCAATGAAGAGCACCTCATGGCGCTGCAGGTTCGTCAGGATGCCGGCCAGGTCCCCGGGTTTTTCCATTACAGGACCGCTGCTGACGGTGATTTCCACCCCCAATTCGCGCGCGATGATCGAGGCCAGGGTCGTCTTGCCGAGGCCGGGCGGACCGAAGAACAGCACGTGGTCGAGCGGCTCCTTGCGCAGTTTGGCAGCCTTGATGGAGATGTCCAGCAACTGCTTGATCTGGTGTTGGCCTATAAACTCCGCGAGAGTGCGCGGTCGCAGGGCGCGATCGAATTCCGCGTCCTCAGTGCGCTCCAGCGGGGTGTTGACGCGCTCGAGCATGCTCAGTCTTGCTTTTTGGTATAGGGCGGCACGACCTTGGGTTCGTCTAACAGCTTGATCAGATTGGTGCCTTCCGGGATGATATACTCCCACTCCACGGCTTCTTTGCTCTCCCTGTGGGTGATCTTCATATGCAGGGTGTCGCCGGGCGCCCAATCGGAAGGGAAGTTGCCCAGATTCAGGCGGCAAACCACAAAGTAAGGCACCGTCTCGCCATTGCCGACCCGAGTGATAGCAAGATGATGGATGCTGTGGGTTTCGGAAGTCATGACCTCATCGGGACGCGCCACTATCCAGGCTTCGAAGAGGTATTCCGGAGCGGATGTATCCTTGATGGCCGTGATCGCCGGATCTTTGCCGTTGTCCAGGACCAATTTCTGCACGTAAACGCGGGGTATGCTGGTCTGTCCGGCCAGCAGCAGGACTGCCAGCGCCAGCAACAAGAGCGATAGGCTGAGTCTCTTCATCTTTGGTCTCCTTATCGTATCAATCTGAATAGTTTCATGAATTGCAGCCTCCAGACCATCCATGCCGCCTCCCACACGATGTGGCGGCTCATTTTGGACACCCCGTTGAGGCGTTCGGTAAAGACAATGGGGATTTCCTGGATGCGAAAGCCTTTGACCCAGGCCCGGAAGTTCATTTCGATCTGGAAGGCGTAACCATCGGAGAGGATCCGGTCCAGGTTGATGGCCTCCAACACGCGGCGGTGAAAGCATTTGAAGCCACCGGTGGGATCCTTGACGGGCAGGCCGGTGATCAAGCGCACATACTTGGAAGCGAAATAGCTGATCAGCAGGCGCTTGATCGGCCAATTGACGATGTTCACGCCCTGGCAGTAACGCGAGCCGATCACCAAATCCTTTTTCTGAGCCGCAAGCAGTAAGCGTGGCAGGTCGTCCGGATTGTGGGAGAAATCGGCGTCCATTTCCAGGATGTGGCAAAAATCGCGCTCCAAGGCGTATTTGAAACCGGTCACGTAAGCGGAGCCGAGACCCAGTTTACCGGAGCGCTGGATCAAATGCAGACGCGGCTCCGCATCCAAGAGCTCTTTCACAGCCTGGCCTGTGCCGTCAGGGGAATTATCGTCAATCACCAACAGTTCCAGGTCAGGACTTTGTCTCAGAACCTCCGGGATAATCCGGTGAATGTTTTCGATCTCGTTGTAGGTGGGAATGATCAGCAGGGCTTTCACTTTTTATCCAGGTTGTTCTTTAGCAATTGGGCTTCGGGCACTTCGCGCAACGCTTTGGCGGGGCTGCCGAGCACGACTGTGGCGGGGGGGACGTCGCGGGTGACCACAGATCCGCCGGCCACGCAACCGTCTTCAGCAATGGTCTTGCCGGGCAGTATGGTGGCGCCCACCCCGATACGGGCGCCGCGGCGCAGGGTCACGCCTTTGAAGTGCTGGAAACGCTCGGGGTCGCGGGCCATGTAGTTGTCGTTGCTGGTGGCCACGCAGGGTGCCACGAAGCAGTAGTCACCGATCTCGGAGTAAGCGGTGATATAGCAATTGGTTTCAAACTTGTTGCGGGAGCCGATGCGGACGAAGTTTTCGATGCTGACATTGCGGCCGATGATGTTCAGGTCGCCGATGCTCGCATTTTCCCGGATAGTTGCCAGATCGGCGATCAGGTTGCGTTCGCCGATCTCAGATTGGGCGTAGATGATGACATTGGCGCCGATCTGGCAATAGGCGCCGACCACAGCCGGTTTAAGTTCAGCGGGCGCTTTGAAGATGCTGCGCGGTGAGGAGAGCGGCAATTTGCCGATGATGCTGTTGTCGTCGATGCGTACACCGGGGCCGATGACGCTGCCAGGATGCAACACCACGTTGTTGCCGATACGGCAATCGTCGCCGATGCTTACCCCGTCCAGGATCACGGCATTGACGCCGATCTGCACGTTTTGCCCGATCCGGGCGCTCGCTGCAATGTACTGATTCATTCAACCTCCAGGCTGTGGATGCAATTTTTTCCTCGACAAGTTATCCGGCAAGTAAAAAAATACGCTCATGGTAACATATTATGCATAAGGACTTGGAAAACTACCTGCAATATATACAGGCCGAGGGCAAGTCTCCCTGCACGCAGATTGCCTACGCGCGGGATTTGAGGCAGTTTGTCGGCTTCGTCCAGGCCCGGTCCACTGGCACAGTGGAAATCGTGACAGCCGGCGTACCGGAGATCCGCGACTGGTTGCGCCAATTGCACGACAAGGGGGTGGGCAACCGGTCTCTGGCGCGCAAGATCGCGGCGTTGAACAGTTTTTACAGTTATCTAAAACGTACAGGTCGCGTTGCAGTCAATCCCATGGATAGGATCAAACGCCCGCGCTTCGAGAAAAAGCTGCCCCGCTATTTCACTGAGGAGGAAATGCTTCAGTTATTGGAATTGCCCGATGCTGAAAGCAAGTTTGGCCGCCGCAACCGCGCCATACTCGAACTACTTTATTCATCAGGCCTGCGCATCTCTGAATTGGCTGATTTACGCTTGAGCGACCTCGACCTGCAGCGCGGCCTGGCGCGCGTGATAGGCAAGGGCAGCAAGACCCGTCTGGTTCCGGTGGGACGAGCCGCCATCCGGGCTTTACAGGATTACCTGCCGGTACGGGCGGAGTTGCGCACTGATGAGAGTTCCGAACGCGTATTTCTCACCAGGAGCGGCAAGGACTTCGACCAGCGCCAATTGACCGGCATTCTGGACAGGTACTTCCGGCAGATCGCCCAGCAAAAGGGTTATTCACCTCACACCCTGCGCCACAGCTTTGCCACCCACATGCTGAAAAACGGCGCCGACTTGCGCGCCATACAGGAAATGTTGGGTCACGCCAACCTCTCAACCACCGAGATCTACACCTCCGTCACTCTGGAGGACATCAAACAGGCCTATCGCAAAGGCCATCCCCGCGAGCGCGGTTAAGAAGCCTCCTGACCGGCATTGACAGCGTCAGGGATTGCGGGGGCGGAAGATAAACTCCCGTAAATCACGCAAGGATCTGCGGTCGCCGCGGCTGCGGGGGATGAAATGCAGATGAAAGTGAAACACACTCTGCCCGGCCGCGGCTCCGCAATTCATGCCCAGATTGTATGCCTCGGGATGTAGCTCCTGCTCCAGGATCGCCTTCAGACGCAAGGCCAGATCATGCAAGGAGGCCATTTCACCTGACTCCAGGGCAAAGAAATCCGGTACATGACGCTTGGCGACGATCAGGCAATGCCCCGGCGTTACGGGGCGGATATCCCGGATGACGAAGAAATGTTCGTTCTCGGCCAGATACTTATCCGGAGGAACGCGGCAGAAAGGGCAGTGCATGGAGGCTCCTTGAACCTTTATGTCAATAGTGCCCAGTCAGGCACTTTCTCCGCGTATCACGCCACATTATATCTGTCAACCAAAATTCCGCCTTGACTGATTGGCGCCGTGCCAAAATGTGACTTGACCGCGGCAGAACCCGACCCGGCCCGGCCGCGATGCAAACCGACCAATACTATCCTCCGGGAGGAGATATGAAATATCTCGATCTTGCCATGAATGCGGCCAAAGACCTGGGCGCTGAATACGCCGACATCCGCATTCAGAAAACCACCGACCAGGTGATCTACCTGCACAACCTCAGCCTTAAGAACACCAGCAACAGCGTGCTGCAAGGTTACGGCATCAGAGTGTTCAGAGACGGCGCCTGGGGTTTTGCGCATTCCAATGTCCTGGCTGAGGAGGCCGTGCTGGCGACCGTCAAACGCGCCGCCCAGATCGCGGAACTCTCAGCCTCCGTGAACAAAACCAAGAAACTGCGCCTGGCCCCCGAACGCAGTTATATCGCCAAATACGAAACTCCCGTCCGTATCGACCCCATCGCATTGCCGCTTAAGGAAAAAGTCGAACTGATGCTGGAGGTCAACCGCGTCATGCTGGCCTATGATGGAATCCGCCAGGCGGTCTTCTATCTGGTGATGCACAAGGACGAGAAGCTTTTTGCCTCGACCCTGGGCAGCAGGCTGGAGCTGAACACGCAGTGGATCACGCCCATGATCATCGCCACTGCGGTGCACGAGGGCGACAGCCAGAGCCGCTCCTTCAACGAGGGCGGCAAAGCCACAGGCTGGGAGTGGATCCAAAGCCTCAATCTGACGGAAAAAGCCAAACAGGTCGCCGAGGAAGCCTTGATCAAGGTCAAGGCGGAATCCCTCGGCCCGGAAGAGCGCCGCACCCTGATCCTGGATCCCAACCACCTTGGCCTGACCATGCACGAAAGCGTCGGCCACCCCACTGAACTGGACCGCGTTTTGGGCTGGGAAGCCGATTACGCCGGCATTTCCTTTGCCACGCCGGAAAAACTCAAGACCTACCGCTACGGGGCTGAGATCGTCAATTTCGTGGGCGACAACACACTCTGCGAAGGCTTGGCCACGCTGGGTTTCGACGACGACGGCGTGCCCGGACAGAAGTGGTACATCGTCAAGGACGGCATCCTCAACGAATATGGCAGCACACGCGAAACCGCCTTGGAGATCGGCCTCGAAGCCTCACGCGGCTGCAACCGCGCCACTTACTACTTTGACCAGCCGATCAACCGCATTCCGAATCTATACCTGCTGCCCGGCACCAAAGAACTCACCCCCGCCGAACTTATCGCCGACACCGAGGACGGAGTCTATATCCAGGGCCAGGGCTCGTTCTCCATCGACCAGCACCGCCTCAATTTCCAATTCGGCGGTGACTTTTTCTGGGAGATCAAGAACGGCAAGCTGGTCCGGCCGCTCAAAAAGATCATCTACAAGTCCTGCAATCCGGAGTTTTGGAACAGTTGCGACGCCATTTGCGATGAGCGTTGGTGGAGGCCTTTCGGCGTGATCAACTGCGGCAAAGGCCAGCCCAACCAGTCCGGCCGCATGACGCACGGAGCGTCCACGGCCCGGTTCCGCAATATCCGCGTGGGAGGTTCCCAATGAATCCGCTCTTCGAAAAGATCGCCCAATACATCAAGACACATTGCAGCGCGGACGACTACAGCCTCCGCCTCAGTCTCAACGACAGCCACGAGACCCGCTTCGCCCAAAACGCCATCACCCAACACATTGCCGGTCCCGGCCTGGAGATCAGTTTGGATGTGGCTTTCGACGACAAAACCGGCGGCTGCGAGGTCAACCAAAGCGACGAAGCCAGCCTGGATTATATGATCAAAACCGCCGAGGATATGGCACACCTCAACAGATCCGACCCGGAATTCATGCCCAGCATCGGCGCGCAGCAGTTACCCCGTGTGCAGAACGCAGATCCCGCCACCCGTGATCTGGATCCCAAGCGCATGGTGGAGATCGTCCAGAGCGCCATCGACCAAGCCAAGGCCTACGGTGCCACCGTCTCCGGCATGACCGAAAAGCACGCCTGGGAACAGTTTCTGATCACCAAAAACGGATTTTCCGGGTATGACGCCGGCACGCGCTTCGGCCACTCCATGACCCTGAAAAAGGACGATGTGGAAACGAAGGTTTCCTACGAGGCCAGAGACTTCGGCGGTTTCTCGCTGGAGAAAGAATTCGGCCAATTGCTCTTACAGGCCGAAAGCCTCAAGACCATGCGCTCATTCGATCCCTGCCGCATTGCCGTAATCCTGCGTCCCGGAGCGCTGGAAGAGCTGATCTGGTTCATGGGCTGGATGCTGAACCGCCGACAAAGCGACGAAGGATTCACACCTTTCACCGGTCAACTCGGCCAGAGCTGCTTCGGCGAAAAATTCAGCTGGAAATCCACCCTCCAGCGCCCGGAACTGCATGCGACGCCTTTTAACCACGAAGGGATCGCTTCCCGCGAGCTGGATTGGGTGGACGCAGGCGTACTCAAAAACATGCCCACCAACCGTTTCTGGGCCAAGAAGGTCGATTCGGAACCCATGAGCATTTACAACACCTACATCCCCGGCGGCGAGGCCAGCGAAGAGGAAATGATGGGCCTGGTTCCCTGCGGCCTGATCATCAACCGCTTCTGGTATATCCGCACGGTCGATGCCAAAGCCGGCGAACTCACGGGCATGACCCGCGACGGTGTGCTCTACTTCGCAGACGGCAAGGTGCAACACGCTGTGAACAATTTGCGTTTCAACGAGATACCGCATCTGGCCACGCAGCGCATCCTGGCCCTGGGACGCAATCAACTCGTCTCACCCGTTTCCAGCCTGCCCACCATGCTCATCGACGGCTTCAACTTCGTAGATAAAACCACTTTCTGAAAAAAAGGATTGACAAAACTGAGCCTCGTATTTAACTTGTCCATAATACAGGGATTTAACATTCCGCGAGCCTTATCCTTTGTCAGGGAAGAGCCTCAGTCCAGAATGTCAAGCGTCCCAAACACAAAGGAGAAAGCCATGCCGGATAAGACATTGGTTTGCAAAGACTGCTCAAAGGAATTCGTGTTCACCGAAGGCGAACAGGAATTCTACAAGGAGAAGGGCTTGACCAACGAGCCTCAGCGCTGCCCCGAATGCCGCAAGGCCAAAAAGGCGCAGTTCAACCGTAACCGTCACCAGTACCGCTCCTACTAAAGCAGAGCAGAACTTGTGTTTACAGCCGCCGTCCTCCGGGACGGCGGTTTTCGTTACCGGACCATGCGAGCCATCCTGCGATCTCGGTTTACCGGCGATTTTACTTGGAATGCCGACTTTGCAGATGTATATAGTTAATGAGAAGAATTGCTCAGCCAGACATCGATAAGATCCAGCCCAAGCCTGTCAGCTGGATTGTTTCTACCTTGCGGCTGACTGGTTTGCCACCTGGCCACTTCCCGTTGACATCCCGTGGCTCCCAGGGGAAGTATTGGGGAAGTCCACGGGAGGCAAACGAGCTGACAGCCGGGCGGAAGCGCCCGAGAAATCTCATGGCGTCTGGCTGTCTTCGTCATTTTACATACAGCAGGCAAAAGGAGCAAATACCATGAATCCACTGTTCCGCTCAGATCTGGCCGAAGCCGGACCCTCGGTGATCAATGTGCCCGTCCGGCCGCGCATGATGTGCCTCAACGAGAGTTGCCTCGATCCCTATCAGGCGATCAAAGAGCAGTTTCTGGCC
>CAYXEF010000049.1:15186-18525 GCA_964463825.1 uncultured Candidatus Cloacimonadota bacterium | reverse complement strand
GCGGTGGGTGCGGTCGATAGCCTGGTTTTCCACCATGGGGTTCCACCAGGGGTCGTAGAGGATGACGGTGTCGGCGGAGGTGAGGTTGATCCCGGTGCCGCCGGTCTTGAGGCTGATCAGGAAGATCTTGAGTTGGGGATTCTCCTCGAAACGCCGCACCTCCTCCATGCGGTTTTTGCTGCGTCCGTCCATGTAGGCGTAATCGAGGCCTAGGCTGTCCAAAACGCGGCGGATGAGTTTGAGCATCTGCACGAACTGGGAGAAAACGAGCACCTTGTGTCCGCTGGCCAGAGCGTCCTGCAGGAGTTCCACCAGCTGTTCCAGTTTGGCGGAGCTTTCAATCTCGGGCAGGATGTCCGGATTGGCGAGGTGGGGATGGTTGCAGACCTGGCGCAGTTTCATCAGGGCTGCGAGGATGTGCACGAAGTTGAGGTTGGCGGCTTCGGGGGCGTTGAGCAGCTTCTTCTGCACCATGTCGATGATCTGGAGGTAGAGCTTTTCCTGGAGGGGATGCATCTTGCACCAGGAGATCTGCTCCTGTTTGTCCGGCAATTCGAGGAGCACCTCGCGTTTGACGCGGCGGAGGAGGAAGGGCGCCACGGCGCGGCGCAGCTTGGCGGCCCCGGCTTCAGGCTCCTCCAGATACTCGGCCTTGAAGCGCTTGAGCGTGCCCAGATAGCCGGGCATGAGGAAGTCGAAGATCGACCACAGTTCCGTGAGGTTATTCTCCACCGGCGTGCCCGTGAGCGCGAGGCGGTGGCGGCAGGGGATCTTTTTGATCGCGTAGGTGCGCTTGGCGGAGACATTTTTGATGTTTTGCGCCTCGTCCAGGACGATCCATTCAAAGTCTTTCTCCTTCAGCGCCGCGATGTCGTTGAGCACCACGGTGTAGGAGATGATGAAGAGCTTGGCGTTGGGATCCGAGAGCAGCTCCAGCCGCGTTTCCTTGTCCCCTTCCACGATGAGGTAGGGGATGTTGGTGTGGAATTTCTCGATCTCCGCCGCCCAGTTGTAGAGCAGGGTTTTGGGGCAGACCACGAGGCTCTGGCTGGCGGGTGGGGCGGCGGCGATCACGGCCAAAGCCTGGATCGTCTTGCCCAGTCCCATCTCGTCGGCGAGGATGCCGCCCAAACGGTAATGCTGGAGCATTTGCAGCCAGGCGACGCCGGATCTCTGATATCCCCGCAGGACCGTCTGCAGATAGACGGGCAGGGTCTCCGGGCGTTCCAGGTGCCCGCGCGCCAGATCCCGCGCCAGATCCTGCATCCAGTCGTCGCCCCAAAGGCTGAAGGCGGGGTTTTCCCGCGTCAAACGCTGATAGTAGGGCAGATTGATCAGCTGCGCCCGGTAGACGTTGTCCGCCTGCCGTTCGCTGCGCGCGAGCAGGCGTTCGGACTCCCGGAACAGCTCGGGATTGGTGATGTGGAGGATGCGCCCGTCTCGCGTGTGCAAGAATTCCTCGCTGGAGCGGAAGAAGCGGCTCAGTTCCTCATGCGTGAAGCTGAGATCCTTGTAGTGGTAGACCAGCTCGTAGCTGAACCAGTCGATATCCTCGCTGCGCCGGGCTTTGACCTCCACCTGCAGGGTCACCTTCTGGATGAATTGTCCGCGCAGCTCCGGCGGAATCTCGATGTCCCAGGCTTCGTCCTCGATCTCGAAGAGCCCCTGGCGCAGGCGTTCGAGCATCTCCGCCCCGCTGAAGACCAGCTGCGAATCCCGTTCCAAACGGCTGAGATCCGCGTCCGGAAAGCGCCGCCACAATTCCTCAACCCGCGCAAAGAGCTGCGGCGAGAGATAGAACCAGGCGTTGCCGCTCGCCCCGCCGATCTCGTAATCGCTGCGCACCAGCGGCGATCGGAAGCGCACCACGGACAGGGGCACGCCGTACCATTTGCCCGCTTCGCCGGGATGGGGCGCGGGATAGCGCAATTCGCCCTCCAGAAGGTAGAGCTCGCCCTGCTGGGAGACGCGGAGCAAGAGCCGGGGCTCCGTCTCCACGATGGGCGGCAGTTCGATGCCGGGGTCAAAATCCAGATAGATGTCGCGGCTGTGGAGTTCGCGGTGCACGATGGTGCGGTAATACACGAGGTCGGTGCGGCTGACCAGCAGTTCGCGGCTGAAGAGTTTTTGCTGGGTGGCGTTGCTCAAGGGCAGCCAGACCTGGTGCGCCTCGTTGCGGAAGAACAGCCAGCTGGGATAGCCCGGATAGACGGCGGAGAGTTCTTCCACGAGCACCGGCTGGACGCGGAAATTGTGTTTGCCGGCGGGTTCCACGCGCAGGTTGAGCGTGTAGCCCTGGCCGCGGAAGAGCAGCGGCTCCCCGGTCTCGCGCACCGTCACCTGTCCCGGCAGCTGCTGCAAGAGCCCCAGCGCGGCGGCGAAATCCTTCTTGTAGAGCGAGTAGAAGCGGCCCTTGGTGCTGTAGGCGGCCTTGGCGCTGTTGAGCAGGCGGAAGAGCGCGCATTCGTAGTCCGAGAGCACTTCCAGCGCCTGCCGGTAGTCCCGCAGCTGGCGCGCGGAAACACCCTCCGGCTGGCCTCCCGCCAGGATCTTGACCGCCAGCGCGATATCCAGCGGCGCGTAACTGGAAAGGTGAAAGCGGATCTTGTCCGTGCCCGGGTCGTAGATGCCTTCGAGCTCTATCTTCGCCCGGCGGCGCAGTTCCTGCCACTTTTCGCTGCCGCGCAGGGCGTCGCCGTCGCAGGTCTCCACCAGCGGGGTCTCGAAGATGTCCGTGCGCAGATACAGATAGGCGTAGCGCAGGATCGAGAGGTAGTGGCGGCAGTTGTCCTCGTTGCGGCAGGCGGGGCAATGGTGGCTGACGACCGTCTGGCTGGCGGGATCATAGACGATATCCAGCTCGGCGGCGAAATACTCGCGCTTGCCGGGCACTGGGAAAAAGTGCAGATGATACCGCCCGGCTTCGTCCACCGACTTCCAATGCTGCAGATCCCCCCGCTCCAGCCCGATCACCGCCTGGTTGAAATACCAGGACGCCGCTTGCTCATGATAATCCTTGCTGAAAAGGCGCGCCATCGTTCCTCGCTTCGCGTTGATAAATCCCGTCGAGCACTAATTGCGATTTTTGTCAACCTATTTCGGGGGAATTTTCTAGATAGGGCAAGAGTGGCACGCAGAGGGGGCGGATAAAGAGAACGCGGATGAAAGGGAAAAAAGGATGATGAGGATCTGACCATAGAAAACTGATGCCATGATGGGCATGATGTAAAGGTAAAAGGGCAAGAGGGCAAACAAATGGGGTGGCAGCGCCCCCGTCGCCACAGGGGGCCGCAGGCCACTTCAACAGGCGGCTCCGCCGCCTCAGTCTCCCGGCAGTTC
>CAYXEF010000049.1:0-15086 GCA_964463825.1 uncultured Candidatus Cloacimonadota bacterium | reverse complement strand
CCGGGCTGATGTATTGGGTTAAGGCGAGTGTTATTTCAGGAGGACGGCCTTGCGGTTGAAGAGTTGCGAGCCGGCCTGCAACTGGATGTGATAGATCCCGCTGCCGCAGTCGAGCCCTCCAGCGTCTTTGCCGTCCCACAAGAGTCTGTAGCTGCCTGGGGCTTTGTCGTGCAGGTCGAAGTGGCGCAGCAGCTGGCCGCGGGAATTGAAGATCCGGAGTTCCACCCGGCCGCTTTCCGCCAGCGTGAAGGGGATGGCCAAACTGGGATTGAAGGGGTTGGGATACAAAGGCAGCAGTTCCGTGAGCAACGGCACCTGCGGGGCGTTGATATCCTGGCCGGGGTTATAGATCAGGGATACCGGGCCATGGAAGTCCGTATTGCCGTTGAAATCGACATTTTGCAGCCAATACCAGTAAGTGCCGGCAGCGTTGATCTCGCTGTCCGTGAAAGTATAGCGGTGCTCGGCCGGGCTGTTGGCGGCCTGGATCAAGGGGCTGGCCAGCAGGGCTCCGGCCAGGTCCGCGGCGGTGTTGCGATAGATGAAATAACCCTGGACGCCTGTCTCGGATTGGGTGGTCCAGGCGATTTGGATCAGGTTTACCGCAGTAACCAGGGCGGTGAAGGAACTCAGTTCGACCGGGACATTCGGCTCTTCATACCAGAGCTCGAAGCCCATGTCGGTAAACAGATCTTGTTTGGGCGCGCCGTCAGCGGGGATCCGGGCCAGATTCGCCCCGCCTTTGCCTCCTCCCTCGCGCTGATGCGACAATTCATCCCCCGTCAGGGATTCCACCCACGCGAACCAGACGCCGGAGCCTGCCTGGGCATCGATCTGCGCGGAGATCCAGCCCTCGGTCAGGTCGACGTCGAGGGGGAGTTGGACTTCAAATCTGTAGAGGCTCCAGGTCCCCCAGGGTCCCACATAGGAACTGGCGGCGTCAAGGGTCCAGGAATAGAGCGGATCGGACCAGGCAGGTTCCTCAACCACCCATTCGGATACGAATCCGATGCCTTGGGGAACTACGTACCCGGTGTTGTTACCGTCCTGGGCGATCACATTCAAATCCGGATCAAGGATCTGATACCAGTTCTGTGTGGGCCAATTCCCCGCGTAATAGAGGGTGGCGATCTCATCGCCCGCGGCGGCCGGGAAAGTTACGCTGCCCGGGCCAGCGCCGGAGTCCAGATAAATGTCGTCCAGGATCAAGACATTGTTCACATAGACATCCAGCCGGCCATCTTCCCAGCCATCGCCATAGGAGTCGTAGAGATCGACGGTGTAGGTCCCGGTGGTGGCCGCCAGCAAAGGCTGGTAGGGTAACAGGCCGATGCCCTCGGGAACGGATCCGCCGGCGCCGTCGGTGAAGATCACATTCAAGTCCGGATCCCGGACCTGATACCAGTTTTCATAGCTCCAATTGCCTTCATTGTAGACGATGATGAGTTCATCGCCGGCGCTGGCATCAAACAAGTATGTTTCAGGCCCGGCGCCGCTGGCCAGTGTGATGTGGTCACAGACCAGGGTTCCGTCCACGTAGACGTCGAGTGATCCACCAGTCCAGCCATCGCCGTAGTCATCGTAAAGTTCGACCACGTAAGTTCCGGTGGCGGTGAGCAACAAACCGGGCTCAGGTTCCGGTGGCTGGGTCCAGCCAGCTTCATAGCCGTATATTTTGACGCTGAAGGGCTCGAGCGGCGCAGGAGGTTGGGGGCCAAAATTGCTGATGAAGAATCCGGTCGCGCCGTAGAAGGTGAACGAGTTGAAGGATCCCGGCAGAGCGTAGAAATTGTCGGCAACTTCGTAATCAGTTGATTGCAGGGGATCATAGACGCTGAAATAGCCGTAGCCATATGCATCGTAGGGTTGATTGAAGATTGGGGTCTGGGCGGCAAGGGGGCAGAGGGTCAGGACCGCCAGGGCCACGCCGAGCAAGAAAAATCTGGGCATAAGCAATTCTCCCTTGTAAGACCGGGCTCATGTTTTGCCTCGGGCGCGAGAGAACCCGGAATCAGGCACCCGAAGGGGGGAATGCCGGCGCTGGCCGGGTCTCCCCCAAGCCTTGCACCGTTTATTTTCCCAGAGAGAGAATATCTCTATAAACAACCGAAACAAAACTAGGGAGAGGAATAATGCTGTCAACCTTTTTTTTGAACAAGGCTGGATTGTTCAGGATCGCCCGGCGGGGGATCCTGTCCGCCGCTGACGCTCTGCAGGTTTCGCGGCGGTACAGCGGAGGGAATGGCGGCTAACTTCACTGGCGCGCGAACCGGGAGATGAAGAGCCCCGCCACGATGACGCCGATGGCCAGCCCCTGCAAGGCGGTGAGGCGCTCGCCCACCCAGGCCATGGCGAGGAGGGAGGCGATCACGGGCTTGAGGAAGAAGTACATGGAGGCCCGGTGCGCGCCGAGGCCGCCCATTGAGGCAAAGAAGGCCAGATACGCCACACCGGAGACCACCGTCCCCAGATAGAGCATGATGCCCAGATTGGCGGCGGTGGGGGCGATGGCCAGGGATTTGCCAGCCACCAGCGAGTAGGCGAACAGGCCCAGCGAGCCGCCCAGAAAGGAAACGGTATTGGTGAGCGTGTTGCCGTGGCTCATAATCAGGCGGCGGGCCAGGACGGTGTAGAGGCCGAAAATCAAGGCCGCGGCGAGTCCGAGGACGATGCTCAGCGGGAGATTGAGATAACGCGTGGTACCGAGGTCGGCTTCCCGGGCGATCAGCAGCGCGATGCCCGCCAAAGCAAAAACCAGCCCCGCGGCCTGGAGCCAGGTAAGTTTCTCGCGCAGGATCAGCAAGGCAAACAGGCTCACGAAGAGGGGATTGGAACTGACCAGCACCGCGCTGACCGAGGCCTTGCCGTAATGCACCGAAATCTGCAGCAGGAGCATGCTCAGGCAGACAGTGAACATACCCAAAAGCGCCATGCGCGCCAATACGGCCCAACCCGGCCGCTGTCCGGACTTGCGCACCTGGGCCAGGGCGAAGGGCAGGATTACCAGGCCGCCGATCAGGAAACGCCAGGCCGTGATGGCGTAGGGCGAAACTCCGGAAGAAAGGAATTTGCTGGCGCTCTCGATGGTGGAGAAGGCCACGATGGCAAAGAAGGCCAGCAGATGCCAGCGCAGGGTGGAGGGGGATGGAGGCAGAGATCTCATTTCCATGTCTGGCTATGGTCGCGGACCAATCTTGGTAGCGGTGTTACGCGTTTGAGGCGCATGGCGGATACCGGTAGTGAGGAGCCCCGGAGGCGCGGCAGCTGTTTGAAGTCCAAGCCGGCCTGTCGGCAGAAGACTCGTCAAAACTGGCACAGCCGGCTTGAACTCCAAACTTGCGGGGCGGATCTGCCGGCCACAGCCGGCGTTCCCAGGGTATTACTTCATCAGGATCATTTTGCGGGTGGCGGAGTATTTGCCGGACTGCATCCGGTACAGATACACGCCGCTCGACAAGGGCTGACCCTGGTTGTCGCGGCCGTCCCAGGTGACGCTGTGGGTGCCCTTGGCCCCGGTGGTCAGACCCCAATCGCGCACCAACTGGCCTTTCTGGTTGTAGACCGCGATCTGGACCGGTTCGGCCTTGGCGGTGTGGAAGCTGATCGTGGTGGAGGGATTGAAGGGGTTGGGATAGTTGCCCAGCAGCTGGGTGGAGACCGGCGTCACGGCGGGGTCGTCATTGGCGACGCCAGCCCAGTCCGCCAGCATGCGCGCGGTGATCTGCGGAGTCTGGTTGAATTGGTTGACCAGGACGTAGATGTTGATGTTGCCGGTGGGGATGGGCTCATCGATGTAGTCCACGTCGTAGAAGGTGGTGCGGAAAACGATGGAGCCGCTGCCGTCCTCGAGGTTGTAGTTGGTTCCGGCGGCGAAGTTGCCGCTTTCCAGGAAGTGGGCGTTCAGGATGCGCACCAGGCGGGCCTGGTACATTTCCACGTTCTGGGCGATCTGGGCAGTGGTGACCACGGGGATGGAGACGGTGTTGCCGGTGGAGCTCGCCGGGCCGGGGTTGACCACGGGGGTGAGCTGGAGCATGTTGTTGTAGCGGGCGATTGTGCCCGTGAGGCCGGTGATGCCGTCCATGAGGTTGTAGTTCGCGGTGATCACGCCTGCGGTGTCGTCGATGAGCACTCCGGCGGCGTTATCCTGGACGTATTTCTGGTTGCGGAAGCTCTGTTTGAAGGTCATCACCACTTCGCCGGAGACCATGTAGACGGTTCCGTCGCCGGGGGTCTGGGCGCGCAATTGGGTCATATTTTGCACTACGACGGGGAAGACATAGAGCGCGGAGGCCACATAGCTGGGATCATAGCCGCTGGCGTAGGCGATGGCTTTGAGCGTGGTCTGGGTGTTCAGCGGGATGGGGTTGGTGTAGATGGTGGAGGTCTGGTTGGGCGTGGAGCCGTCCGTGGTGTAGCGGATGGTGGCGCCCTGTGTCGCGCAGGAAATGACCACGGAAATGGGCTGGCTGTAGACTCCGCCGGGCGGGTTGAAGGTGGGGGTGGCGGCGGTCTGGGAGCCGGGATTGAAGGTGTGGGCGCCGAGGTTGTCGATGTAATCCTGGGCGTAGACGATCCATTCGGAGTTGTCCGGATTGGTGCCCGCGCCGGTCAGCCAGTCGGTGGTGCCCTGGGCGACAGTGGGTTTGCGGACCAGGGTGTGGTTGAGCGTGGCGCCGGCGGTTCCGGCCACATCCCAGGCGGTGCCGGGATCAGTCTGGTAGACGCCGATGATGTCGATCAGTTCCGTTCCGTGGAAGAGGCCGAGGCAGTCGTTACCGTTGTAGTAGGTGACTGTGTGGGTCAGGTCGGAAACGGCCAGGATGGCGGCGCTGGCGGCGGCATTGGCGATCACGTAGACGTCGTTGTTGGCCAGGGTCCCCGAGAGGGTGACGCTGTTGGTGGTGGACCAGGCTCCACCGTTGGAGGCCAGGCGCACGGTGTAGTTGGCGAGATCGACCGCGGCGCCGGTGCCGTTGAAGATCTCCAGAGCTTTGTTGTTCGAACTTCCCTCCACATATTCGGAGAAGAAGAGATCCTGGGCCTGGGCGAGGGCCAGAGCGGCCACTGCCAGCAGCAGGAGGGTCAGAAGGGTTCTTTTGGTCATGGTCTTTACCTCACTTTAGTTAAAATCAATAACGCGCAATACAGGAAGGCGCCCGCCAGCAGGACGCTGTCCACGCGGTCGAGCATCCCGCCGTGGCCGGGAAAGAGCCCGGAGGAATCTTTCACGCCGGCGAAGCGTTTGAGCATACTTTCGGCCAGATCGCCCAACTGGCCCACGACCCCGGCCGCGAAGGCGGCCGCGAGCAGCGCGGGCAGATCGGACACAAGTCCGGCATAATACAATATAATCACCAAAATAAAAGGAACAAGCGCCCCGGTTGCGAAGCCTTCCCAGCTCTTGTTGGGGCTGACGGGGAAGAGACCCCGCCGCCGGCCCCACTTCATGCCCACGAAGTAAGCGGCGGTATCGGCGGACCAGATCAGAAGCACCAGCCAAAAAAGCGCTTTGGGCGGCTGTTGGAGCAGGCCAAGGCGGGCGCAGAGGGCAGGGAGCGCGGCGGTGACCACCATGCCCCAAAAGCTCAGGGCGGCGCGGGGCAGGCTGCGTTCGCGGTCCCGGTCCGTCAGACCTTCCATGATTGCCAGGACAAAGGCGCCGCCCATCAGGACGTGTTCCCACCCGGGCAACAAGACCAGGCCCAGATACAGGGCGGGCGCGAGCAAAACCCAATGCCAGCCGGGCTGGTAGGCCGTCCGCCTGAGCATGCCAATGTACTCCCAGGCGCACAATATTGAGATCGCCCCCAGCCCTGCCACCAGCCACCAGCCGCCCAGCCAGAGCATAACCAGGGCGGGCGGGATCAACAGCGCCGCCACCAGGATCCGCTTCAGCATTTCGCTCATCCGCCCTTCACTCCACCGAAACGGCGGTCGCGTGTTTGGTAATCCAGCAGCGCTTGCACGAACTCTGCCTTGCCAAAATCCGGCCACAGGGTGTCCGTTACGTAGAGCTCAGCGTAGGCGGCCTGCCAGATCAGGAAATTGGAGAGGCGGAATTCGCCGCTGGTGCGGATGATGAGGTCGGGATCGGGTTGGCCGGCGGTGTAGAGATAGTCGCCGAAGTTGGATTCATCAAGGTTTGCGAGCAGTCCGGGCCGGGTTTGGGCGGCGTCGCAGAGTTTACGGATGCCTTCCACGATCTCACGCCGGCCGCCGTAGTTGAAGGCCATATTGAGGATCAGGCCGCTGTTTTGGTGGGTGACGGCGGAGAGCTGCCTGATCCCGGTGAGGTAGGCAGGGTCAAATTCGCGGGCGCTGCCCAGGATCAGGACCTTGATATTCTGCTGGTGGAGTTCGTTGATCTCTTTGCTCAGCAGTTCCCTGAACATCTTCATCAGGCCGGAGACCTCGGAACGCTCGCGGCGCCAGTTCTCCGTGGAAAAGGTGTAGAAGGTGAGGGCGCGCAGGCCGAGTTCCACACCCAGTTCCACCACCTGGCGCAAAGCCCGGGAGCCGGCGCGGTGGCCGTAGAGGCGGGGCCGGTGGCGTTGGGCGGCCCAGCGTCCGTTGCCGTCCATGATGATGCCCACGTGCCTGGGCAGACGGGTCCGGTCGAGCCGGGGCAGCAGCACTTTATAACTGTCGGTTTTGCTCATCGATCTTGTTTTGTGCGTTGAACTTGAGCCAGGCGTAGATAAAGCCGTCGAGGTCGCCGTCCATGACCTTGTCCACCTGTCCGGTCTCGTGGCGCGTGCGCAGGTCCTTGACCATCTGGTAGGGCTGGAAGACGTAAGAGCGGATCTGGTTGCCCCAACCGATGTCGGTTTTGCCGGCCTCGGCTTTCTTCTTTTCCGCCTCGCGCTGTTCCTCGTAGAGTTGGTAGAGGCGGGATCTGAGTATGGCGAGGGCTTTTTCCCGGTTTTGGATCTGGGAGCGTTCGTTTTGGCAGGAGACGACGATGCCGGTGGGCAGATGGGTGATGCGCACGGCGGAATCGGTGGTGTTGACATGTTGGCCGCCGGCGCCGCTGGAGCGGTAAGTGTCCACCTTGAGGTCTTTGGGGTCGATCTCGACCTCGATGCCGTCATCGAATTCGGGATAGACGAAGACGGAGGCAAACGAGGTCTGGCGCTTGCCCTGGGCGTTGAAGGGGGAGATGCGCACCAGGCGGTGGACGCCGATCTCGGCTTTAAGCATGCCGTAGGCGTAGTTGCCGGTGACCTCCACGGTCACGCTCTTGAGGCCCGCCTCCTCGCCGGCCAGGGAATCGATGACGCTCCAGGCGTATTTGTTTTGCTCCGCCCAGCGGGTGTACATGCGCAGGAGCATCTCCGCCCAATCCTGGGCTTCGGTGCCCCCGGCCCCGGCGTGGATGGTGAGGATGGCGTTTTCGTGGTCGTATTTGTCGTTGAGATAGGTCTCGATCTCGGCTTTGGCGATGAAGGCCTGTTGGTCGGGCAATTCGGCCGCGGCCTCGGCCAGCAGGTCGGAATTGGGATCCTCCTCCAGCAGGAGCAGATAGGTCTCCAATTCGCCCCTGAGCCGTTCCAGACTGGAGATGTGGTCGAGTTCCTCGTTTATCTGGCTGAGCTGGCGGGAGAGATTGCGGGCGCGGCCGGGATCGTCCCAAAAGCCGGGGCTGTTGATCTGCAGTTCCAGCTGCGAGGCCAGTTCTTCCTTGCGCTCCCGGTCAAAGCAACCTCCGGATTTCCGAGATCTGGTCGATGAGGACGCCGGCTTCCTTCTTGTAGTCAACGAGTTCCATGGCGGTCTTTCCTGCTGTGGTCCTTAAAAAGGAAATTTTTTTCAATAAATCCCCAGCCTCGGATTTTGTCAATGCCTTTGTTCGGGCACAGTTTTTTATTGACAGAATGGACGCTTTTTTGATTTGTTTTCAATCCCCGTTGGGGACGCATCTGATTTTATACTATAACCGAGGTTGTGCTTATGATTCCAACGCTGTGGTACCTCGCTCCCCTGGGAGCGGTTATGGCCCTGATCTTCGCCGCCGTTTTCTTTCGCCAGGTCAAAAAATCCCACCCCGGCAACGCCCGCATGATCGAAATCGCGGGCTATGTGCGCGAGGGCGCCTTCGCCTATCTGAAACAGCAATACAAGGGCGTGATCCTGTTCTTTGTCGGAGCTTTCGTCGTTTTCACCTTCATGGCCCAAGTGCTCCACGTCTTGCACTGGCTGGTGCCCATCGCCTTTCTCAGCGGCGGGTTTTTCAGCGGCCTGGCCGGCTTCATCGGCATGAACATCGCCACCCTGGCCTCCAACCGCACCGCCCAGGCCTGTACCGACAGCCTGGACAAGGGACTACGCGTGGCCTTCCGCGGAGGCGCGGTGATGGGGCTGACGGTGGTCGGACTGGCGCTTTTGGACATCTCCTTCTGGTTCTTCGTACTCAACCGCGCCGGCTTCAACCTGGACCAGATCACCGTGGTCATGCTCAGTTTCGGCATGGGCGCCTCGACCCAGGCGTTGTTCGCGCGCCTGGGCGGCGGCATCTTCACCAAGGCCGCGGACGTGGGCGCTGACCTCGTGGGCAAAGTGGAAGCCGAGATCCCGGAGGACGACGTGCGCAACCCCGCCACCATCGCGGATAACGTGGGCGACAACGTGGGCGACGTGGCCGGCATGGGCGCCGACCTCTACGAAAGCTACGCCGGTTCCATCCTCGCCACCGCCGCCCTGGGCATGGCCGCCGTCACCAGTTTGGGCTCCCAGTTCGCCGGCATGCGCCTTAATTTCGTGGTCGCGCCGATGGTCTTGGCCGGCATCGGTGCCCTGCTCTCGATTCTGGGCGTGTTTTTGGTCCGCACCAAGGAACAGGCCGGGCCCAAGGAACTGATGTTCGCCCTCAACAAGAGCGTTTACGGCAGTTCCATCCTGATCGCCATCGCCGCCTTCTTCATCACCCGGGCGCTGTTGCCCGCGGATTACTATTTCGGCGTGTTCATCTCCGCCGTCATCGGCCTGGCCTGCGGCATCCTCATCGGCTTGTTCACCGAGCGCGACACCTCGCACAGCTACCAGCCCACCCGGGACATCGCCAGCCAGGGCGCCTACGGCCCCGCCACCGTGATCCTGGAAGGCCTGGCAGTGGGTATGCGTTCCACCGCGGCTCCAGTGATCACCATCGTGGCCGGAATACTTGCCGCCTTTGTCTGCAGCCACGGTTTCCAATCCATCGAAATGGGGCTCTACGGCATCGGTTTCGGCGCCGTGGGCATGCTCGCCACCCTCGGCGTGACCCTGGCCATGGACGCCTTTGGCCCGATCGCCGACAACGCCGGCGGCAACGCCCAGATGTCGCATTTGCCGGATAGCGTGCGTGAAATGACGGACAACCTGGACAGCGTGGGCAACACCACCGCCGCCACCGGCAAAGGCTTCGCCATCGGCAGCGCCGCGCTCACCGCCATGGCCCTGCTGGCCGCCTATCTGGAGGAGATCCGCCACGGTATTCTGCTCATCGGGGACAAGGCCGGCAAGTACTTCTTCCTCAGCATCAACTACGGCAAGGACATGGTCGAAAACGTGCGCGTCAACGACGCCTCGATCTCGGACTTCATCAATTTCTACCAGATCCACGTGCTCAACCCCAAATTCCTGTTGGGCATCTTTATCGGCGCCATGGTCGCCTTCGTCTTCTCCGCGCTGACCATCAAGGCCGTGGGCAAAGCGGCCGGCAAGATGGTCACCGAGGTCCGCCGCCAGTTCCACGAGATCCCCGGCATCCTGGAAGGCACCGCCAAACCGGAATACTCCACCTGCGTCAAGATCGCCACCGTGGGCGCCCAGCAGCAGATGTTGCTGCCGGCCCTCATCGGTATCATCACCCCCATCATCGTGGGCCTCATCTTCGGCGTGGCCGGGGTTTTGGGCGTGCTCACCGGCGCTTTGGTCAGCGGCTTCGTGTTGGCGGTGATGATGAACAATTCCGGAGGCGCCTGGGACAACGCCAAGAAGTATGTGGAAACCGGCGAGCACGGCGGCAAATCCTCCTCCGTGCACAAAGCCACCGTGGTCGGCGACACCGTGGGCGATCCCTTCAAGGACACCGCCGGACCCTGCATCAACATCCTGATCAAACTCATGAGCATGGTCTCCATCGTCTTCGCCGGCCTGATCGTCAGCTACAGCCTGCGGGTGGAAAACATCCAGCCGCCCTTCTCCAGTATCGGCGTGGACAAAACCCGCCACAATGTCATGATCAGCGTGGACAAGGCCAAATACGACAAAAGCGACTGCGCCGGCTGCGCGGTGATGACCCCCGATTGCTTTAAGGAGACCGAGCCCCAGGGGAGTGCCCAGCCCGCCGTCAAGTCCGTCCCCCGGCCTTCCGCCCAGCCCGCCGGGGCGGCTCCCGCCAAAAGCAATGCCGGAACCGGCCAACCCTAAGTCCGCGCCGCCGTTTCTGGAATTGGATCTCGTGCTCGGCTACGCGCCGGAGTATCCGAATTCCGCCTTCATCGAGCTGGACTATGGGCAGACCCGGCTTATGGGCGGCAAGGGGCGGATCCCGGTGATCCTCAGCGTGGACGGGCACGAATTCCGCAGTAGTCTGGCTCCCATGGGCGGACGCCACATGATGGTCTTCAACCGGGACATGCGCGAACGCACCGGCTACCAGGCCGGCGACCGCATCCATATCCGCCTGGAACGCGACTCTGAACCCCGGGCAGCGGACATACCCGACGACGTCAAAGGGGCATTGGAGGAGCAGGGGGAGTGGGACGCCTTTCAAAGGTTCTCCTACTCCCACAAAAAAGAGTATCTGGACTGGATCAACGAGGCCCGAAAAGCGGAGACCCGCGCCCGCCGCATCGCCAAACTGCTCGAAACCCTGGCTCGCCAAAAAAACTTGAGCGCCCGGCCCTGAAGCCCGCCCGGTCCGCCTCAAGCTGACTACGCTCAGACTTCCCCTACAGCCCAGGGGAGGTGTTCGGGCAGTGTACGGGAAGCAAAGCAGACAGGCCTCAGGGCGCTGTCTTTGGGGATTTTGCCGCCATCAGACAATCACTTTGGAGCCGTCTGGCGCTGCCGCTGGGAAAACTGAGCAGACCGCACCGCTCCCGGTCCGGTCACCGCCCCCCCTCCGCGATAAATATCTTGACAGGGGAACAGTGTTCACACATTTCATCTCCAAATTCCAGTGAGATTAAGGAGACCATGATGAACACGAATCTTGTTTTGGTCATCTTTGCCATGTTGCTCTGCGGCGGCCTGCTCTGGGCGCAGGGAACCCGCGAAGTGTTGGTCGCTCAGGATTTCAGCAGCACGACCTTTCCCCCCACGGGCTGGAGCATCAGTTCAAACGCCTCGAACTGGACCAGAAACTACAGCGCCAACGCCGGCGGCAGCAGCCCGGAACTGCGTTTCAACTATTCGCCCGGACTCAACGGCAGTACATATTTCATCTCACCTGCTGTCGACACCAGCGGAGGCACTGTGTTAATCCTCGATTTCAGGCACTATGTGGATCACTACAATACGCCCTACAGCGTGGGGGTCGCCACCCGGAGCGGCGGCGGAGTTTGGAACACGGTATGGAGTGTGAGTCCCACCACCGATCTTGGTCCCGAGTTCAAAACACTGACCATCGCCAATACCGATGTGGGCTCCACCACTTTCCAATTCGCTTTCTTTTTCAGCGGTTATTCTTACTACATCACAGGCTGGTACATCGACAACATCCAACTCACCAAGCCCAATGCTTATGATCTGACGGTAGCGTCCAGCTCCGTGCCTGCCCATGTGAGGGCCGGAACGCTGATAGAGCCTGCCTGCACGGTCACAAACGCCGGAACCAATCCCCTCACCGCCACCGCCTCGCTCTCCATCTACCGCGGCACAGTCCTTGATTATTGCCAGGAGGCTTTGTCCACGGCTCTTCTCGATTACTCGCAGACGGCAGAGCTATCCTTCCCCGGATTCACCGCGGCCTTGCCAGACGAAACCTATCGCTTCGAATTCAGCGTCAGCCCCCTGGAGGACGTGGTGGAGGACGACCTCAGCAACAACCAGCTCACCGCTTACACCAATACCTTTGTGGGCATCAAGCAAATGGTGGTGCTGGAAATCTCCACCGCCACATCATGTTCTTTCTGCCCCGGCGCGGCGATGGGAGCGGAAGATCTGATCGATGGAGGATACAACGTTGCCGTGATCCAGAACCATGGCAGCGGCGACGCGTTCTCCAACACCTATTCCAACGCCCGCAACAGTTACTACAATATCTCAGGCCACCCCACTGCGATCTTCGACGGCCTGCTCAGATATGTCGGTGGCAGTTACTCGAACAGCTTGTTCCCCATATATCTGCCCCTGTACCAACAGCGCTGCAACCTGATCACGCCTCTGAACATAGACATCTACGGCATGCCAAGCCGCGAAGATTACCAGATCACCGTGCGCATCGAGAAAGTGGCGCCGATCACCAATGCCAACCTGGCGCTCCACCTCGTCCTCACGGAGTCCAACATCGCCTACGCCTGGCAAGGCCAGACCCAGCTGCATTACGTGAACCGCCGCATGTACCCGGGTGCGCAGGGCACGAGCATCGACCTCGCCAGCCCGGCCAACGGGTTTATCGACGTCGTCCAGACCATCGCCAAAAACGCCGCCTGGGTGACCGCCAACTGCGAATTGGTGGCCTTCATCCAGGATCTGGGCACCAAAGAGATCATCCAGGCGAACAAGGTCGCCCTCAGCGCCCTGCAGCCGCCCCCCGCAGCCCTGGAGGAGCCTGTGGTCAGCGCCATCCAGAGTGGATCCGAGCTCACGCTCAGTTGGGAGGCGGTCACAGGCGCGGTTCTCTACCGCGTCTACGGCTCTGACGATCCGGAGGTCTGGGATTTCGTCTCGCCGCCCCTGGCTGAGGTCTCGACCAACAGCTACACGGCTGCCATTACCCAGAATTTGGGCTTCTTCCGCGTGGTGGCGGTGAGTACCGCTCCCTAGACAGCTGCGCTGAGCGGCTATCCGGCAGGATCAAGCCCGGAAGCCGGGTATCCCACCTATCCCTCGGAGATTGCATTTCCGGGTTGGCGCTACCGCCACCGTCAAAGCCAAGGTCTCGGAGCGGGAAAACGGCATCCTTACGCTCTGCAACCTCCGCGGACAGGTCGTTCAGAGCCAGCAGCTCAGTTCCTGCCAGCATGAGATCGTGATAAATGGAGCCGATCTTATCGCCGGGATCTATCTCTATCAATTCAAGATCCCAACTGTGAACACAGTCAAGAGGTTGGTTCTATTGCGTAAAGGAGATCCAGAACCTGGATACTGCCCGGCATATCTGAAATCACGGCAACCAGGCTGCTTCGTGCGCTTGCTGTAAATGGCGGACTCTGCCAAAGCGGAGCCGAGAAGGTAATGGCGCTGGGGGCGGATTGGCAGGCTCAAGGCCGAAACAACCGCCGCGCGAAAAAAAAGATTGACAGAATAACCGCGTTCAGACTGGATATAAACAATATTAACAACTGGCAAGGAGACCACGATGAACAGAGCTTTACTCATCCTCTTCCTCGCCCTGGCGGCCTGCTCCGGCCTGCTCTGGGCGCAGGGAGGACGCGAAGTTTGGGTCTATGAGGATTTCGGCTCCGGGATCTTTCCCCCCGCGGGCTGGAGCATCAGTTCCAACACCGCCAATTGGAGCGCTTTCGGCGGCGCCAACGCCGGCGGCAGCTCCCCGGAATTGAGGTTCAGTTGGACGCCCCAATTTAGCGGCAACTCGTATTTTATCTCCCCCGCCTACGACACCACGGGCGAGACTACTATCTATCTGGATTTCAAACACTTCGTGGATTTCTACACCACGCCCTTCACCCTCGGGGTCGCCACCCGCAGCGGCGGAGGAGCCTGGAACACGGTGTGGAGCGTGAATCCCTCCGCCAATATCGGCCCGGTTCCCCATACTGTCACCATCGCCAACACCGACGTGGGCGCCAGCGATTTCCAATTCGCTTTCTATTACAGTGGCAATTCCTACAATATCGACTACTGGTACATCGACAACGTCAAACTCTACAAACCCTGGCCCTACGACCTCGCGGTGATGGACAGTGGGGTTCCGGGGCACGTGGAGGCCGGAACTCCGGTCATTCCCAGTTGCACGGTCAAAAACGCCGGATTGAACCCGCTCACCGCCACCGTTTCGCTTTCCATCTACCGGGGCACAGTCCTGGAATACAGCCAGCCGGATTACTACTCCGCCTATCTGAACTCCCTGGAAACAGACACCGCCACCTTTCCCGGCTTCACGCCCGCGCTGGCGGACGAACTGTACCGCTTCGAATTCAGTATCTCCTCCCTGGAGGACGTGGTGGACGACGATCCGGCCAACAACCAATTCAGCGCCTACACCAATACCTGGACGGGATCCAAACAGATGGTGGTGCTCGAGATCGGCACCGGCGGCTGGTGCCCCTACTGCCCCGGCGCGGCCATGGCGGCGGACGATTTTATCGACGGCGGCTACGCTGTGGCCGTGATCGAGAACCACAACGGCGATCCCTACGCCAATGACTGCTCCAACGCGCGCAACACCTACTACGGCATCTCGGGCTACCCCACCGGCTTCTTCGACGGCGTGCTCAGCCATGTGGGCGGCAACAACTCCACCAGCGTTTTCCCCTCCTACCTGCCGTTGTTCCAACAGCGGATCACGGTCAAAACGCCGCTCTATATGGACATCTACGGCGAAGAGACGCGGGAAAACTACGAGATCACCGTGCGCATCGACAAATTCGCCCCGCTGCCATATCCCAATACGGTGCTCCACCTCGCCGTCACGGAATCCGAGATCATGTACGCCTGGCAGGGCCAGGACCATCTCAACTTCGTGAACCGCTGGATGTTTCCCAGTTGGGAAGGCCTGCCTATCGACCTGGTGAACCAGGCCAACGGCAGCTTCGATATCGTCCAGACCATCACCAAGGATCCTTCCTGGGTGACCGCCCATTGCGAACTGGTGGCCTTCATCCAAAACCTCGACAGCAAGGAGATCATCCAGGCCAACAAGGTCGCGCTGCCCGATCTGATGCCGCCAGTGGCGCTGGACGACCCCGCCCTGG
>CAYXEF010000048.1:0-18602 GCA_964463825.1 uncultured Candidatus Cloacimonadota bacterium | reverse complement strand
GCGACTCTGAAAAACGGGGCAAGCAGCGACTTGCGAGAATTACGCAGCGGTCTCATATTATTTAAAGTCTTGTAAGAATTTCCTCGAGCGAGGCCGCGTGACGTCGGAACTTGTGGGGGTGGTATGACAGCGCGCCAGCAGGCGATCTTCACACTCGACGAGTTGGCTGCCTACTTGAAAGTCGGCAAGCGGACGCTTTACCGGCTCGCCTCGCACGGGGAGATTCCGGCCTTCAAGGTCGGCGGGACGTGGCGGTTTCGTCAAAGTGAAATCGATCGATGGATCAATGATCAGATCCAAGCAGGCAGAAAGAAGGAGGTGATACGCACAGATGAGCAGCCAAAGTCAGCGGAACACTCCGTGTCGTCTGGGCGCGCTGTCCGTCGCCGCAGGCAAACGGAGTGAGCGAGAGTCTTCAATTTTTCTTCTGGAGGTGTGACATGGACATTGATTTCAAGAAATTGGCTCCCTGGAACTGGTTCAAGAAGGAGCAGGAAGAACAACAGAGCACTGCCTCGCTGCCGGTGCAGCGCAATGACCTGCCGGTGGCGGGTGGGCCCGTCAGTCCCATCCTGCAATTGCACCGCGAGATCGACCGCCTCTTCGACGACACGTTTCGAGGCTTCGGCTTTCCGGCGCTGGCCATGCCACGCTGGCCGTCGGACTGGCCGGGCCTGCTGAAGCCGGCGCTGGACATCCAGGAGACCGACAAGCAGTACAAGATCGCCCTGGAAGTGCCCGGCGTCGAGGAAAAAGACATCCAGATCACGCTCGACAACGACGTGCTGCTGGTTCGCGGTGAAAAGCGTCAGGAGCAGGAAACGAAAGACGGCGGTTTCCACCGTGTGGAGCGCTCCTACGGCAGCTTTCAGCGCGCTCTGAACCTGCCGGCCGATGCCAACCAGGACACGATCAAGGCCGCTTTCAAGAACGGCGTACTCACGATCACGATGGAAAAGCGCGAGGCCAGCGCGCCCAAGCAGGGCCGCTCGATCCCGATCAACGGCTGACGCGGGGCAGCGCGTTTTTCTCAAAAACCACAAAGAGATGAGGCACCGTGATCGGCGGTGCCTCGTCAGATCAATCTTTACAGGAGCATCAGCATGGCCAGAAAACAATGCCAAGTCTGCGGCCAGCCCGCCACGGTGCGGGTGGAAGCCAATCTCAATGGTCGCCACAGCACCATGCTGTTGTGTGACGATCACTATCGCCAACTGGTGCGCCAGCAAAAGCGCACCGTCTCACCGCTGGAAGCCTTGTTCGGCTCGCGCAGCGGGCTATTCGAAGACTTCCTTGGCAGCGACTTCTTCCGCATCGGTGACGACGCACCGTCCATGGCGGCCGATACCGACGAGGTCGTCGATGCCTCGTTCGGCGAACCCGCCCCGGCCGGTACGGGCACCGCGCGCCGTCGCGGCAGTGGGCTCGCCAGCCGTATCAGCGAACAGTCCGAGGCCCTATTGCAGGAGGCCGCCCGACACGCTGCAGAGTTCGGGCGCGCCGAAGTCGATACCGAACACCTGCTGCTGGCGCTATCCGACAGCGACGTGGTCAAGACCATCCTGGGGCAGTTCAAGATCAAGGTCGATGACCTCAAGCGCCAGATCGAATCCGAAGCCAAGCGCGGCGATAAGCCGTTCGAGGGCGAGATCGGCGTGTCGCCCCGGGTCAAGGACGCGCTCAGCCGTGCTTTCGTGGCCTCCAACGAACTCGGCCACTCTTATGTCGGGCCGGAGCATTTCCTGATCGGGCTCGCCGAGGAAGGCGAAGGTTTGGCGGCCAACCTGCTGCGCCGTTACGGCCTCACGCCGCAAGCGCTGCGCCAGCAGGTAAGCAAGGTGGTCGGCAAAGGGGCCGAGGATGGCCGCGCCGAGACGCCGACCAACACGCCGGAACTCGACAAGTATTCGCGCGACCTCACCAAGATGGCGCGCGAGGGCAAGCTCGATCCGGTCATCGGCCGCGCGCAGGAGATCGAGACGACCATCGAAGTGCTGGCCCGGCGCAAGAAGAACAACCCGGTGCTGATCGGTGAGCCCGGCGTCGGCAAGACCGCCATTGTCGAAGGACTGGCGCAGCGGATGGTCGCCGGCGAAGTGCCCGAGACGCTGCGCGACAAGCGTCTGGTCGAACTCAACATCAACGCCATGGTGGCAGGCGCCAAGTACCGCGGCGAGTTCGAGGAGCGCGTGCAGAAGGTGCTCAAGGAAGTGACCGAGCACCAGGGCGAGCTGATTCTCTTCATCGACGAGGTGCACGCCATCGTCGGTGCAGGCCAGGGTGGCGGCGAAGGCGGGCTGGACGTGGCCAACGTGTTTAAGCCGATGATGGCGCGCGGCGAACTGAACCTGATCGGCGCCACCACGCTCAACGAGTATCAGAAGTACATCGAAAAGGATGCCGCGCTGGAGCGTCGCTTCCAGCCGGTGATGGTGCCCGAGCCGACCGTGGCGCAGACCATGATGATCCTGCGCGGCCTGCGCGATACCTTCGAGGCGCACCACAAGGTCAGCATCACCGAGGATGCGATCATCGCCGCCGCCGAGTTGTCGGACCGCTACATCACCGCGCGCTTTTTGCCTGACAAGGCCATCGACCTGCTCGACCAGGCGGCCGCACGCGTGAAGCTGTCGGCTACGGCCCGCCCGGTGGCGGTGCAAGAGTTGGAGTCCGAACTGCACCAGCTGCGGCGTGAGCAGGACTATGTGGCCTCGCGCAAGCAGTACGACAAGGCCGCCGAGCTGGGCAAGCGCATTGAGGCCAAGGAGACTGAACTCAAGAAGCTCGTCGAGGAATGGGAACGCGAGCGCGCCTCGGGCAGCGCCGAAGTCAAGGCCGAGCATGTCGCGCAGATCGTCTCACGCCTGACCGGCATTCCGGTCAACGAGCTGACGGTGGAAGAGCGCGAGAAGCTGCTGCATCTGGAGCAGCGGCTGCACGAGCGCCTGGTGGGCCAGGACGAAGCGGTGCGCGCGGTGGCCGATGCCGTGCGGTTGTCGCGGGCGGGGCTGCGCGAGGGCAGCAAGCCGGTTGCTACTTTCCTGTTCCTCGGACCGACCGGCGTGGGCAAGACCGAGCTCGCCAAGGCGCTGGCCGAGTCCATCTATGGCGATGAAGGTGCGCTGCTGCGCATCGACATGTCCGAGTACGGGGAACGCCATACCGTGGCACGCCTGGTGGGCGCGCCTCCGGGCTATGTGGGCTATGACGAGGGCGGCCAGCTCACCGAGAAAGTGCGGCGCAAACCCTACAGCGTGTTGCTGCTGGACGAGATCGAGAAGGCTCACCCCGACGTCTACAACATCCTGCTGCAGGTGTTCGACGACGGGCGGCTCACCGACGGCAAGGGCCGGGTGGTGGATTTCACCAATACCATCATCATCGCCACCTCGAACTTGGGCTCGGACATCATCCAGCGTCGGCTGAAGGCCCGTGGCGCCGCCGGCGAGGAATACGAGAAGACCAAGTCCGAGGTGATGGACGTGCTGCGCGGACACTTCCGCCCCGAGTTCCTCAACCGCATCGACGAGATCATCGTCTTCCATGCGCTGGGCAAGGAGGAGATCCGCCATATCGTCGGCCTGCAGCTCGATCGTGTGGCCCGCAACGCCGCCAGCCAGGGCGTGACGTTGACCTTCGACCAGACCTTGATCGATCACTTCGCGGAGGAAGGCTACAAGCCCGAGTTCGGCGCGCGTGAGCTCAAGCGGCTGATCCGCAGCGAGCTGGAGACGGCACTGGCGCGCGAGATGCTCGGTGGTGGCATCGGCAAGGGCGATCACGCCAACGCCCGCTGGGATGACAAGGCCGAACGGGTGGTCTTCGAGCGCCAGGAGCCGCCCGCGAAGCCGGTCGAGCCTGAAAAGCCCGATGCCGCGAACGTGGCCGAGGCACCGCCTAGCGACGAGAGCAAGCCTGCGCGCAAGAAGAAGCCGGCGGGCGGCGAATCTTGAGTCATGAGGAGGCTGTCGTGTCCGACCCCAACGGGCTGACATGGGCAGCCACCCTCGTGTCGCTGGCGGTCGCTATCCCCATAGCGGGGCACGCGGTCATCTACAAGCGTGACCCTCGATCGGCCACGCTGTGGGTACTGCTGATCGCCTTGTTGCCGCTGGGCGGTTCGCTGCTGTATGGGCTGTTCGGCATCAACCGTTACCAGCGGCGGGCGCGGCGGCTCTTCCCGGGGGCAGATCCTGCTGTTCGGCAGGACCTCTCGCCCACGATGCCCGACCCCGTATCGCCGCCGCTTGCCGGCCTGGCGTACCTGGTGGGACGCGCCACCGGCCAGTCGCTGACCAGCGGCAACCGCATCGAGCCGCTCATCGATGGCGAGCAGGCCTACCCGGCCATGCTCGCCGCCATCGAATCGGCGCGGCACAGCGTCGCGCTGGCTTCGTACATCTTCGACGGCCAAGGCATCGGGGCGCAGTTCGTCGATGCGCTGCGCCGGGCTCATGAGCGCGGCGTGCAAGTGCGGGTGCTGATCGACGACGTCTATGCCCGCTGGAGGCCCCGCAGCGCCTACCGCGCCTTGCAACGCGCCGGCGTTCCGGCGGCGACGTTCAACCCGACGTTGATTCCCGCGCGCCTGCATGGCGCGCATCTGCGCAATCACCGCAAGCTGCTGGTGATCGATGGCGAGACGGGTTTCACCGGCGGCATGAACATCTTCAGCCCGTATTGGCGGCCCGATGCGCCGGAGCAGGCCTGTCACGATTTGCACTTTCGTCTGCGCGGGCCGGTGGTTGCGCATCTGATTCGGTGCTTCACCGACGATTGGTGCGATACCACGGGCGAGCGGCTCAACGAGGGTTTCTGGGGCGAACCGCCCGCAACGGCTGATGAGCAAGGAACCTCTTGGGCGCGCGGCATCGAGGCCGGTCCCGATGAGGCCCTGGACAGGATGCGCTGGACCTTCATGGGCGCTTTGAGCGCGGCGAAGCATTCGGTGCGCATCTGGACACCTTACTTCGTGCCCGATCAGCCGATGATCGCGGCGCTGAGCACGGCCGCGTTGCGCGGCGTGCGCGTCGAGGTGCTGACGCCTGCGAACGGAGACCATCCCACGGTGCAATGGGCGGCGCGCGCCCACTACTGGCAGGTGCTTGAGCACGGTGTGCGCATCTTCGAACGGCCGGGCCCGTTCGACCACAGCAAGCTGATGCTGATAGACGGCCAGTGGTGCTGCCTGGGTTCGGCCAATTGGGATGCACGCAGCCTGCGCCTGAACTTCGAGTTCAATGTGGAGGTGTACGACACCGCGTTGTCTACGCGGCTGTCATCCCTTTTTGATGCCGCCCGTGATGCGGCGGACGAGATATCGGCGATGGCGTTGCGCGCCCGCCCGCTGGCCATCCGCTTGCGCGACGGGGTGGCCCGTCTGTTCACTCCCATTCTCTAGCGACACGACTTGCGAGGAACATTGCCCATGGAAAAGAAAGATCAATGGAACATTGGCTACTGGATCGTCGCCGGCCTGTTGCTGCTGACGCTGCAGAACTACTGGCAGGCGGCCAAGACCGTCGAGCCCGTGCCCTACAGCGAATTCGAGAAGGCGCTGGCCGAGGGGCGCGTCGCCGAAGTGCTGGTGTCGGACCGCACGGTCACCGGGCGCCTGAAGTCGCCGGACAGCCGGGGCAAGACCACCATCGTGGCCACCCGCGTCGAACCCGACCTGGCCGAGCAGCTGTCGAAATACGATGTGTCCTACGCGCGAGTGGTGGAAAGCACCTGGCTGCGTGATGTGCTCTCCTGGATTCTGCCGGCCGTGGCCTTCTTCGGCGTCTGGTTCTTCCTGTTCCGCCGCTTCGCCGAGAAGCAGGGCATGGGTGGTTTCCTGAGCATCGGCAAGAGTCGCGCCAAGGTGTTCATGGAGAAGAACACCGGCGTCACCTTTGCCGATGTCGCGGGTGTCGATGAGGCCAAGGCCGAGCTGGTCGAAATCGTCGACTTCCTGAAGAACCCGCAGGATTACGGCCGCCTCGGCGCGCGCATCCCGAAAGGTGTGTTGCTGGTTGGCCCGCCCGGCACGGGCAAGACCCTGCTGGCCAAGGCCGTGGCGGGCGAGGCCGGGGTACCGTTCTTCTCTATCTCCGGCTCGGAGTTCGTCGAGATGTTTGTCGGCGTGGGCGCGGCGCGGGTGCGCGACCTGTTCGAGCAGGCGCGCGGGCAGGCGCCGGCCATCATCTTCATCGATGAACTCGACGCGCTGGGCCGTGCACGCGGCGTCGGCGGGCCCATCGGCGGCCACGACGAGCGTGAGCAGACGCTCAACCAGCTGCTCACCGAGATGGACGGCTTCGACAGCTCGGTGGGGCTGATCATCCTCGCCGCCACCAACCGCCCCGAAATCCTCGACCAGGCGCTGCTGCGCGCCGGCCGCTTCGACCGCCAGGTGCTGGTGGACCGGCCCGACAAGAAGGGACGGCTGGACATCCTGAAAGTCCACGTCAAGAAGGTGACGCTGGCTCAGGATATCGATCTCGAACAGGTGGCTGCGCTGACCACGGGCTTTTCGGGTGCAGACCTCGCGAACCTGGTCAACGAGGCCGCGCTGGCCGCGACCCGGCGCAAAGCGTCCGCCGTGGAGTTGCAGGATTTCACCGCCGCCATCGAGCGCATCGTGGCGGGCCTGGAGAAGAAGAACCGATTACTCAATCCCAAGGAGCGGGAAACCGTGGCCTATCACGAGATGGGCCATGCGCTGGTGGCGCTGGCGCTGCCCGGCACCGACCCCGTGCACAAGATCTCGATCATCCCGCGCGGCATCGGCGCGCTGGGCTACACCTTGCAGCGCCCCACCGAAGACCGCTTCCTGATGACGCGTACCGATCTCGAGCACAAGATCGCCGTACTGCTGGGCGGGCGTGCCGCCGAAAAGCTGGTGTTCGGCGAGTTGTCTACCGGGGCGGCGGACGATCTGGCGCGAGCCACCGACATCGCCCGCGACATGATCACCCGCTTTGGCATGGACGAAGGACTGGGCTACATCGCCTTCGAGGCGCAGCGGCCACGCTTTCTCGATACACCGGAACTGGCCCACGGCGGCTGCCGGGTGGCCGAATCGACCCAGGCGCGCATCGATCAGGCCATCCGCGACATCGTGATGGGCGTGTTCGAGCGCGCCTACCGGATCCTCGACACCAACCGCGCGGTGCTGGAGCGTTGTGCGCGCGAACTGCTGGCGCGGGAAACGCTCGACGAGAACGACATCCTTCAATTGACCCAAGGACTTGTTCTTGATAGAAACGAAAAGTAGTAGGCGCTGTTCAGAGTGAACCGGCGGCTCTGTTCGGTGCGTCATCCAATTCGCCGGCATTGTTCAAGGAGAACCGATATGTCTGCATTGACTCCGTGGGACCCCTTCCGGGAACTGGATGAATTGCAAAACCGCCTGGCGACGATGTTCGGACGGACACCCCAGCGACAGGGCGCCCGTACCGGCAACGAAGCCATGACCACGGCGGACTGGGCACCAATGGTGGATATCAGCGAGGATGAGAACGCATTCCTCCTCAAGCTGGATCTGCCGGAGGTCCCCAAGGATGCCGTGCGCGTCAGCGCGGAAAACGGTGTGCTCACCATCAGCGGCGAGCGCAAACTGGAAAAAGAGGAGCAGGGCAAGAAGTTCCACCGCATCGAACGTGCGTATGGCCGCTTTGTGCGCAGCTTTGTCTTGCCTGACAACGTTGATCCGACCAAGGTGACGGCTTCCATGAAAGACGGCGTGCTGGAAGTGCGGCTTGTCAAGGCCGAGCAAGCCAAACCGAAACAGATTGAAATCTCAGTCAACTAACTTTAATTAGGAGCCCAAGATCATGAATATCAAACAGCCACAATACATCTTCTCCGCACTTGCCCTGGCGGTCGTCGTCGGACTGAGCGGACCGGCTCTGGCCCAATCGGCGGCAGGTTCTAGCCCAGGTGCTGCAGCACCCTCTGCCGCATCCAAGGCGGCACAGCCACAGGTAGATGACAAGGTCGCCCGGGAAGCCGCGGAAAAGCGCGCCGAACTCGCCCAAGATGCAATCACTGCGCTGGCCAAGACCCATGAGGCATTGATCCTCCTTGATGCAAAGAAGACCAAGGAGGCGCTCGCTGCGCTGGAACTGGCCAGCGGAAAGCTGGAACTGGTATTGGCGCGTGACCCAAAACTTGCTTTGGCGCCCGTCGATGTACGCGTCATCACCCACGATATCCACGCCAACGTGGAATCGGTAAAGAAAGCGGTCAAGTTGTCTCAGGAGTTGTTGGGTGATGGCGAGGTGCAAAAGGCCCGGCCCATCGTTGCCAATCTGGCCAGCGAAATCGTGATCGAAACCGACAACCTGCCGATGGCAACGTACCCGGCAGCGATCAAGTCGGCCGCACGGCTCATCGACAGCGGCAAGATCGACGACGCCAAGGCGGAACTCGCCCGAGCACTGAACACGCTGGTGGTGACCTCGGTCGCCTTTCCTCTGCCCGTGCTACGGGCTGAAGCCGCGATGGCAAAAGCTGAAAAGCTGGCCGAGACTGACAAGCGCGATGCCAAGCAGAACGAGGAGCTCAGCACCTTGCTGTCGTCCGTGCGCACGGAGATCGAGCTGGCGCAAATCCTGGGTTATGGCAAGAAGGAGGACTTCAAACCCATCTTCGATCAGGTGAAGTCCATTGAGCAAAAGTCGGCTGGTGGCAAAAGCGGCAATGGATGGTTCGACGAGTTGAAGACGCGCATCCAAAAGCTGTTTTGAGGTGATGAAGGGGCCGACTGCTCCATCGGTCAGTCTCGCGATATTCGCAGTCGGCCCCAATAGATTCCCCTATTTTCACTATCTCATACGAGGCATATCACCATGAATGAGCAAACATCGAATCCCAACGCGATCAACGAAGGCACGAACGAACAGGCCGCGGTAAGCAGCCTTCCTGCCAGACCAGAGCCCAAGCCCGAAGTCGTCACGGAGGTACAGCCTGAGGTTCAGAAGGAAACGGACTCGCAAGCGGCAGACAAACGTAAACAAGTCCTCGATGAGGCCGTCTCGGCCTTGGCGCTGACCAAATCAGCGCTGGCGGCCCTGGACGAAAAAGAATCCGCGCGAGCACTGGCAACGCTGGCCGAAGTGACGGGAAAGCTGGAGCTGATCGTTGCACGCGAACCCACGCTCGCCCTGGCCCCCGTTGATGTGCGCACCATCGTGCACGACTTGTTCGCCAACACGGAAACCGTTGAGGCGATGACTGACGAGGCGCTGGATGCCCTCAAACATGGCGAGGTGCAACGCGCTCGTCGCGTGTTGGCATTGCTGGCCAGCGAAATCGTGATTGCGGTCACCAACATCCCTCTGGCGACTTACCCGGCAGCCGTGAAATCCGTCGTGCCGCTGATCGATCAGGGCAAGATCGAAGAGGCCAAGGCCGCGCTGCAGTTGGCGCTCGGCACGCTCGTCGAGACACTCAGCGTCATCCCGCTGCCCATCCTGCGCGCCAAACTGCTCGTCAAGCGCGCCGAGACCTTGACAGAAGATGGCCAGCGCAGCGAGGCGTCCGGTGAACGCCTGCAGGACTTGTTAAACGAAGCCCGGCAGCAGTTGGAAATGGCAGAACTGCTGGGCTATGGCAAAAAGAAGGACTTTGAGCCCCTGTACTCTGAACTCAAGAAAGTCAAGGAAAAGACGGCCGGAGGCGGGAGCGGAAAAGGCTGGCTCGATGAAATCAAGGCAAAGCTGTCAAAGCTGTTCTAAAACCGCAAGAGAGGGGCGAATAGCCCCTCTCTTCGCGATGAAGGCTTGATTTTCCTGATCTCATGATCCATCAAGGAGATATCGCATGAATGCAAATACCATCGCCGATTCGAATGCGGATAACCCTGCCGATGCCGTGTGTTCACTGACCCAAAATTGGTGGTTGTTTGCGCTGCGCGGCATATTCGCGTTGATTTTTGCAGTCCTCGCATTCTGGATGCCACACTCGGCTTTGTTCGCCATGACGATAGTGTTCGGCGCATTTTCTTTGGTCAATGGTGCGTTCAACCTGGTTGCAGCGGTGCGGCAAATGCGGCAAAAGCAGCGCTGGGGCTGGCTGTTGTTCAGCGGCATCGTCGGCATACTCACCGGTGTCGTTGTGGTAGTTGCCCCTCTGGCTGCCACTTTGGCGTTGGCCTATTTCTTGTGGGTAAGCGTGGCATTCTGGGCAATTTTCACCGGTATGCTGGAGATATCCGCCGCCGTTCGTCTACGCCGGGAAATCAAGGGCGAGATCTGGCTTGCCCTCAGCGGCCTGCTTTCCGTGCTCCTCGGTGCGATCATCCTATGGATGTTTTTTACCCGCCCGATCGAATCATTTCTGGCCGCGGGCTGGGTATTGGGTTTCCATGCTGCGATCTTCGGTATGACTCTTTTGCTTCTTAGTTGGCGTTTGCGCAAAGCGCGTCAGAGGTAAGGGCGTGAAAAACCAAACCGTAAGATCATCTTTGAAAATCAACATATCCAATCACCCGGGTCCACTCACCTGGGCGGACAACCCTAAAGGGCTTGAGCATGCGTATACAATATAGCTATCGACTCGTCGAAAAAGAATTTCATGAACCTTGGCGAATGTCTGTAGAAAAAGCGGTTGAACCCGCTCTCAAGCCGCTGATCGAAAAGCGCTCCGAAGATTCGGTACGTCTTCAAATCGTCCTCGAACGCGCGAAAAAAGGATCTCGCTTAACGGCCAGTGGCCACATGCACTTGCCGGGCAAAAAAATCGTCAGCGTCACTGCATCGCATAACGATCTGACGCCTCTCGCGCACATGCTAGCGCAGGCGTTGTTCCGGCAGGCCAAGAAGCACTTTGATCGGCTGAGCGCTCAGGATCAAATCAAGCGTAAGGCGCGTCGTGAACGCTTGCGCGAGCTCAAGGCGCGGATCGACACTCAACCTGCCTCTGTCGTCCAGCAAGCACGCGGGATAATCGAGACGCTGCTGCCGAAGGTTGAGGCCGTTGCGCAACGCGAGTTGGCTTATCTGCATGCCGCCGGTGATTTGCCTCGCGATTATCCGACGCTGCACGACGTGGTGGACGAAGCGATTGCTCTGGCTGAATCGGTATGGACATCCGTTCCAGAAGAAAATGCCGCTTACCTCGATCTTTTGAAGCATCTTTTTGCCGTCATTGATCGCGAAGTGGCAAACAGCCGGCAATATGGCGAGGCCGTTTCGCTGGATGCGCCGGTCGAAGCGGATGCGCAGGACATGGCGGAGGCCATGGTAGAGGAAGAGTTCTACGAGTTTTATCAGCCTGATGACGCACTCAGCCTGGCCGACGTCATGGCTGATAGTCGGCTTCCCGACCCAGCAGCAATCGCCGAACAGGAGGAAATTGGTGACAGATCGAGCGAATTCGCATTTGCATTCGACCTGATGAAGGGTATGCCGCACTTGTGGCGCCGCATTTTTCTGCTTATCCGGGTGGATGGGCTGGATGCAGGCTGCGCTGCTGAAATCCTGCGGATGCCTAATAAGATAGATGCTGTCAGAGCGGGGCTCATTCAAGCCGAAGCCTTCATTGCGGCTCACGTGGAAGATGCCGGCGTGAGCGAAGACGGGAACGATTGGATCAAAGGCGTAAATTGGTCGGCGATGTCGGTGATCCGAAGCGAGGCAACCTCACCGCAGTCCAAGGAAGCGAACCATGAAAAATGAACTCCACATCGTCTGCCCACATTGCCAGTCCATCAACAGCGTGCCGGCCGCCAAGCTCGCGGATCGTCCCAACTGCGGCCGCTGCCAGCAGCCCTTGTTCACCGGCGAGCCCATCGAGTTGACGACGGCGACGTTCTCGCGCCACGTGGAGCGCAGCGATCTGCCGCTGCTGGTCGATTTCTGGGCGCCCTGGTGCGGGCCGTGCAAGATGATGGCGCCGCAGTTTCAACAAGCCGCGCGCCAGCTCGAACCCGGGATCAGGCTGGCAAAGGTGAACACCGAGGCTGAGCCCCACCTGGCCGCGCAGTTCGGTATCCGCAGCATTCCGACGCTCGCCCTGTTCCAGGGCGGACGTGAGATCGCCCGCCAGGCAGGCGCCATGGGCTCGCAGGACATCGTGCGCTGGGCATCTGCACAGGTGGGGCGCTGACCGATGCAGGACTTGCTCGGCGCCACCCTGATCCTGCTGGCGGCATGCAGCCTCGCGGCGGTGGCGACGGCGGCGTTCAGAGTACCCGCCTTGCTGGGTTACCTCGCCGTCGGCGCCTTGCTGGGCCCGTCGGTCGGCGGTGTAGTCGCGCCGGGAGAAGCGCTTGATTTTCTGTCCGAGCTGGGCGTGGCGCTGCTGCTGTTCATGGTCGGACTGGAATTCTCCCTCGGGCACTTTTGGCTCACTCGCAAGACCGTACTGGTGGCTGGCAGTTTGCAGATGGTCGTTGTGGCCGCACCTCTGACCCTGATGCTGATGGGGTTGGGGCAGCCAGCTCAGAGCGCTGCGCTGCTCGGCGCTGCGGCGGCCATGTCGTCCACGGCGCTGGTCAGCCGACAGCTGGCCGACCAAGGCGAGCTCACCACCCGCCACGGCCGCAGCGCCATCGCCGTGCTGGTCTTTCAGGACCTGGCCAGCGTGCCCCTGCTGGCCCTGCTGGCGATCTGGGCGCGCGGCGAGTCGCCGAAGATCGAGAGCGTGCTGCTCGAAGTGTTGGGCGTGCTGATGTTGTTCGCGGCAGCGGCCCTCGCCTCCCGTCGTCTGTTGCATGGCCTGCTGGGCTGGGTGGCGCGGCAGGGCCACGAAGAATCCTTCGTGCTGGTTTCCTTGTGCGTGGTGGTGGCTGCCGCCGCTGCTGCACACGCGGTCGGCGTATCCGCCGCCCTGGGTGCGTTTTTGGCCGGCATGGTGCTGGGCGAGAGCGACTTCCGTCACCACATGGAAAGCCACCTCAAACCGTTTCGCGATGTGTTGTCGGGGGTGTTCTTCGTGACCATCGGCCTGCAGTTGGACGGAGCGCAGATTCTTTCGGCACCACTGGCGGTGTTCGCGTGGCTGGCAGTGCTGGTACCGGTCAAGATCGGGCTCAACACCCTGGCCTTGCGGGCGACGCGCCTATCCGCCCTCGATGCCTGGCGCACGGGCATAGCGTTGGGGCATGGCGGCGAGTTCGCCCTGCTGTTGTTGGGCATGGTCTTGCAGCAGCATCTGATTCCCGCGACCGTCGTACAACCCATGCTGGTCGCGCTGGTGCTCAGCATGGCCTTGGCACCGCTGCTGATCCGCCATCACGATGTACTTGCCCGGTTCTTGAGCCGCACCGGCGGCGTCATTCAGCCACCCCAGGCTGAAGAAGTTGAGATCACCGCGCAGACAGCGCGATTTCGAGACCACGTCATCATCTGCGGCGCGGGCGAGCTTGGCCTGACCGTCAGTGAGATTCTTCGCCACGCCGGCGTGGCGCATCTGCTGCTGGAAGCAGACGAGCAGAAGGTAGAGGCCGAGCGTGCCGCCGGCGTGCCGGTGTTCCATGGCGATGCGAGTCGGCCCGATACCCTGCTGGCTGCCGGGTTGGCGCAAGCGCGTCTGGTGGTGCTCACGTTCGCCCATGCCCAGCAAGTGCTGCGCATCGCCCAGGCGATTGCCGAGCGCCGTCCGGCGCTGACCTTGTGGGTGTCATGCAGAAGTACGACCGCGGCCGATGCATTTCGCGCCATGCCCAACGTGCGTGTGTACCAGCAATCCTTTGCCGCAGGCCTTGGGCTGGCGGAACAAGTGATGTCGTCGCTTGGCATGTCGGCCGAGCTCGTCGAACGAAACATCAGTGCGATGCGCCGCCGTCTCGACAGCGGCAATGTCGCAGGGAGTCCATCTGCATGAAGTCAACAGGCCGCAATCCATTTCAGGTCTTCCGTGACCAATGGGCCATCATGAGTTTATACGAGCGCTTCGAGCAGGTCGTCGCCCTCGTTCTGTCGGCGGTAATTGCCGTCATCATCGTGGTGTCACTGTTCCAGCTCATCGCCATCGTCTTCACGCTGCTGGTCCTCGATGCCTTCAATCCCCTGGATCACAAGGTATTCCAGAGTGTGTTCGGCATGATCATGACGCTCTTGATCGCGATGGAGTTCAAGCATTCCATCGTGCGCGTGGCGCTGCGTCGGGACAGCATCATCCAGGTCAAGACCGTGATCCTCATCGGTCTGATCGCGCTGGCGCGCAAGTTCGTGATCCTTGACCCCGAGGCGAGCCCCGCAAAGATAGCCGCGCTGGCAGGCGCCACGCTGGCTCTGGGTGCGACCTACTGGCTGCTGCGCAAGCGCGGCGACCGCGCCGCCGAGACCTCTGAGCATGACCCGTCATCATCCCAGTGATCCGCGCACGGCGCTGTTGCAACACCGCTGGCTCAACCGCCTGCAGACCGGGCTGTTGGTCCTGACCCTGGTCGGGATCGCAGCCGCAGCAGGGAGACTGCCGTTTGGGGAAGGCGGCCTGTGGCTCGCGCTGTTTGCCGTTGCAGGTGCGTTGCTGCTGGAACCGGTAGCCGCGTCGGCGCTGAGCTTGCGCCTGTACCGCGTACGGGCCTTGCACCCGCAAGAAGCCCACGAGATGTGGGCCCTGTTGCGCGAGCTGCCCGCCCGTGCCGGTTTGCCCGCCACGCCGGTGCCGCACTACGTGCCCAGTGCCGTCGTCAACGCCTTCGCCACCGGCTCGAAGCAGGAGGCATCGATCGCCCTTACCGATGGCCTGCTGCGCAACCTGAGTTCGCGCGAACTGGCGGGTGTGCTCGCGCACGAGGTCGCGCACATCGCTAATGAGGATCTGCGTGTCATGGGGCTGGCGGATTCCGTCAGTCGACTCACGAGCCTGCTAGCCCTCATGGGACAGATCGCGATCCTGCTCAGCTTGCCCGCACTGCTGGTTGGCGCGGCGGAGGTCTATTGGCCTGGTCTATTGTTATTGGCCGCATCGCCCCAGCTGGCCCTGCTCGCACAGCTCGGCTTGTCTCGCGTGCGTGAGTTCGACGCTGACCGCCTCGCGGCGGAACTGACCGGCGACCCGCAAGGGCTAGCGTCCGCGCTGGCGAAGATCGAGCGGGTCAGTCGCTCCTGGCGTGCCTGGCTGTGGCCGGGATGGGGCAATCCCGAGCCATCCTGGTTGCGCACGCATCCGGCAACGCAAGATCGCATCTCACGCCTGCTGACGTTGGCGCCTGGACCAGCAACAGCCTTGCCGTTTCACGCGCCCCATTTCTTGCCGGAATCCGCTGTGACGCCGCGCCCCCCGCGCTGGCGCCCGAGTGGACTGTGGCGCTGATTGCCTTCAACAGAAGACTTTTCATGGGCTACCCCCACCCGTACGCGCGCCCGCCACAGGACCACTTTATCCGTCGCTGGCTCTTCATCACCGCCTGCATTGCCGCGCTCATGCTGCTGTGGCAGTTTCTGCCCGCCATCGAGGCCTGGTTCAGTCCGCGCGAGGCGGCAGAACGCACCGTGACGGCGCGTGGCGATCTGGCGGCGGACGAGAAAGTCACCATCGAACTGTTCGAAGAATCGCGCGCTTCGGTGGTCTACATCACCACCGCGCAGCTGGTGCGCGACGTCTGGACGCGCAATGTCTTCTCCGTGCCGCGCGGCACCGGCTCGGGCTTCATCTGGGACGACGCCGGCCACGTTGTCACCAACTTCCACGTCATCCAGGGTGCGTCCGAAGCCACCGTCAAACTCGCCGACGGCCGCGACTACCAAGCCGCGCTGGTGGGGGCAAGCCCCGCGCACGACATCGCTGTGCTCAAGATCGGCGTCGGTTTCAAGCGCCCGCCTGCCGTGCCGATCGGCACCAGCGCCGACCTCAAGGTGGGTCAAAAGGTCTTTGCCATCGGCAACCCCTTCGGCCTGGACTGGACGCTCACCACCGGTATCGTCTCCGCGCTCGACCGCTCGTTACCCGGAGAAGCGGGCGGCCCGGCCATCGATCACCTGATCCAGACCGACGCCGCCATCAACCCTGGCAACTCCGGTGGGCCGCTGCTCGATTCGGCAGGAAGGCTCATCGGCATCAACACGGCGATCTATAGCCCCTCCGGCGCCTCGGCCGGGATTGGTTTCGCCGTGCCGGTGGACACCGTCATGCGCGTAGTCCCGCAACTCATCAAGACCGGTAAGTACATCCGTCCGGCGCTGGGCATTGAGGTGGACGAACAGCTCAATCAGCGCCTGCTGGCGCTGACTGGAAGCAAGGGCGTGTTCGTGCTGCGTGTTACCCCTGGTTCGGCAGCGCACAAGGCCGGCCTCGCGGGTGTCGAAGTCACGCCGCAAGGCATCGTGCCCGGCGACCGCATCATCGGTGTTGATGGCAAGGCGACGGACGATGTGGCTAAGCTGCTCGCGCGGCTAGACGACAGGAAGGTCGGCGATGTGGTGGTCTTGTCAGTGGAACGGGCCGGCAAAACGCGCGAAGTGCGTGTGGAGCTGCAACCGGGGATTTGATTGAATCGACCCGGTCTATCAGGCGGCGCGGAGCAGGCAAGTGGCCTCAGCCTCCCGCCGCGTGACAAGCCCCGGCAGCACCCTGCCGCCGCCATAGACCCAGCGCCGCAGCTCAGTCGCGGCAGCGGCCCAGTCCCGCTGGTTCACCCGCCGCCGCAGCGTCGAGGTCTGCAAGCGACCGCCGCCGAGATTGAATGTGAAGTCCACGATGGCCGCCAGCCGCCCTTCGGGTTCGGAGGCCAACACCGGGCAGTAGCGCAGTGTGGCGGCCAGCGCCGTGCTCAGGTCGCGGGCGAGATAGGCTTCCGCTTCGTCCTCGGTGATCGGCGGGTGCTGGGCATCGCAGAGGTGGCCGAAGCCAATCGTCCAGAAGCCTGCCGGGCAGATGTACGGATACGCGCGGCCCGGATCGGTTTTCGGAACGCGGCGGAAGACCTCGAAGCGCTTGGCCAGATCGATGGCCGATTGCGGCACCTCGATCACGGCCGCACCCGGTCGAACACGCGACCCAAAAACCAGAAGTTCAGCACCCCGGCCCACAGCGCCTGGTCGGCCTCTTCGACGCGCTTGAAATGCCTTGTGCAGTTCTTGCCGGTTCCGACCAGATACTCCTGGGCAAAGAGCCTCCAAGTGGGGCTTTCGGCACCGTCAAGGTCATCCGCTGCGATCTTCTGTGTGTGCTTGAGTTCGGGCAGGTCATGATCCCGTTGCCGTGCGTGCCCGCGCTGATAGTGGTGCGCTTGCCGCAAAAGCAGTGCAGCAGCTTGCGTTCAATCGGCAATTCGTGGACTGCATGACAGTCCTTGCAGAATACCCACTGCAGGCCCTTCTCTTTGGAGTAGGCCAGTTGGAAATGGGGATGGAGCTCTACATCGCTCTGGCAATTCGAGCACTGCTTCACCTGGACCCAGAAATGATGAAGAACATCCCGTTCGACGCCGTCCACCATAGTCCGATGCAACGGCATAATGAGTTGGGCGATCTCATTGCAGATCTGCTCGATTTCCGGATAGTGATCCTCCATTCGGGAGGCGGCCAATTCAAATCGGGTAATAAAGGTCGCGATCTTTGCGCGCCGAGGGAAATAGAGCCGCTGCATTCTGTCGATATGAGCTATATCGAGCGCATAAAGTTTTAAGTGCACAAGGCCAAAGCGGTGGGACAGGATAAGGCGACGAGGAAACGTCAAAGAAAAAGGCCCCGGGGGTGATCCTGGGGCCTTTTTCTTTACATTGTCTTCGGCAGGGCTGGCGAGCAGTCCTGGGCTTACAAAAGCGCCGTCCACGGAAAATCCAACGCTTCTCCGATCTTCTTTGCCATGGCCTTGCCGATGGGCCGGCGGTTGTGCTCCATGGCCGAAATATTCGGCACGCCCACGCCGATCTTGGCCGCCAGTTCGGCTTGGGTCAGACCCATAAGCCCTCGCGCGCCGCGCAGCCGGGAACCGGGCGTAGATTCGGGGAAAACTTCGGATGCGGGAATGCTCGGTTCCGTAGCTTCTTTGATAGCCAGAGTCACCCGGTTGACGTGATTCTCCGGGACAACGGCGCAGATTTCCCAAAGCCCGTCAGTACGGGGCTTTTTCGTGAGTTCCAACATAAATTACCTCCACCACTTGTACGGAATCTTCTTCAACTTGCCAGATGACGACATAGGTTGGGCGGCCCTTGTTGAGATGGCAGTGGTAGGTTTCGCCGGGCCATCCTTGGAGCCTCCCGAAATGCGGGACGCTGGGTTGGACGGGGCCGGCAGCCTCGATTTTGATCCGCAGAGCATCCAGGCGTTCAGCAATCCGGGCCGGGAGCTTTGTTTTCTGCTTTTTCGCCTTGGGCGAAAATGTCACCGTCCAATTCATAGAGGTATATTGTCATTTTTTGACAACAAGTCAAGATAGAGAATTGCCACCACCGTCCCGTCCCGGCCCGCCAGATTGCCACCACGCCCGCCGGCCCCGGGGAGGAGGGGAGGGCCGCCAGCCCCTTTCCTCGGGGCGATTGCCACCAATTTGCCACCACTAAAAGCCATTTAATGCCAAAAAATAGCCTGGGAAAAGAAAAAGGGCCTACGCTTTTGGCGTAAGCCCTTGGACTTCCTGGTTGCGGGGGTGGGATTTGAACCCACGGTCTTCGGGTTATGAGCCCGATGAGCTACCGGTCTGCTCCACCCCGCGTCAGCGAG
>CAYXEF010000047.1:0-18660 GCA_964463825.1 uncultured Candidatus Cloacimonadota bacterium | reverse complement strand
GGCTCGGTGAGCAGGGTCAGACGGTCGCCCTTGAGCTGCGAGAGCAGGATGGACAAGGGCTGGCGGTCTTCCGTACCGTAGATGTTGAGGCTGCCGTAGTCGGCCAGCGGCTCGGAGAACAGCAATTCCAGTTCGCGGTCGGACTTGGCCTGCGCCAGCCGCAGCACGGGTTTGGTGGTGTCCGCGTAGGCCAGGCCGGCGTCGAGGCTGAGCGGCCGGTCCAGAGCGGCCCGTTCTTCGAAGTAGGGCTCGCGGGAGAAGTCATAGCGGCCGTTGCGGTCTTTGTCGATGTAGCCGCGCAGGATGTAGGAGGCGGAATTCAGTGTTTCCAGAGCGTAACTTGAGCCCGAGGCGGTCTGATTGAGCACGACCAGCGAATCCGCCGAGAGCAGGGTCAGGGACACCGGCAGGCCGGAATCGGCGGGGTCTTCATAGGCGAAATTGCCGGAGAGGCGCAGCTTTTGCAGCTCGCCATGGGCGAAGACGAGGGTCTGATTCTCCGCCAAAGCGTTGCCGCGCGTGTCTTTGAGCCGCGTGGTCAGCGTCACGTAATAATTGGTGTCCGGCAGCAGATCCTCGTTGATGCGGATGATCAAGGCATTGCGTTCCACGCTGACCTTTTTGTCCAGCACGGGCGGATAGATGTAGACCGCCTGCGCCACCGAGGCGCGGTCCAGCGGCTTGGAAAATGTGATCTCGAGGCGGCCGGTGTCGAGTTGGCCAAAAGCGGCGGGGAGCGTGGTAAGAACGACCGGCTTGTCCAGATCCTGCGGGCCACCGGTGGGATTTTTCTTGCTGCCGCAGGACATCAACAGGACGACCACAATAGGCAGCAACACAAGCTTGAAAACCTTAGGCATCGTTGTCCTCCAGGGTCAGAGGCTGCTTGACTTGCAGAGCCCGGACGTATTTGCCCAGGATGTCGAACTCGAGGTTGACCGCGGAGCCTGTCTGCAGCCTGGACAGATTGCTGTGCTTGAGAGTATGCGCGATGAGGGCGACGGAAAAGGAAGCGGGCGCAAGCTCGGCGATGGTGAGGCTGACGCCGTTGACGGCGATGGAGCCTTGCGGGACGACCAGAGCGCGGTCGCGGGAGTCCAGCGCGAAACGCAGATAGAGGGTGGCGTTGACCGTTTTGGTCTCCAGCAGCTTGGTCGTGCGGTCCACATGGCCCTGCACCCAATGTCCGTCCAGCCGGTCACCGAGCCGGAGGGCGGGCTCCAGATTGAGCAGCGTGCCGGCGTTCCAGGCGGAGGCGGTGGTCTTGCGCCAGGTCTCCTGGGCGATTTCGACCGTGAAGGCGCGCGCGTCGCAGCTTAAGACCGTCAGGCAGATGCCGTCGCAGGCGACACTGGCGCCGATGGCCAGATCAGAGAAGGCGGCGGGGCGTTCGACAGTGACCAGTCGCAAACCGCCGGAGGGGACGCTGCGCAGGACTGGGGCCGTAGCCTGGATTATCCCTGTGAACATGGTTTAGGCCGGATAACGCCGCTTCCAGGCGTTGGCGAGCGTGTGCAGGCTGCTGTATTCGAGGTCGCCGCCGAAAGGAATGCCGGTGGAGAGGCGGGTGACCTGTACGCCTGCATCATTGAGGATCTCGGAGAGGAAGTGGATGGTGGCTTCCCCTTCGGGCGAGGGTTTGAGGGCCAGGACCACTTCCTCCGGGCGCAGTCTGGCGATCGCGCTGTGCAGGGATTCGGCGCGGATCTGGTCCGGGCCGTAGCCGTCGATGGGGGAGAGCAGGTGGCCCAGCACGAAATAGCGGCCCCTGAATTCGTTCATGTTTTCGATGATCTGGATGTCCGCCGTGGTCTCCACCACACAAAGCAGGGAGTCGAGGCGGTCCGGAGCCGCGCAGATGGGGCAGGGATCCGTCTCGGCCAGCATGTAGCAGAGGCCGCAAGTGGTGAAGCTGGACACCGTGCCCCTGATCGTGTCCGCCAATTCCAGGGCGAAGGCCTTGTCCTGGCTCACGAGATACCAGGCCAGGCGCTGGGCGGTTTTACGGCCGATGCCGGGAAAGCGGTTGAGGGCCTGGATCAGGCGTTCGAGGCTGGCGGAGATCAGCATGTAGGCGGGCTGGTCCTTTGCTGTGTGATCAGAACAAGCCGGGGATGTTCATCCCGCCGGTGACCTTGCCCATGATCTCTTCGCTGGCGGAAGCGACTTGGCCGAAAGCGTCCTGCAAGGCTGCCAGGATCAGATCTTCCAGCATTTCCACGTCGTCGGGATCGACAGCCTGGGGATCGATCTTAAGCGTTTGGATCTCGTGTTTGCCGTTCACTTCGACCTTGACCATGCCGCCGCCGGCGCTGGCGGAAAAGACCTTGGACTCCAGTTCCTTCTGCGATTGCAGCATCTGCTGCTGCATCTTCTGGGCTTGTTTCATCAGGTTGTTGATGTTTTGCATATCGTCTCCTTGGATCGGGCTCTGGCGCCGTCTGGACGCGCAGCGGAGCCATTACGCAATTTTGCCCGGGAGGCCCTTTTCGTCAAGCGATATCTGGAATCCGGGCGTCCGGAGCGGAGTTCAGACGGGTGCCTGATCCCTCCTGTGAGTGCGGTTGCCGTAGTGGTGGGAGTCGCCCCACTCGCCGTAGCCGATGGTTTCGCCGATCGAGAGGATGCTGCGTTCCAGGGCCTCGCGGCTGGTCAGCGCGTTTTCGTCCAGGCCGGGCTTGCCCTCGTAGAGTTGATAGCCACGGCGGAAACTGGTGTCGGTGATGTTGGGCATGATGATGTTGGCGCCAGCCAGCAGGCCCAGCTCGCGTCCCTTTGCCCCCAACGCCTGCAGGGCCGTGGTGGAGGCGATATTGACGTCTTTGAGCGCGATGCGGGTCACGGCGATCATTTTGAGCCCGGCTTCCAGGGCGGCCTGAGCGTCGAAGCCGGCGCAGAGCTGGCCCAGAGGCGTGTCCTGATGCGGGATGAAGGGCCCCATGCCGATCATGTCCACATCCTCGTCGAAGAAGAAGAGGATGTCGTCCGCCAGATCTTCGACCGTCTGTCCGGGCAGGCCAACCATCACGCCGGTTCCCGTCTGAAATCCCACTTTCCTAAGCAGGCGCAGGCAGCGCACCCGCTCCGCGTAGGAATGGTCAGCCGGATGCAAAGTCTGATACAGCGCGGGATTGGAGGTCTCGATGCGCAGCAGATACCTGTGCGCCCCAGCCTCGAACCACTGGCGGTAGACATCCTCGCTCTGTTCGCCCAGGGACAGCGTGATGCCCAGCTGGCCGCCGCTGAACTCCTTGATGGAGCGCACCAGATTGGTGATGAAGTCCGTCCAGGGCGCGTCGCTGCGTTCGCCGGCCTGCAAAACGAGTGAGCCGTAGCGCTGTTCCCAGCACCAGCGGGCTTCGGCCAACACCTCGTCCCGGTTGATCTGATAGCGCGCGACCTGGTCGTTGCCGCTGCGAATGCCGCAATAGTAGCAATTCTTGGCGCAGATGTTGCTCAGCTCGATCAAGCCGCGGAAGTAGACCTTGGTCCCCACATGTGCTTTTTTCACCTCATAGGCGCGCTCATACAGCGCTTTCAGCTCGTCCTCTGTGCTCAAAGAGAGCAGCTGGATCAGTTCATTCCGGTCCGGTCGCATCGCAAAAAACTCCTTGTTCGGGCCGCGCGGCGGCTGGAGCCATAGCCGGCGGTCCTGCTGACAATATAACCGGGTGGGCGCCAAAGCAAATCCCCGCCAGCCCGGCCCGTCCATGCAGCCTGTTCGGGCGCCGCCTGTCAGCCTCGGCTGAGTTGCTCCTGACTGCCAGAGGCGGCACAGCAGAGGCAAAGCGGAGGCATGGGGTCAAGCGACCAGCATGGAGACAGAAATCGCTTGACAAAAAGGATCGTAAAAACCAAATTTGGCCAATGGGAGGTTAACATGCCCAAGCGCGTATTATTGCTGACGATCCTGGCGGCCCTGATCTCGCTTTGCCAGGCGACCTGGCTGATCGACGAGAATTTCGATGCCCTCACCACCCTGCCGGCGGGCTGGATCACTCACGATGACGGCGACGGCAGCGTATGGCGCAATCTGGACAATGCCTCGCACGCCCATTCCGGGACGCGCGCCGCCTTCTGCGACAACTACCTGCCCAACCAGAATGCCGACTGGCTGATCACGCCGCAGCTCAGCATCTCGGCGGGGGATTCGCTGATCTTTTTCACCCGCGCCTGGTTCGGCACCGAAGACCTCAAAGTCTACGTCTCCACCACCGGAACCGCGGTCAGCAATTTCAGTACGCAACTGCTCCACCTGCAAAACCTCGGCACCGCCTATTACCGCGCCTCCTGCGGTTTGGGCGCTTACGCCGGACAGAACATCCACCTGGGCTGGCTCTGGAACTGCGAGACCTACGGCATCCTGGTGGACGACGTCAAGGTCGGCCAGCCCACACAGGTGCAGCCTGTACTGGATTTGCCGGAGAGTTTCAGCTTTGTCCAGGGCGAAAGCATCACGGTTGATTTTACGCCCTATATCAGCTGCACGGATATCAACACCGCCAGCCTGGGCGTGAGTGGCAACGTCCAGGTCGACGTCCAGATAAGCGGCCGCCTGGTCACTTTCAGCGCTCCCAACTTCAACGGGACTGAGACTTTGACCTTCACACTCACCGACGGCAATTCCGGCCTCACGGCCACCGACACCGTGCAGATCACCGTCCTGCCTCCTGCCGTGGCGGATCTGGGCGTGGTCGGGATCACGGTTCCCCGCGGGTTCGAATATGTGGGGCACGTCTTCTATCCCACCCTGACGGTCCAGAACACCGGCACGGTGCCCTACAATGCCGCGGTGACGGTTTCCTGCCTGATCCAGACGGGGATGGGGATCGAAGTCTATTACCACTCGGGCTCCTACGCTGTGAATCTGGCGCCGCAGGAAACGCAGTCCATCGCTCTGACCACAGGCTATACGCCGCAGATGGAAGGCGCTTACAGCGCGGGATTCTACCTCGCTCCCGGTGACGACAATCCCAACAACAATCATCAGATTAAACAGTTCGAAGTGCTGACCCGGATCACGCAGGGCGGTCCGGACGGCTTCGGCTACCACTGGATCGACAGCGTGGACGATTCCGGCCCGGATTACCTCTGGCAGGATATCAGCCAATCCGGCACTTCCACGGTCATGTACAACGTTCCCAGCTGGGGCGGTGACGACAATTTCAGCGAACCGATACCCATGGGCTTCGCTTTTCCCTTTTACGGCCTGACTTACGACCACATATACGTGGATATCAACGGCGAGATCCTGCTGGCGGAAAACACCTGGCAGGACGATTATCCCTCGCCCGGCTGGGATGGCGACGGCAATATGTTCAACTACATGTATCCGCTACCCGGCTATGCCTCGATGCCCGCTCTGATCGCGGTATACTGGGACGACCTGATCGCGGAGCAGGGCGTCGGTGACGTCTGGTTCCAGACCCTGGGCACGGCGCCCAATCGCCAGACGATCGTCCAGTGGCATAATCTGCGCTTCCTGTCCGGGACCGGTGGCTCTTCCGTTTTGAAATTCCAGGTGATTTTTCATGAGAATGGCGAGATCATCATGCAGTACCATACCACGCAAACCGGCCAGAGCGGATCCACCGTGCCCCATCAGAACGGACGCAGCGCCACCGTCGGCATCCAGAATGAAGCCACGAACCTTGGCCTCTGCTATCTGCGCGAGATCGTGCAAAACAACCAATACCAGGGCGTCGAACCGCCCGGCAACCTGCTTGTTGACGGCCTTGCCATCCGTTTCTACGCCGGAACGGACACCCAGGCTCCGACGCTGACGCATGTCCAGCCGGGGAATACGTTTGAAACCGCGCCGCTGCTCACGGTCAACGCCATCGACCTCTCTGCGATCAGCACTGTGACGCTGCATTACAATACCGGCGGAGCCTGGCAGAGCCTGGATTTCAGCAGCCAGCAGGGCAACGATTATTTCTTCCAACTGCCCGCGCTGCCTCTGGGCGCTTATCTTAACTACTATTTTAGTGCCACGGACGCGCTGGCGAATTCCGGCAACCTGCCTGCCGACGCGCCACAGAACTTTTTCAGCTTCAAGATCCTGCCCACGCCCGGCTCCGAAGTGCTGATCGCCTATTCCGGAAACCAGGATTATGAACTGGAGGAACTGCCGATCTACGTGGGCTTGCTCACCGCTCTGGATGTGGATTACGATGTCTACGACTGGCAGGAGTACGCCAGTTATCGCTTCCCGCTACAATATGACGCCATTCTCTGCTACGCCACCGTGGGCAGTTACAGTCCCGGCGCGGATACGCTCAGCCTGGCCCTGATGCAATATCTGGACAGCGGAACCATCGCGGAGCCCAGGCATGTCTTTTTTGCCTCCGACGGCTGGGCTTTCACGCAGGGTGGCCATCCCAATTCCAGCCCCATGAAGAAACTGCTGGAGGCCTACTTCCGCACGGATTACGTGACCACAGGCGCCGGCGGAGGAACCAACGGCCTGGCCGGTCCGGATGTCTACACCTATCAACAGGGCAGCATACTCTGCCGCACTGCCTCTCCCATCGGCGATCCCGGCTTCGAATACCCGGTCTTCGCCAACAGCCCGGATTGCATCTTCCGCCTCACCGCCTGCCCGGATTGGTACGCCGGTCAGGTGCAGTATCCGGAGCTGGGAGCCGTCAACGCCTTCACCTTCGAGGACGGCCCCGTCAATGGCGAGGCCTATCTCCACGATGGCGTCTGCGCCACCGCGCTCGAGCTGCCAATATATAAAAGCTTCTACTTCAGCTTCGATTTCTCGCAGATTACAGATTTTTACCAACGCCGGGATTTGCTGCAGGATCTGCTAGTCTGGTTCGGGATCATGGGCGTCTCCGCGTCCGATGCTTGGTTGCCCGGTATATCGACACAAATCACGTGTGTTCAGCCCAATCCCTTCAATCCGCGCGGGACGGTCACTTTCACTATGGACAAGGCCTCACACGCGCTGCTGGAGATATACAACCTGCGCGGCCAGAAAGTGGCGACTTTGGCAGACGCGGAGCTGCCGGCCGGAGCCCACAACCGCGTTTGGGACGGCCGCGACGTAGACGGCAGATGCGTATCCAACGGAATCTATCTGCTGCGCCTGCAAACTCCGGAGACTGCCGCAACGCGCAAACTGGTCCTGCAAAAGTAGTCTCAATCAAGGACCAGCGCGGCTCGAGCGGCTTTGCGCTAAGCGTGGGGCGGGAGCGCCTGAAATATTCTTCTTGCCAAAAACGCGGCTGCGGTTATCTTGGTAAGTAAATGCACACTAACTTAAGGGTTGGAACATGGAACTTACCAAACGGCAAGAAGATATCATCAAGGCGGCGATCTCGCTCATCGCCCGGAGGGGTTACATTGCGCTGACCACCAAGAACCTGGCCCGCGAGCTGAAACTCACGGAGGCCGCGCTCTACCGCCATTTCGCCAGCAAGAACGAACTGATCGTCAAGCTGCTCGACTACTTCGAGTGGATATCCTGTCAGGTGTTGAAGGACATCAAAGATGCCGGGCTTTCCCCGCTGGAGAGCGTGGAGCGCTTTGTGACCGACCGCTACGAGATGTTTTCCCGCCGGCCGGATCTGGCGCAGGTGATGTTCTCGGATGAGCTTTTCCGCTATGATCCGGGCTTTTCGTCTCACATGCAAGGTATCATGCAGATCCACCGCGAAGCCTTGCTGGGCTATCTGCGCCAGGCGCGGAAGCAGGGGCTCATCGATCCCCAGGCCGATCCCGCGCAGCTCTTCCGCATCATCGTGGGCTCGATGCGTTTCACGATCACGCAGTGGAATCTCAGCGGGCAGGCTTTCGACCTCAGCTCGGAAGGGCATAAACTGCTCAAGACAATCAAGAAACTGATAGAGGTAAAAAAGTGAAAAGGGACATCATCACCATCGACGCCGACAAATGCACCGGTTGCGGAGACTGCATCACCGGCTGCCCGGAAGGCGCGATCCAACTCATCGACGGCAAGGCCAGACTGGTCAGCGACCTCTTCTGCGACGGCCTGGGAGCCTGCATCGGCACCTGCCCCGAAGGCGCGATCAGCATCGAAAAACGCGAGGCTGAGCCCTACAGCGAGGAACTGGTCCTGGACAACATCATCCCCCAGGGCGCCAACACAGTCAAGGCGCATCTCAAGCACCTGAAAGACCACGGCGAGACGGGCTACCACACCCAGGCGCTGGAGCTCCTCAAGGCCCGGGGCTTCGACATCGAAGAACTCACCCGCGAGGAAACCCTGGCCTGCGGCTGTTCCGGGACCCACGCCCGCGCGCTGGAGCCCTGCCCGGAAGCGCAACCCGCCGGCGACGCCAGCTCCCAGCTGCGCCAATGGCCGGTGCAGCTCCAACTGCTCAATCCCGCCGCCGAATACTTCGAGAATGCCGACCTGCTCATCTCCGCGGACTGCGTGCCCTACGCCTTCGGCGACTTCCACCGCCGCTTCCTGGCCGGCAAGGTCGTCATCACTTTCTGCCCCAAACTGGACCAGCAGACCGACCGCTACATCGAGAAACTGGCGCAGATCTTCACGCTGCACAAGATCAGGAGCGTGACCGTCGTGCGCATGGAAGTACCCTGCTGCGGGGGGACGGAGATCATCCTGCAGAAAGCCCTGGAGCAGGCGGGCAAACTGCATTTCGTCAAGGTCAACGTCATCTCCGTCGACGGAAAAATCATCTGAAGGAGCAATATATGGAAAGCCGAATCTGGACGCAACTGACGCCGGTCCTGGACAAGGACGGCATCCACGGCACCAAGATCTACGTGCAGCCGGAAGGCGAGATTGTGCATCTGCGCTTTGCCCCCGGCGCCCATCTCAAGGCCCACAAGACCCCGGTCAACGTCGCCTTCTACGTCCTGCAGGGCACTGCCACATTGCAGATCGGCGACGAGGAGCGGGAGTTCGGCCCGGACACCATCATCGACAGCCCCAGGGACATCCCGCATGCCGTCACCAACAAAGGCGGAGGCGAGCTGCGCGTCCTGGTCATCAAAATGCCAAAACCATAATCATACAGAGGAGTAAGAACCATGAGCATGTTCTGTTACCAATGTCAGGAAACATCCCGCAACCTCGGCTGCACCATGCGCGGAGTCTGCGGCAAATCCCCCGAACTCTGCCACCTGCTGGATCTTTCCATCCACGCGATGAAAGGCCTGGCACACCTTTCCGTCAAACTGCTGGAAAAAGGCGTCTACCACCCCGAAGACGCGCTCGTCGTGATGGGCGGGCTTTTCCGCACGATCACCAACGCCAACTGGGACGAAGAGCAGATCAAGGCCACCATCACCGACATCATGGCCCTGCGCGACCAACGCAAGAACGAACTCTGCGCCCTGCTGGGCGGCAATTGCGACACCTGTCCGGACGCCGTCACCTTCCAGGTCCAGCCTGAGGACTACGAGGAATTCGGCAGGCAGGTCGGTGTCCTCGCCACCGCCAACGAAGACATCCGCAGCCTGCGCGAGACCGTCATCTACGGCATCAAGGGCATCTCCGCCTATGGCGAACACGCCTGGATGCTCGGCTACACCAGCGACGAAGTCAACAAGTTCGTCATGCAAGGCCTCGCCGCCACCATCGACGACAGCCTCACCGCGGAAGAGCTGACCGCCCTGGTGGTCAAAACCGGCGAACACGCCGTCAAGGTCATGGAACTCTTGGACCGCGCCAACACGGAGACCTACGGCGTTCCCGAGCCCACCGTCGTGCAACTCGGCGTGGGTACCAACCCCGGCATCCTGGTCAGCGGCCACGACCTCAAGGACTTTGAGGAATTGCTGCAGCAGACCGAGGGCCAGGGCATCGACATTTACACCCACAGCGAGATGCTGCCCGCCAACTATTACCCCGCCTTCAAGAAGTACAAACACTTCCGCGGCAACTACGGCTCGTCCTGGTGGCACCAACTGGAGGACTTCCAGAAGTTCAACGGCCCCATCCTGATGACCACCAACTGCATCGTGCCCCTGCGCAAGGAACAGACCTATCTGGACCGTTTCTTCACCACCGGCATGACCGGCTATCCCGGCGCCTCCCACATCCCGGAACGCCAGCCCGGCCAGCAAAAGGACTTCAGCGCCCTGATCGCCAGAGCCAAGACCTGCCCGCCGCCCGAAGAACTGGAGACCGGCACCATCACCGGCGGGTTCAACCACCGGACCGTGCTGGGCATGGCGGACAAGATCATCGAGGCCGTCAAGTCCGGCGCCATCAGGAAGTTCATCGTCATGGCCGGCTGCGACGGAAGGATGCCCAGCCGCAAATACTTCACCGAAGTCGCGGAAAAACTGCCTCACGACACCGTGATCCTCACCGCCGGCTGCGCCAAATACCGCTACATCAAACTCCCGCTGGGCGACATCGGCGGGATCCCGCGCGTCCTCGACGCAGGCCAGTGCAACGATTCCTACTCCCTGGCCGTGATCGCCCTCAAACTCAAGGAAGCCTTCGGCCTCGACGACGTGAACAAACTGCCCCTGGATTTCGCCGTCGCCTGGTATGAGCAGAAAGCCGTGGCGGTGCTTCTGGCGCTGCTTTCCCTGGGCTTCAAGAATGTCCGCGTCGGGCCGACCCTGCCCGGATTCCTGTCGCCCAACGTCGCCAAGGTCATTATCGAAACCTTCGGCCTCAAACAGACCACCGACGCCGACGCGGACGTGGCCGCCATCCTGGCCGGCTGAGCCTTATACGCCAAAAAACTACAATCGAAGCGGGACTTGACCGGTCCCGCTTTTCTGTTTTCTTCAGGCCCGTTGGTTCCTGGCGGCTTGCCGCTTTGCCTCTGCTATACTCCCCGCATGCTTCCCCTGAGAGACAGGGGCAGCGTACGGGAAGCTGTCATGAGGCGGACCGGAAGGGCGTCAGGGAGGAGAACGGTGGGCATGATAACTACGCTGGAGTCGAGCGACGCAGGAGCATCGGCTTCAGCAATAGAAAAGGAACCCCCGGCTTGGGCGTCACATCCTGAAGTCCATGCCCGCAGGCTCGCCGGACTCCAGGGAATCCCTGCTAATGCCAAACAAATACCGGGACAGGAGACGCTGGGTCCCCTGTCCCGTCAGGAAATAAAAGGTGTGGTGGTTTAGAGCGCGCCGCTGATCAGGAAGCAGGCGGCGAAGGAGATGATGGCGTAGAGCTCCGGATACACGCCCAGAATCAGGGTGTTGGAGAACACGTTGTTGCCATTGCCGATGCTTTCGATACCGTTGGCGACGATGCGGGACTGGAAATAGGCCGAGATCAGGTTCACGGTTCCGGAGATGAGTCCGGCTCCGAAGATCGCCGCGGCGGTGATCATAGCCATATCCGGCTTGATGTGCTCCTTCAGGATGAAGAAGGCGCCGAAGCCGTAGAGGCCCTGTGTGCCTGGCATGGCGGATAGGATCATGCAGTTGGCGAAGATATCGTCGCGTTTTTTCATGGCGGCGACTGTGGCGCTGCCGGCGTTGACCGTGCCCCAGGCGCTGCCGATGCCGGAGAGAGCGACCATGAAAAAGATGCCGACCCAGGCCAGGATGTAGGCGGGGCTTCCGCCTCCCAGCACGGCGGCCGCGTTGTTGGCTGCTTCTAAGAGAATATAGGGCATTTTACCTCCAGGTTTGTCTGTCTATTTCTTATGGCCAAAGGGTTTGTATTCCAGGCCGGGTCCGTTGAATCCGGCGTTTTTATAAAACTCGACGAAGGTCAGGCGCAAGGGATGGACGAAGCCGCTGAGCGCGCCCAGCGCGATGTTCAGCCCGTGGCCCAGGACCATGAAGATCAGGAAAATCACGGGTCCCACATACTTCATGCCCAGGATCTGCGTGCCGATGGAGTTGATCACGAAGCCCAAAATGGCGCTGGAAACGCCCAGGGCGAAGAGGCGGATGTAGGACAGGATATCGCCGAAAAAGCCCGTCACCACGTTGTAGAGGAGCCACAATCCGGAAAAGATGTTGAGCAGAGGATTTTTCTTGGGGTTGTTGAAGAGCAAAAGCAAGGCCAGTCCGGCCCACAACACGTATTTGACGTAGGGCTGGACGCGGGAGATGTCCGCCTTGAGCAATCCGGCTCCGGTCACTGTCAGCGCCAACAGGAAGAGGAAGGTGCCCAAGGGCGCCAGGAAATACATGAATCCGGCCTGACGGGATTGTTTGAAGGCGTTGATCATGACCCCGTAGAGGATCTGGATCGCGCCGAGGAGCAGGGCGAAATTGAAGATCTGTTCATTGTTGCGGATAATGATGGCGGGATCCAGGGCGGTCTTTTTGAGGTCAAAACCCAGCGCGGAGCCCATGATCCAGCCCATGACGATGGAGGAGGCGCCGAAGAGGACGACCAGCAGCATCATGTTTTTCAGGGCGGGGTTTTTGGCCTTGTGGCGCAGAAAGAGTCCCAGCAGGATGAAGATCACGCCGTAGGCCATGTCCGCGTTGCAAAATCCGAAGAAGAGCATGAAAAAGGGCGCGAAGAACGGCGTGAGGTCAAACTCGTTGTAGAAGGGCAGCATGTACATGCGGCTGATCGGCTCGAAGAGGCGGGCGAACCAGTTGTTGGTGAGGCTGATGGGCGGGTTTTCGTCGACTGTGGCCTCGGCGGTGAAATGGATCACGCCATGGGCGTCCAGAAACTCGCTGAGCCCGGGTTCCAGGCGCTGGGGGATCCAGCCGGCCAAAACGCGGAGGTGGTTGTCCGCCTCGCTGGTGGCCTGGTGGGTGGCGTCCTCGAACTCGCAGGCGTTGGCCAGTTTGCCCAGTTCCGCTTCGAAGATCTCGCAGGCGGTGGGGGCGATGCCGTGGAAAAACTCGTCGATGTCCTTGATCAGGCCTTCCTTCTCGGCCAATTGCGCTTCCAGTTTCTGCAGCGTGTGGTGGTGGAAGCTGAAGGTATCGGCGTCCAGGCTGGGCTTTTCGCCCAGTGAGAAGGCCACGAAATAGACGATGCCGCCCATTTCGTTGATGACCTGGATGGCGTGTTCCTCCTGCCATTGGGGCTTGAAGTGGTTCTTGAGGCAGGTGAAGAAATCCACCCTCAGGCCCTGCTCTTCGATCCTGGTCTCGAGGCTGTAGTCGAAGTGGCCCCAGGGCTCCAGGTCGCGGATCTGCTTTTTCAGGACTTCGGCCTGGCGCAAATGGTGGTCGCGTTCCTCGCGGGCGGATTTGATCTTGTTGTAGAGCATCCTGGGGCTGAGGGCGGTGGCGGTCTTGGGGGCATCGGAACCGAGCCTTTGCAGGTGGCGGATGCTCTCGCTGTAATCCTGGATCATCGCCATGTCCTGCGCCAGCGCTTCGCTCTGGGCCTCGGTGTTGCGAATCAGGTGGACCACGCCGAGCTGCTGCAATTGCCTGAGAAAGTCCTCGTAATCCTGATGGTAGAGGACGAAAGTGTACTTGCGCATTTTTTCGATCATGGGCTCAGCTCCTGGCTCAGGCGGTTCTTGAGGATCTTCTGGCCTGCTTTGGAGAGGTTTTCCTCGTCTTCGAGGAAGCGCTTGATCTTGAGGATGGAGTCCTCATAGGCAGGGATCTGGACCTTCTCGTAGAGGTTGACCTTCTGCGTGGTCTTCTTGCGGACGCGTTCCAGGATCTGCATCTTGCGCACGAAGAACTCGCGCTCGATCTGCAGGGTGGAGATGTTCCTGACCAAAGCGATGCCGTCCAGGAACCAGCTGGGAGCGCTGAAGAGGTCATAGTCCCTGAGCTGGAAATCGATCTCGCCCAGTACAGGAACCTGCACGCCGGCGATCTTGCGCGTGTGGATCTCCACGTTTTTGACCTCCAGCAAGCCTGGATCAAACTCCGCCCACAGCTTCATGAATTCCTCCAGTTCCCCGATTCCGGCGCGGATGCGCTGATCGAGGTCGTGCGCCATATCGCGGGCGCGTTTGACCTCCAGGCGCAGGGCGGATTCCTTGTTCTTGAGCGTGGGCAGGGCCTTGAGCCTGATCTTGAGCTGCTTTTCCAACTGCAGCTGGGAGATCTTGTTGTATTGGATCTTTGGGATCATGCCTTCTTCCAGTAGAGTTGCATGAATTCGTCCTTGATCGCCACTTCCTCGCGCGTGAAGTATTTGGCGAAGAGCGCCCAGGTCGTGTCCAGCATGGCATCGGTGTCGATGTTGACGTCGATGGCCAGGATCTGCTCCGCGTAATCGCGGGCGAACCTGAGGGTGCGCTCGTCGTAGTCCGAGAGGTCAAAGCCGTTTTCCATCTTGGTCTTGGCGTTGACGGCGTCGGAATTGAGGCGGACCGAGGTATTCATCACCTGCGGATGGTCGGCGCGGGTGCGCTTGCCCATGACCTTGGTTTTAAGCCGGGAAAGGGATCTGGCGGGATCGATCACGACCTTGCCGATGTCCGTGTCGCGGCGCAGGTAGAGCTGGCCTTCGGTGATGTAGCCCGTGTTGTCCGGGATGGCGTGGGTGATGTCGCCGCCGGAGATGGTGGTCACGGCGATGATGGTGATGGAGCCGCCGTCCGGGAACTGCACGGCCTTCTCGTAGATCTTGGCGAGGTCGGAGTAGAGCGAGCCCGGCATGGAGTCCTTGGAGGGGATCTGGTCCATGCGGTTGGAGACGATGGAGAGCGCGTCGCAATAGAGCGTGAGGTCGGTCAGGAGGACGAGGACGGCCTCGTTTTTCTCGATGGCGAAGTATTCCGCAGCGGCCAGCGCCATGTTCGGCACCAATAGGCGTTCCACGGGCGGGTCGTCGGTGGTGTTCACGAAGGAGATGATCTTGTCGATCACGCCGGCGTTTTCAAAGGTGTTCTTATAATAGAGGTAGTCGTCGTTGGAGAGCCCCATGCCGCCCAGGATGATCTTGTCCGCCTTGGTCCGGAGCGCGACGGTGGCCATGACCTGGTTGTAGGGCTGGTCGGGATCGGCGAAGAAGGGGATCTTCTGCCCGGTGACGAGGGTGTTGTTGAGGTCGATACCGGCGATGCCGGTGGCGATCAGTTCCGAGGGATCCTTGCGGCGGACGGGATTGACCGAGGGTCCGCCGATCTCCACCTCTTCGCCCGCGATCTCGGGGCCGCCGTCGATGGGATCTCCGTAGGCGTTGAAGAAGCGTCCGGCCAGTTGGTCGCCGACCTTGAGCACGGGCGGGCGTCCGAAGAACAGGACCTCGGCGTCAGTGCCGATGCCTTCGGTTCCGGAGAAGATCTGCAGGGTGACGGTGTCGCCGATGATCTTGACCACCTGCGCCAGGCGTCCGCTGACCGAGGCGAGTTCCTCATAACCGACGCCGGTCGCCGTGACCGTGCAGGTGGCTTTGGTGATCTGGTTGAGTTTGGTGTAGATCTTTTGAAACGCTGTGCCGGCCATTATTTTGCCCTCCTTTCGGCCAGGATGGCCTCCATTTCGGACTCGTAGGCTTTGAATCTGTCGCTTTGGAAAGGCTGGTAGTTCATCTGCCTGAGGACGTTGATCAGGCGCGAGTAGTAGGGCTGCAGTTGCTCGTAGTTCTCGAACACGAGTTCCGTGCGGCAGAGTTTGAGCACGAGTTGGAGCATGTAGGCCTGGCGCTGCATGGGGGTGGATTTGTCCACCTCGTCGAAGCCGTCCTGGACCAGGATCACGCGGTCCACCAGTTCGCTTTTCCAATAGCGGGAGTGGTAGTCGAGCGGGACGCCGTCGTCGCCGAGGATGTTGATCTGGTCCTTGGCTTCCTTGCCGCGCAGGAGGATGTCCTTGGTGTGGAAGACGTCGTCGACCCAGCCCGGGGCGATGTTTTTGTCCAGATACTCCCGCACCTCGTCGTATTCGAGGTATTTGGAGTAGGAATCGATGGGATCCACGGCCGGGTAGCGTTTGCTGTCGGCGCGTTCCTGCGAGAGCGAATAGAAGCAGCGGGCGGCCTTTTTTGTGGATTCGGTGACCGGTTCCTTGAGATTGCCGCCGGCGGGGGACACGGCGCCGATGAAGGTGATGGAGCCGGGTTGGCCGTTATTGAGGTAGACGTAGCCGGCGCGGGAATAGAAGTTCGAGATAATGGCGGGCAGATCCATGGGGAAGGCGTCCGGGCCGGGCAGTTCCTCCATGCGGTTGCTCATCTCGCGCAAGGCCTGCGCCCAGCGGCTGGTGGAATCCGCCAGGAGCAACACTTTCAACCCCATGGAGCGGTAGTATTCGGCGATGGACATGGCCGTGTAGACCGAGGCTTCGCGCGCCGCCACTGGCATGTTTGAGGTGTTGCAGATGATGATGGTGCGTTCCATCAGTTTGCGTCCGGTGCGGGGATCGTCCAATTCCGGGAATTCGGTGAACAGTTCCACGACCTCGTTGGCGCGTTCGCCACAGGCGGCGACGATGATCATGTCCGCCTCGGCGTTTTGGGAGATGGCGTGTTGGAGCACGGTCTTGCCGGTGCCGAAGGGTCCGGGTGTGAAGCCGGTACCGCCCTCGGCGATGGGATTGAGCGTGTCGATGGTGCGGACTCCGGTCTCCATCATCTTAAAGGGCCTGGGCTTGGCGGCGTAGGCGCGGATGGGCAGTTTCACCGGCCAGTACTGGATCATGTTCAGCGGGATCTCTTTGCCCCCGGCGTCGGTGAGCGTGGCGATGGTGTCCGCGATCTTGTAATCGCCTTCCGGAGCCACGGACTTGACCGCGTATTTGCCTTCCATGAGGAAGGGGACCATGATCTTGTGGTCGATCCAGTTTTCCTTGACCGTACCCAGCCAATCGCCGGCGGAAACGCTGTCTCCGGGCTTGGCCAGGGGTTGGAAGCGCCAGACGCTGTCGGCGTCCAGCGGATCGGTGTAATCGCCCCGGCTCAGGAACATCCCTTCCATCTTGTTCAGGTCGTCCTGCAGGCCGTCGTAGTTCTTGGAAAGCATTCCGGGGCCGAGTTTCACCTCCAGCATGCGCTCGGTGAATTCCACCGGGCAGCCGGGCTTGAGGCCGCGCGTGCTCTCAAACACCTGCGTGAAGGCGATGTCGCCCGTTACCTTGATCACTTCAGCCATCAGTTTGACCCCTTCCATGTCGATGTAGCAGATCTCGTTTTGCGAGACCGGCCCGTCCACCTCGACCTGGACCAGGTTGCTGATGATACCTTTGACTATGCCTTTGGTCATAAACGCTACCTTCTATTTCTTGCTGATTGATTTCACGGTGAATTGAGCGGGAAAGGAGAAGCTGTTGGCGAGGTTGTCCAGCGTGTCCTGGAATATCTCGCTGCCCAGCGCGGGATCGAGGCCCGCCCAGCGGTTGAGGATGCGCAGTTGCGCCCAGTAGCCCAAGACGCGCTCGATGTTGAAATAATGGAAGAAATTCTGATGCTCGATCCACTTCCAGCGCAGGATGTCGTAGCCGCGTTCGCGGTAGAGGATGTTGTTTTGTTCCCAGATGCGGTAGACGCTCTCGAAGAGTTCGTGTTGCCTTCCCAGGCCAAAGTCCTCGGCGTGGCTGCGCGCCAGTTTCTCCACCAGTTCGCCGCTCCCGACCAGGTGTTTTTCGTAGGGAATCCCGTGTTGGCGGCCGTTGATGGCGATGAGGATGTTTTGCAGGTCGCGGTTGAAGTCGTACCAGCCGCTCAAAAACGGGCTGCGCTGTTGGGCGCCGAAGGCGTAGGCCGCCTCCAGGAACCGGTGTTGGCTGCTCAGGAAGGGAGGCGGTTCCTCGGCCCGGAAGATCTCCAGGACACACTCGTGCCACCAGTCCGGATAGCCGCGGTAATCCGCGGGGATCGGGATGCCGGGGTCGGCCGCCTTGTGTTTCATGACCTCCAGATACGCGTTCCAAAACGCGCGCGAACATTCGTCCGGCGGCCGTCCTTCGTTTTCATTCTTATAGATCAGGCGCAGCAGATCGTCCACATCCTGGGGCAGGCAAAGGCGCAGCAACAGGCGGAAATCGCCCGCCGTGAGGTGCTTTTTCGCCTCCTCCATGAACTCCCGCGGCGTGAGCGGCGACTTGCTGTCGTCGATGGACAGCGCCGGTAGGCCGGTCACGAAGTAATAATACTGGGTGCGCATGCGGCCTTTAGTCTTGGAAGAGGATCTGGTTGCTCCGCGGGCGGAGGAAGGACTTGAAGAGGTTGATGAAGTCTTCGTCGCTGAAACTGAGTTTATAACTGCCGTCGGCGGGCGAGAGCGCGAAGCCGGACTTCATCTGGGGCGAGAATTCCACCTTGAGGCCGTTCTTGGCCGCGTCCTGCAGGGACTGGCGGAAGTGGGCGTCCAGCTTGGCCTCCATGTCCTGGGCGAGGGTGACCTTGCCGCCGGATTCCTTCCAGCCGGAAGCGATCTCCAGGAGCAGTTGTTTGAGGAACTCGGCGTCCTTGAGGCTGGCGTTGGTGGGGGCGTCGAAAGCCTTGTCCAGAAAGATGTCGGTGAGTTTTTGTCTGACCGCGGACAGCGTGTGCTGGGCAGCCAGCTTGAGGTCGCTGTCGCTGTTGCGGGCGATGTCCGCGGCCTGTTTTTGGGCCTGGGCCACGATGCTTTCGGCTTCGTCTTTGGCTTTTTGGACGAGCGCCGCGGCCTCGCTGGCGGCCTTTTCCAAAATGGCCTCCGCCTCGCTTCTGGCCTTGTTCACGCCCTCGTCATACACGCGCTGTAAAAGAGTTTGCAACTGGTCGCTCATGTAGTACTCCAGTGTCAGGTTGGCTTTTTTTTCCAAATTTTCCACCGCTTTGTTTGTGTCAACTGCAATCTGTGGACTGGGGTCCACGAATTA
>CAYXEF010000046.1:0-19203 GCA_964463825.1 uncultured Candidatus Cloacimonadota bacterium | reverse complement strand
ATTAAGACTTAATTAACGCCCTGCAACCAGGACGGAGTGAAAAAACAGGCCCGGAACCGCGGTCCCGGGCCTTTCAGCTAATGGTTTTGGCTTGGTGGCCGTTTAGCCGGAAAATTCCTTGCGGTAGATGCGGAAGCGTTTGTAGACCACGCCGCCGACGCGTTCGCTCTCGCCGCGGACCTTGAGGTTGTTTTCCATTTCGTGGTGGGTGTCGATGAATTCGAATCCGGCTTCGCGCGCCTGGCGCAGCTGGGCCCAGCCGATCAGGGCGTCGGCTCCTTTGCCGCGAAAATCCTTGTGGATGGCGCCGAGGTAGTTGTCCAGTTGCTTGCTGGTCTTGGCGGCGCGCAGGATGTGGAAGAGGCCGAAGGGGAGCAGGCGGCCGCGGGCTTTGATGAATCCGGGCGCCATGTTCGGGATGGAAATGATGAAGGCAATGACCTCATCGGCCGGAGTGACGGCGATTTTGATGAAGCGCGGATCCAGAAGCGGCATGTAGCGCTTGGCCATCAGCTCCACATCGCGCTGGTCCAGAGGCGAATAGCCGTAGATCTGGTCGAAGCTCTCGTTCATCAATTTGAAGATGGGCTGGATGTAGGGCCTGAGCTGGCTCTTTTTGGTGAACTCCACCAGACGGTAGGCCTGGCTGCGGCTGGCGCGCTCGTAGAATTTGCGGTAGAGGTCGCTCATGGCGCCTTTGATATCGACTTTGTAGACGACGTAATCCTGTTCCTTTTCATAGCCCAGCTTCTCCATGTGATCGAGGATGTAGGGTTCGTTCTGGATGCAGCCGAGGCTGGGGGTTTCCTGGAATCCTTCGATGATAAAACCTTCCGAATCCTCCTCGGTGAAGCCCATGGGGCCGACCACGCGGATCATGCCCTGGCGCCTGGCCCAGGCTTCCACAAATTCGATCAGGGCGCGGGTAACCTCGAGGCGGTCCGGCGTTTCCAAAAATCCGAAGCGAGCGGTTTGGGTCCTGGCGTATTCGTTGTAGCGGCGATTGATGATGCCGGCGATACGGCCGACCGGCTTGCCGTCCTCCCAGGCCAGGGCCAGGACACTGTCGCAGTATTCGTGCGCGGGATTTTTGCGGGCATCGATGACCCGCAGGTCATCCGTGTAGAGCGGCGGGACCCAATCGGGCCGGTGGGCGTTCATGGCCTCGGCCAGATAGACAAAGCGTTTCCTCTCCCGGGGTGTCTGGACTGTCGTAATCGTGATAGCCATAATCAATTCCTTATCCGGCCGTCCCTTGGGGGATCGCAACTGCGAACGCGGCGACCGGGACGACGCTGGGATTCCTTCTCTGGCGAAGGGTGTTATTTGTCAAGCAAGTTCACGGGACCGGATGGACACATATCCTGACGACGGCGAGAGAAAAGGCAGCAGGAAAGGGGCAAAAGGCTGGGCTGGACACCGCCCGACGGAATATCCTCACCTGGCCGCCGGATGCGGCAGGCCAAGAAAATGCTTGCCAAGAAAAGGGAGTTAAAAAATCGTGGTTTACTCAAGTTAAATCACTAAGGAACATAAGATATGGCAACCATGGCAGACATCCGCAACGGGATGATCATCGAGTTCAAGGACGACCTCTACGAAGTGGTTGATTTCCTGCACGTCAAGCCCGGCAAAGGCTCCGCCTTTATGCGCACCAAGCTGAAAAACGTGCGCACGGGCAAGGTGCTGGAAAACACATTCCGCGACAGCGACAGCTTCAACGAGGTGCGGGTCGAACGCCGTAAAATGGAATACTTGTATCGCGACGGTGAGTTCTTTGTGCTCATGGACGCCGGCAACTATGAACAGATGCATGTCGAGGCCAGGGTGATCGGAGATTCTGCCAAACTGATGCTGGAAAATATGGAGCTGACCCTGGTATTCGCGCCCAACGGCGAGATCCTGGGCATCGAGCTGCCGGTCACGGTGGTGCAGAGCATCGCCGAATGTGAGCCGAACGTCAAAGGCAACACGGCCTCCGGCAGCGGCAAAACCGCCTTCACCGAGACCGGGCTGCGCCTGATTGTGCCCTTCTTCGTGGAAGTGGGTGACAAGATCCGGATCGACACCCGCAACGGCGAGTACATCGAACGGGCGAATTAATCAAGGTTATAAGAGGATAAAATGGGAAAAGTGAAAAGCTTCGCCGCCAAGATGGCGCATGACACGATTACCACCGGCCGGGTGATCTGCCCGGTGTGCAACACCGAAGTCAAAAAGATCAAAATGATCCTGAACAAAAAGAAGGGCTCCGGCGCCTGGTCGCCCCGCTACGATTTCAAACCGATCTGCAAGTGCAACGAGGCTGATTTTTTCGCAGGCAAAGCCAAGTAAGGGCGCACACGGATCCGGGGTCCCCGGGAAGGACTCAGGCGACGGCGGGATTTTTGGTTGACACAATTGCTCCCGCGCAATAAGTGGCATTTTGATGCCTGTTGGCCATGCCAGACGAGCAGACGGGTTTTTTATTTCTAACAATCTAGAACAAGCAGGAAGTGCCTTGGTATGTCCAAATTTGCCAGAATGACCCTCTGCCTGGTTTCGCTGGGCGCCGCGGCCGCCGGGCTGGCGGCGCTGGTGCCGCCGCATCCGCTGTACCGGGAAATCCCGCCCACATATCAGCCCACCCGGATCGAAATGCCGCCTGTGGGTTCGCCGGCCTATAAGCAAGGTTCCAAGCCCGTCCCCAACGATATTGTGGTGCTCAGGGTGCAGTTCAACGATGTCCAGTTCAAGGCCGATACGGGCTATCCGGACTACCTGGCGCACGACACTGCCTTCTTCGACCGCTGGATGCTGCATTTGGGCGACTTCTTCGCCGATGCGTCCCACCAGGCCTACGACCTCGATTACTACATCCACCCGCAGGTGATCACCCTGCCTCAAACCCTGGCCTATTACGGCGCGGACAGCTCCGAGGCCATCGACGCGCGGCTCAAGGAATTCACCCAGGCCGTGTTTGACCAGGCCGATCCTGTTATCAACTTCAGCCAGTTCGACGGCGTGATCATCTTTCATGCCGGAGCCGGCCAGGAATCGGATATCAACGGCATCCGGACCGAAGAGATCTGGTCCACTTTCCTCACGCGCAAACGCCTGCAATCCTGGTTTGATGAAGATAACGACGCCTATCCGGGCTACCAGACCAACGACGGAGCCGTGCTCACCAATATCGTGATCGTGCCGGAAAGCGAGTATCAGGACTACTTTCCCGGCGAAGGCGAAGACAACGCCGATCTCTACCTTTTCAGCATCTACGGCGTGCTGGCGCATCAATTCGGACACCTGCTGGGGCTGCCCACGCTCTTCGACAACGATTCCAGCGACGGAGTCTCCCAAGGCATCGGCAATTGGGGCCTCATGGGCACCGGAGTCTGGAACGCCTCGGGCTACGTGCCCGCGCAACTGAGCCCCTGGTGCAGGCTCTATCTGGGTTGGGAGCCTTGCATCACCGTGACGGACGACAGCGAAGATCTGGTGGTGGATTACTTTCTGGATCACTGGCCCGGCCGTAACCGGCTCTATAAGGTGCCAATCTCCCAGACAGAGTATTATCTTGTGGAAAACCGGCAACAGAATCCCGACGGCAGCCTCGATCCCTACAGCAATCTGCCCAGCTACAGCTTCAAACTGCTGCCGGAAGGCGAGCAGGATTATTATGAGAATTATCCCTTGCTGCCTTATTTCAACTTCATGGAAAACCGTTACCTCGGCAGCGAGTGGGACTTCATGCTGCCCGGCCTGGGGGGCCCCATCCCGGCCGGTTCTTCAGTGCCCGTGGATGGCTCCGGCCTGCTGATCTGGCACATCGACGAGAATGTCATCGCCGAGAAATTCACCGCCAATTTCGACCTCAACAGCATCAATTCCAACGCCCGGCACAAGGGTATCGATCTGGAAGAGGCCGACGGCATCCAGCACCTGGATACGGGATCGCCCAACGACTTCAAGTACGGCGGGCCCTATGACGCTTTCCGCGCCGGCAATAACGACTACTTTGGTACGCAATCACACAATGGCGTGCTCTGGCTGCCCTCCGCGGAAAGCTATTACGGCGGCATTCCGCTGGAGATCTTCGATATCAGCGACAGCGGAAATCAGATGACCTTCTCTGTAAGTTTCGGTTGGCGTTTGGCGGCCGGATATACGGGAACCAATCCCATCAACGCCTGCAGCGTGGATTTCGATGGTGACGGGCAGACCGAGCTCTTTTATCCCATGCCGGACGGCCAGTTGCATCTTTGGAAAAACGAACTGCCCGTTGCCGGCTATCCCCTGGTCCGGCAACCCATACCCTTCAATTATGTCTGGGACGGCGCCAATTTCTATCTGCCCATGCAACTGGGAGATCTGGCCCGGGTCTACCGGCTGGGCTCCGGCAGCGGTGAGTACTCTGTCAACCTCGGCGATATGCAGTGGGCCGCCCAACCCCTGTCCCAGGGCGACAAACTGTTTATCCCTGTCAATACCACGGACACCAACCGCGGCAGGCTTTACGCCTATGACAAGGGAACCGGGCAGGTGGAGCAGCTGCGGGAATTCGAAGAGCCAGTCGGCAACAACCTGGTCTATTTCCGCGACCGGATTTACATCCCCTGCCGTGGCAGCGGGTACACCATGCTCTGGAACTACAACCTGGGCAACGGCGAATTCCGCTCCCAGATGTTGCCGGTGCCGGCCGATTCCATTGTGGTCGGGCTTTTCAAAGCACCTCTCATACCGGGCAGCCAGGAAGGCGAATTGATCGTGCAGTGCCTAAACTCCATATATGCCTTGGACGCCGATCTGGAGTCGCTTCCGGGCTTTCCCTACACGCACGGCATGCGCACCACTGCACCGCTGAGCATCGCGGATTGGGATTCCAACGGCAGCCTGGATCTCATCCTGAGTTCAGATCTCGGTGTGGCTGTGGTGGATTACTCCGGCTCGCTGATGAGCCCTGCCAGCCTCAACCTAGCCGCCTCAGACAGCCTGGGCTTCAACGCCGGCGTGCTGGCCGTGGATCTGGATCACGACGGCGACAAGGAACTGCTTGGCAGCTTCGGCTTCAACCGCCTCAACTGCTGGGAACAGGACTGGCGTGTCAAATCCGGATTTCCGGTTTCCTTCCGTGAACGAAGCCGCAATCTGCCGCTCATCGCCAAAGCTTCCGACGGCTTAAGCTACGCCTGGAGCGCCACGGACAACGGCATGATCTTCAGGCAGGAACTGCCGGACGCTGTGCTGGGGGATCTGGATACCGGCTGGCTCTGCGAATACGGCAACCTGCTGCGCCATGCCAGCCGCGACGATGCCCAGCTGCCCAACCAATACCTCAGCGACAGACTCTTCGTGCCCGGAGAGGTGTACATTTATCCCAATCCGCTCAAATCCATCTACGGAGACAAACTCACCCTCAGCGTGATGACCAACCGGGACACCAATTTTCAGGTCAGCATCTTCGACATCAACGGGACCCTGATCTTCAGGCAGAAAGGCCACGCCAAGGCTTACCTGCGCAATCGCGAACTGATCGACATCCCGGAAGGCAAGTTCCATTCCGGCGTTTACATCGCGGTACTTTCTGCCGACACGGATTCTTGCCGGCTCAAGTTCGCCGTCGAAAAGTAAAGGAGAAACAACCAGTGAAAACTATCCTGATCACCCTGCTGGCAACGCTTTCAGGCATCCTGACGCTGACGGCGGAGATACACGAAAACGCCGGACAATACGGCTACCAGTTTCTGGACATCAGCACCAATCCCGTTTCCCTGGCTCTGGCCGGACGCGGCATTTACAGCGGCGGCCAATTGGCCTCGTTTCTGCGCCAGCCAGCCTCCGCCGTGCAGGAAAGCCACCGCAGCCTGGGCGTCAGCCACTCTCTGTGGCTGGCGGATACCAACTTCACCAACCTCAGCTATTCCTACTCCAACCGCAGGTACCACTTCGGCCTGGCCTTGCGCAGCCTGGATTACGGGGAACTGGAGATCCGCGATGACAATGGCTACCTGATCGGATATTACTCCCCGTTGAACATGGATCTGACGGCCAATTACGCCCTGCGGGTGACTCCTTCCCTGTATGGCGGATTGAACGCCGGGGTGGCCTACGAGAAATTGAACACGGATTCCAGCCTCGGTCTGCACGGCGACCTCGGTCTCAGCTGGCTGCCGCCGCTTGAACGGACCATGTTCTCTCTGGCCATGCGCAATCTGGGTCTGTCCACCCACATGAACGAGGAAAGCACCAGATTTGCGCCAAGTCTGGAACTCGATCTGAGTAAAGGCTGGGAGTTGGATTCCATTGCGCTCAGCGTGGAAGCCAGCGGCATCAAGGCCGTCGATGAACAATGGAAAGCCGCGCTCAACGCGCAATGCGAACTCTACGACCTAGTGAGCCTGCGCCTGGGGTACAAGTTCAATTACGACGCCGAGGATCTGAGCGCCGGGCTCGGCCTGCGCTGGAAAAACCTCGCCATCGACTATGGTTGGGCCGCTTACTCCAGCCGGCTCAACGACGTTCACTCTTTCGGCGTTTCCTATCATTTCTGAGAAGACACCCATGCTCCGTAAACATATCCTCCTGATCATCTGCCTGAGCAGTATTCTGGCATCCTTAGCCGCCCAGAGGATCACGCCCGGACAGCTGATCTTCAAAACCAGCGCCCCGATCCAGCTGAAGTCTGACCGCACTGGTCTCTTCGCCTTCGATTCCTATCTCAGCCGTGTGGGAGCCTTCAATTTACGCCCGGTACGCGGCATGCATGTGCCTCAGTACTATCTGGCCGACTACGCCGTGGATCCGGATTGGGATGCCCTGAGCGAAGGAAGGCTAAAGTTTTCCGGTATCGAGTATGTGCAGCCGAACCGCCTCTCGCAATTGCATATCGAACCCAACGATCCGTTGTTTTCCAAGCAGTTCCACCATATCGTCTCCAATCCTCCGGCCTGGAACTACACCACAGGCAGCCCGCTGGTCGTGGTGGGCATTGTGGATTCCGGGATACTAATCGAACATCCCGACCTACAGGCCAATATCTGGGTCAATCCCGGCGAGGTTCCCGATGACGGCATAGACAACGATGGCAATGGTTACGTTGACGACGTTTATGGCTGGGACTTTGCTGACGCCCCTGAACTGGCGGACACCGCCATCGGCGACTATCTGGATCAGGACAACGAGCCGACGGACGAAAACTTCCATGGCACCCACGTCGCCGGGATTGTCGGCGCAGTGGGCAACAACGGCATCGGCGTGGCCGGCGTGGCGTGGAATGTCAAGATCATGCCCATCCGCGCCGGATTCCGCACCACCACCGGCCAGGGCTTCCTGCAGGATGACGACGCTGCGGCCGCCATTATCTACGCAGCGGACAACGGCTGCCACGTGGTTAACATGAGTTGGGGCGACCCCAATTATTCCCCGATCATCGGCGACGCCTGTGAATACGCATTTTCCCGCGGCGTCACGCTGGTGGCTTCCGCCGGCAACGATCCCGGCCCCAATCTCAGTTATCCGGCCAAACTGTCATCCGTGATCTCAGTCGGCGCGGTTAACCGCAGCGGCAACATCGCCGGTTTTTCCAGCTACGGCATGGACATGGACCTGGTGGCTCCAGGCGAACTGGTGCTCAGTACCTACAAATCCGAACCTGTGGAGGAATTGTATTTCGAGCAGAGCGGCACTTCGATGTCATCGCCTTATGTAGCCGGTGCCGCGGCATTGTTACTGTCCCTGCATCCCGGACTCCCGCCCAGCGAGGTCCGCGCCCGCCTGCTCACAGCCACCGACGACCGCGGTACGCCCGGCTTTGACATGTATTACGGACATGGTTTGCTCAACACCAAGAAACTGTTGGAAAACACCTCTCCCCCGCTGTTATATATCGATCAGCCTATCGAACAGAGCGGCGTCACTGACAGCTTTGGCATCACCGGATCTGTCCTGGGAAGCAATTTCTGGCGCTACTGCGTAATGTACACCTCCGCCCCTGTCCCCACGATCCTGGATTGGTACGATGTAGACACACACCAAAACTATCCTTCCTTCTATCACCAGCAGGTCTCCAACGACACCCTGGCTGTTTTTACCATTCCGGATGCGTTCCCCGAAGGTACCTACACTATCCGGGTCCAGTATGAGAACACAAGCGGAGGCAAATACAACGTTTTCCGCTACGTCAATTACGACCGCACCCCGCCCGTGCTGAAACAGGAATCCCTCTTGGGATTCAGCCGCTACGACGGACAGAATCTGCGCCATTACGTATCGGCCGTCTTCGATGAACGGGTGCGCACCGAATTGATCGTCACCACCACGTCCGGGCTCACGGAATACTGCTACGGCACCAAACTGGACAGCCTCCACGTTTGGGCTTTGCCGCCAACACTGCCGCCAGGCCGCATCAGCATCCAGATCCACGCCACCAACATCAGCAATCTATCCCTCATCACAGATTTCTACACCAATTTCATGAATATCGAATACGACCTGGTCTCCAGCTACGGCTACAACTGGCAGAGCATCGGTCAAGCGCGGGTGCCGTTGAACCAGACCTACGACTACAACGGCGACGGCTATCAGGAATACATCGCCATGGATCTGCCGACTTCGGGCTATGGCGAAGTCTTTGCCTATCAACCTGCCGCGGCCGGACATGTGGTCACGCATTCTTTTGACGATACTTTCTGGCTTCTGGGGGCGGGCAACACCAATACCGTCGGGCAGGAACTCCTCCTGCTCAAAGCCGACACCGCCAAACTGATCGAAACTCAAACCAACAGCGACTATCCCCAATTGCCGCTTTGGGAAGCCACTTCCATCACCGGAGGCGTGCTTGCAGATTACTCCCATGACGGCATCCAAGACATCCTGCTGGTCAAAAACCTCCCTGCCGAACGCGTCATCCAGGCTTATAAACGGACCAATGCCACCACCGTCACCTCCAAAAACACCTTGCACAACACCAGCCCGACCAATGTCCGCAACACCTTCGTCCCCACCATCATAGTCAAGAACTTTGACAATGACAACTATCTTGACATCTTGACCGCCGACACCGACGGCGACATCATGATTTACGAAATCCATAATGATAATCTGGATGAGCTGGCCTGGACCCACCGCATGCCGATCGGCAACACTTACAACCTCACCAGCGGCGATTTCGACGGCAACGGCTCGCAGGACTTCTTCATCGGCGGTTATTACCGGGACAACCTGGACACCAACCTCAATTTCTGGTATTTTGAAGGTTTCCGCAACACGGGCAATGACTCCTACACCAGCATGGGCAGCATCCAATTCAACCAAGTCACCTCGCAGAACGCCATCCAGGCCATGGACATCGATCTCGACGGCAAGCAGGAAATCATTCTGGCTCTTTCACCCAACCTCTATGTCCTAAAATACATCGACGGCAAATTCAAACCCCAATTCTACGGCAACAGCTTCCGCACCTACAGCATCCTCAGCTATTGGGACCAGAACAACCGCCCCTATTTCATGACCAATTACTCACCCGACGCGGACACCGTGTTCGCTGTGGAATGGACCAGCGATGATCCCTGGACGGGACCCCAGACTCCGTCCAATTTCCTGGCCACCCCCATTTCAGGCAGCTCGGTAAAACTCAGCTGGATTCCCACCGGCGCCCAATACTACAGGATCTACCGGCGCGATCCGGAGGGCGAGCTGACGCTTCTGGACAACATCCCCGGATCCGAATACACCGATACCGGCCTCGAACAGGGGATCAGCTACGAATACGCCATCACGGCTTATCAGGACACTTACAGTCCGCCGGAAAGCGTTCCCACCATCTGGCAAACCGCCACGCCCTATCCTCCTCCGCAGATCACGGGAGTGTTTATGATCAGCCAGAACGAGGTGCGCGTGATGTTTGACCAAGCCATGCATACCACCATTGTCAACCCCGCCCTTTATTCGCTCAGCCACGGTTTCGAGCATCCGACCTCGGTCAACAGCATCGCCAGCCATCACGGCGTGCACATGCATTTCAGCCAGCCCCTGGTTCCGAGCAACGACCTCTATGTGCTGGCATTGAACAACATCCGCAGTAACAAGGGCCTATATTTGCAGGAACAAAGCATCAGCTTCGCCTATCAGGAGGACACCGAGCCACCGGCCATAGCCAGCGTCGTGGTGCGACCGGATAAAAAGTCGTTGGAAATCGTGTTCACGGAAACCCTCTCCCCCAACCCCAATCCGGAAAACGCGCTCAATTACGAGCTACTCCAGCCTTCCAACGATCCGAACAACTCCATCGCCTCCGTCAGCCACGACGATAACAAAGTCCTGATCAGCTTCGCCTACCAGCTCAAATACTCCTCCACCGCGTATTTGATCACTGTCCGCAACCTGCGCGACCTGGCCGGCAACGTCATTTCTCCCCAAAACAACATCGCCCGCTTCGGCATCAGCGATATCCGCGATCTCTCCAACGTCATCGCCTACCCCAATCCTGTGCAGGCCCGCAGCCAGACCTGGTGCAGTTTCATCAATTTCCCCGCCGGCAAAAAGGGCCGCATCAAAATGTACGACAGCTCCGGCAACCTCGTCATGAGCGACAGCATCGGCCCCTTCGACCCCGCCATCAGCAAAACCACCTGGCAATGGGAACTCAAAAACAATGACGGGCGTAAAGTCTCTTCTGGAGTGTACTACTACGTGATCGAGATGGATGGCGAACTGGCCCGCGGAAAAATCGCCGTGATCAATTAGCCCTGATTCTACACCGGTTCAGATTCGCTTTTGCGCTGACTGCTCCCTCCTGCCGTGCTGCTATCCGATAGCAACATGACAGGAGAGAGTCAGGAGTGGGACAGCAAGAACCAGCCCGTGACATACCCGCAGAAACACCCACATCCAAGGCTAAAGAAGAACACGGGATACATCCAGGAATCCCGCCAGCAATCCAGACCCAAAAAAAAGACGCCGTGTCGTCTCCGTGTGGGAAACGCTCCGGCGTTCGCTTGACTGTCATGCCGGCCTGAAGTGGCTGGCCTGAGCAAGTGTGGATCAGCTGAAACGGGAGGTGATGTCTTCCAGATTGGGCAATTTGAATACTTTGAATTGATCGGTTCGCATCTCCGCATCGGATTCCATGTCCACCTGGTCCTTGTAGGCGCTGAAATACTCGCTGTGTTCGCGGATGTGGGCCAGCAGGTCGGGATGGACCACGATGCGCAGGCGCTTGTTGCCGACGAAGTATTCCGATCGGTTGAGCCAGCGGTGGATGCGCATCAGCATAGTGTCACGCGAGACGATGCGTCCGCTGCCGTTGCAGGTGGGGCAGGGATCGGAGAAATTGGCGATCAGGGTGGAGCGCATGCGTTTGCGGGTAATCTCCACCAGACCGAGTTCCGTGAAGCTGTAGACCTTGTTTTTGGCGCGGTCGCGCCTCAATCCTCGGCGCAGTGTGTCCAGCACTTCCTGCTTGTTTTGGTCGCTGATCATATCGATGAAATCGATGATGATGACCCCGCTGAGGTCGCGCAGGCGGATCTGGCGAGCCGCTTCGGCAGCGGCTTCCAGATTGGTTTTCTTGATCGTTTCCTCATAGTGGGTCTTACCGGTGAAACTGCCGGTATTGATGTCGATGGCGACCAGCGCTTCGGTCTGCTCGATCTTGATGTTGCCTCCGCTGGGGAGGTAGATGCGGGAGTGGAAGACCGTCTCGATCTTCTTCTCGATGCCCCAGGCGTCAAAAATGGGCGAGTCTTCCTTGTAGATCTCCACATTGGGGATCAATTCCGGGGAAAAGTCCTCCAGATGCGAAATGATACGCCGGGCAAAAGCCTTATCGTCGATCACCAAACGGTCCACATTTTCGCCGAAAAGATCGCGGATGAGGTAGTTTTCGAGGGCGTTTTCCTCAAACACGCAGACCGGGGGCTTGGTGTGCTTGATCTGCTTTTCGGTCAGTTTCCAGGTTTTGGCCAGGGCGTTGTATTCGGTGCGCAGTTCGTCCTCGTCGCAGCCTTCGGCCTCGGTGCGCACGATCAGGCCGTAGGCGGGATCCTTGAAGGCACTGAGGATGTTGCGGATGCGGGAGCGTTCGTTTTGGCTGTAGATCTTGCGGCTGATGGCGATCTTGTTTTTGTTGGGGAAAAGCACCAGGTACTTGCCCGGGATGGAGATCTGGCCGGTGAGGCGGGCGCCCTTGGACCCGATCGGGCCCTTGTGGACCTGGACCACGATCTCCTGACCGGACTTGAGCAGATTGCCGATCTGGGAGGAGTCTTTGGGATTGAGCCGGGGTACTTGTTTCTCGTTTTCGAAGATGTCCAGAAAGTCGGTCACGATGTCCGAATAGTGCAAAAAGGCGGTGCGCTCCAGGCCGATCTCGATGAAGGCGGCGCCCATGCCGGGCAGGACATCCTTGACAGTGCCTTTATAGATGTTGCCGACGATGTTTTGTTTGTCCTTGCGTTCCACGAAGAGCTCGACTAGGCGGTTGTCCTCCAGCACGGCCACGCGTTTTTCCAGCGGGTGGACATTGACGATGATCTCGGTGTGGAATTTATCCTTGCGTTGGCGCTGTGGCGCCTGTTTGGGTGGTCTTCTGCTAGTGGCCAAAGTTCAATCCAAAGCGTAAGGGCAGAAATAGAGCCAGTGGCGTGGCTTGAGTGTCTGCTCCAGATAGGCCTGCAGGCGTTCGCTGAGGGAAATGTCACGCTGGGAAAGGACCTTCTGTGCCATTTCCCACCAACCGCCTTCGCGGAACATCTCAAACCAGGAAATCTGGCGCGGGTACTGCTGCGTGGTGTAGTTGGTGATCTTGGCCAGTTCAGCCGCTTTTTTGATCGCTGCGTCGAGGCCGCCGATCTCGTCGATCAGGCCTTTGGCTTTGGCCGCCGCGGCTGTGAAGACCCGGCCTTCGGCCACGGCTTCCATATTCTCCGGAGCGATTTTGCGCGCTGTCATCACGCGCTCCTGAAATTCGGCGTAAACGCTGTCCGCGCTGCGTTGGAAGGAATCCAGGATCTCCTGGTCGTAGGCCTCGAAGATGCTGCCGAACTTGGCAAACTTGCCATAACTGAGGGTTTGGCTGTCCAGTCCGATCTTGTTGCCCAGTTCCTCAGCCTCGGGCAGGGCCATGACCACGCCGATGGAGCCGGTTATCGTGTAGGGATCTGCGAAAATGTAGTCGCCCGCGCAGCTGACATAGTAACCGCCCGAGGCCGCCATGCCACCCATGGAGACAACCACCGGGATCTTAAAAGTCTGTAATTTCTGATAGATCAGTTCGGATTCCAGCGCTGAGCCGCCAGGGCTGTTTACGCGCAGGATAACGGCTTTGATTGATGGATCTTCCTGGATCTGCCTGACGACCTTGTCCACTTTGCCGGAGCTGATCAGGCCATCGGCGGTGAAACCCTGCACCGGGGCGATGTTGCCGCTCAGATTTAGTACGGCGATCCGGTTGGTGGAGCTTTGCAGCGTTTCGCTGTTGTATTTGCGGATAGAGACGGTTTTCTCAGGCGTGATGCCGTTTTCCGCGGCGTAACTGTCCCAGGTCAAAGCTTGGTCGATAAGGCCGTAACGCATGGCTTCGTCAGCTGTGATAAAGAGGTCGGGGCGGGTCTCGAAGATCTCGCGCACCGCCAGTGTGTCCAGCTGGCGATATCTGCCGATGGTGTCCAGGATCAAATCGTAGCGGCCCTTCAGCACCTGACGCAGATTGGCTTCCGTTTCCGGGCTGAAGGAGGTCCGGTTGTAAGGTTCGGAAGCGCCCTTGTATTTGCCGGCCTGCATCACATGCATCTTGATGCCCAGTTTGGCCAGCGTATTCTTGAAAAACAGCATATTGGCGGATACGCCCTCCAGCAGCAGGCCGGCCGAGGCCGACGGCTCCATGTTCACCTTGTCCGCCATCGAACAGAGCAGATAATCACGCTGCGCCAGCATCTCGCCGTGCGCCAATACGGGTTTGCGGCGGGCCTTGAAATCCTTGAGCGCGGCAGCGATTTCATTCAGGTTGGCATAACTGATCTGGGTGATGCCCGGTTTGATCAGGATGCCCTTGACCTTGGGATCGATCGCGGCGCGGCGGATGCGGCGGCAGATTTCTTCCGAACTCACCGGGCCAAGGTTCCAGAATCCGGAGCTGCGGATCTCGTTGTAGTCCGGCACCATGCCCTGCGGATCCAGCACCAGCCAACTTTCGCTGGCAATGCCTTTGGGGCCGGGGACTTTCATCAGGCGGTATCCCACATTGAAGGCGACCACCACCAGTACCACAAAGACCAGACAACCGACCAGGAATGCAGATTTGCTTTTCATGATAACTCCTTGTAAAGCTTGTTTATAATGGATTGAGAGGGTTGACAAAGAATGGCGGAGATGCTGGGATTCGAACCCAGGATACGCGTTTTGCACATATACACGATTTCCAATCGTGCTCCTTCAGCCAACTCGGACACATCTCCGCGACTGAGCGTGGTCATACTTTTAAAACCTCATATTCTGTCAAATAGAATTCAGTGCCGGAAGTGGCGGAAGCCCGTGCAAACCATGGACATTGCGTGGACGTCGCAGGCGCGTATGACCTCGGCATCGCCTTTGGAGCCGCCAGGCTGGATCACTGCCAGGACGCCGGCAGCGGCAAGTTCCTGCACCGAGTCCGGATAGGGGAAAAAACCATCCGACGCGCACACTGCCCGGCTTAGCTCGTGTCCGAATTTGCGCGCCTTCCAGATCGCCAAACAGGTGGAATCGATGCGGCTGGTCTGGCCGGAACCCAGGCCGAAAACCTGTTCCGCGCCGGTGATGGCGATGGCATTGGAACGCAGCAGGGAAACCACTTTCCAGGCAAAACGCAGAGCGTCCCATTCCTCTGGGCTTGGCTGGTGTTGGGTGACAACGTTCCAGTTTGTGGAATCTTCGTCGACCTGGTCCCAGCTCTGGAGCAGAAAGCCCCGGCGCAGTTGCCTGGTTTCCCAGGGCAGTTCCGGTTGGGATACAATGCGCGGATCAAACGCGATCAGGCGGCGGTTCTTTTTCCTTCTGAGATAGTCCAGGACACCATCCTCAAAACCTGGGGCAATGACGATCTCGGTGAAGATCTGGTCGATGTTTTGGGCTGTGGCCCGATCCAAAGGCCGGTTGAGACCCACGATGCCGCCGAAAGGAGACTGTGTATCCGCCGCGAAAGCCTTGCGGTAGGCTTCTTCCAAGGTGTCCGCGGTGGCCAGGCCGCACGGATTGCAGTGTTTGACGATCACTGCGGTCGGCCGGCCGAACAGGCGCAGGGCGCGCAAAGCCGCGTCGATGTCCTGATAGTTGTTGAAGGAAAGTTCCCTGCCATGCAGCAATTGCCAGTCCGGCCTCGCAGAAGCGTAAAATCCGGCCGTCTGATGCGGATTCTCGCCATAGCGCAAAGGCTCTTGCAGCCTGCCCCGCAGAGCGAAACTGGCAGGCAGGTCCCGCGCCTCCTCGCTGTTGCCGGATGCTCCAGCAAGATATTGCGCGATGCCCGCGTCGTAGCCGGAAACCAGATCGAAAGCCTTGGTCGCCAGCGCGCGGCGCAGTTCTGAGGTCAAATCGGGATTGTCTTTCAGAGCCGCCAAGACAGTGGGATAATCGGCAGGATCGGTGAGCACAATCACGCCCTGGTGGTTCTTGGCAGCGGCGCGCAACAAAGCCGGACCGCCGATATCGATGTTCTCGATGATCTGCCCGTCCGTGGCCTCGGGCTGCTTACGCACCTGCTCAAAGGGATAAAGATTGACCGCCACCAGGTCGATGCGATCAATCTGCAGTTCAGCCAGTTTGGCCAGATGCTCCGGGTTCTCCCGCCGGGCCAGGATACCCGCATGAATCGTTGGATGGAGGGTTTTGACCCGTCCGTCCAGGATCTCCGGAAAACCGGTCACATCGCTGACCTCGGTCACATCGATGCCGCTGTCTCTCATAGATTGCGCTGTGCCGAACGTGGACAGGATAGCAAAGCCCAATTCCTGCAAGCCCCGGGCCAATTCCACCACTCCGGTCTTGTCGGAAACCGTGATCAGGGCGTATTTCTTCATTGCTCTTCGTCGTCCTTGAGGGTGTCGGCCAGATCCTGCAGTTCTTCACGGCTGATAAACTTCTCCAACCTGCGGTTGAGTTTGGCATTGCTGAACATTTCCAGGGTCAGTCGCACGATGCGCCGCGGTTCGCGTTTCGTCAATTCCGGCGCTTTGCGGCTGTCCAGCACGGAGACCAGCACAATGCCGGCCACGATGATGATCCAATTCACATAGATCCACATCAGAAATATGGGCAGCGCAGCCAGGACTCCATACACGGCCTGAAAATTGGTCAGCCGGTAAATGTAGAAATCGAAGCCGCTTTTGATCAACACCCAAACCACCGTGGTCCAGAAAGCCCCGCGGATCAGCGAGCCCCGCCGCACACGGATCGAAGGCATTAGCAAATAAAGGAAGATCAAGCCCACGAACTGCATCAGGAAAGGCACCACATACATCAGCCACTTGAGCAGCGGGAAGCGCACCAGCCGCGAGATCAGAGGCAGCGAGGTGCTGGAGAACATCACGATCATGATCAGCATGCCCAGAATGATGGTGCCGAAGAACTTGATCAATTGCCCCAGCGGTTCCTGCCGGTAGTGGTATTCCATGCTCAGGATGCGGTCGAAAGTGTCCCGGATCACTCTAAACAGCGCATAAGACGAGATGATCAGCACGATGAAGCTGAACACATTGAAGCCCGCCCGCCGTGAGAGCATGCCCTCGATGACGTTGTTGACCGCCATGGCCGAGGTGGGCATCAGATTGTTCGAGATCAGCTGGAAGATCTTGTTTTTCAGGTCGAGAAAGGGCAGATCCGGAGCGACCAAGAGTATAAAGACCAAAAAGGGCACGAAGCCCACGATGGTGATATAGGCCAGGGATCCGGCCTGGCGCAGCAGGGATTCGGAGCGGATGCGGGCGTAAAACTCCTGGAGAAAGCCCCAGATGTCGCTCAAGACTTTTTTGCGCAGCTCCGGCAGGCGGACATAGTCCCAGAGCCTGCCCAGATCGGCTAAACCCGTTTCCCACGCCGCCCCGATAAAACCGAACAGATTGGCCAGCAGGCCTTTCTTGCGCTCTTCCGCCATCATTCCTCCCGCAATGCCCGCACCGGATCCAGCTTGCTGGCCCGCAGCGCAGGCAGGATGCCAAAGATCAACCCCACCCCCACAGAGACCAGCAGCGCCACCCAGATCATGCGCGCCGAAGCCAGGACCTGCAATTGCAAATAGGATCCCACGGCGTTTATCACAGCAAAACCAGATCCGATGCCCAAAATCCCGCCCAGGCCCGTGATCAGCACAGTCTGCATCAGAAACTGCAAAAAGATGTCCCTCCGCCTGGCTCCGACAGCCAGCCTCACTCCGATCTCGCGCGTGCGCTCCTTGATCGAGGCCAGCATGATGTTCATGATCACGATGCCGCCCACCAAAAGCGAGATCACGGCAATGAGCACGAACACGGCGGAGAAGATCATGGTGCTGCGGCGGATCTGCTCCAGTTGTTCCTGGGCGGATTCGACGCTGAAGAGAGCCTTGCCCCGCTTGAGGTTGAGCACGATGTCATTGACTTTGCGGCGCAGTTCCCTGGCCGCTTCCGGATCTTTGGCCTGCAGGTCGAAGCCACCGATCCGCTCCTGCGGCGCAATCTTGCTGAGCAGGGTGGAAAGCGGCACGAAGGCCCGCTGGTTCAGATATTCCAACGCGTTATCGCTGAAAGCGCTGCCCCCACCCTGATTGGCCAGAAACTTCGGTTCCATGACCCCTACCACGACCAGCCTCTGCCCGGCGAAAGTCACGGATTCGCCCAGCGGGCTGCGCTGGCCGAAGAGTTCGCTGGCCACCGTAGAGCCCAGCACGATAGCGTTGTTGAAGTTTTCCACATCCTGCTCGTTGAGGAAACGTCCGGAAGCCACAGCCCAATCCTCGACCTTGATCATGTCCGGATACACACCCAGCAGGCTGCAGACGAATCCGCTCTCCCCGTATTGCAGTTCCTGCGGCTGCAACTGGCTTTGGGCGTTGAAGGCCGCGGCCTCCGGCACCAAGGCCCGGATCTGCCGGATCTCGCGCAGGGTGAAAGTCGCCTCGCCGCCCCGGCTGAAGTCGTAACTCCAGTTGCGCCGCACCTCGACCTTGGTCAGGCCGCCTCGTTCACCCATCCAGTCCAAGGTGGATTTGTTCATGCCATTGACGATCGCCAGCACCACCATGATGCTCATTACTCCGAGGACGATGCCGATGATGGTGACCACGCTGCGGACCTTGCGCAGCAGGATGTCGGAGAGGCCGACCTGCAGCGACTCAGCCAGCGAGATCGCCATTGCCGATCCTTCCGTCCATGATGTGGATGACGCGGTCCGCGCGGCCAGCCACGGCCTGGTCGTGGGTGACGATGATAACGGTGTTGCCCTGGCGGTGCAGGTGACTGAAGATCTCCAGAATGTCGCCTCCGGCCTGCGAATCCAGGTTGCCGGTGGGCTCGTCCGCCAAGAGGATGGCGGGGTTATTCACGATCGCCCGGGCAATGGCCACCCGCTGGCGCTGGCCGCCTGAGAGTTCAGCCGGTTTGTGCCGCCAGCGGTCGCTGAGACCCACGCTTTCGATCACCTCCCGCGCTTTCCGGGTGCGGTTTTTTTGCCCCAGGCCGGCATACATCAGCGGCAGTTCCACATTCTTGAGCAGATTGAGGTGCGGCAGCAGGTTGAAGGATTGGAAGACAAAGCCTATCTTGCGGTTGCGCACCACAGCCAGCTGGTTGCGGTCCATTTCGCTGACCCGTACGCCGTCCAGGTGGTATTCGCCCACGCTGGGACGATCCAGGCAGCCCAGAATGTGCATCAGCGTGCTTTTGCCGCTGCCCGAAGGACCCATCACCGCCACAAATTCCCCTTCCGCAATAGTCACATCCACACCGTTGAGGGCGCGGACTTTCACCTTGCCCAGCTCGTAGTCTTTGATCAGGTCCTTGGTCCAGATAATATCGGCCATAATTCTCTTCTTGTTTAAGTCAGAAATCGCTTGGCAGGCATATTGTCAATAAGAAAAAGCGCGGCGCTGATCCGCGTGGCTGGGCGCTGCCAGCTCCGTCAAAACCTGTTTGCCATTCAAAGCGCCCCGACGCCTGACTCATCCACCTCCCGTTTACTTCCCGTAGACTTCCCGTCGAATCGGGGGGAAGTCCACGG
>CAYXEF010000045.1:0-19376 GCA_964463825.1 uncultured Candidatus Cloacimonadota bacterium | reverse complement strand
CGCCATCCGGAGGACCGGGATGCCAGCCGCCGCCGGAGGAAGATCCATAGGGCGGGCGCGGCGGGCGCGGCGGATAGTAGGAACCCTCATACTCGCTGTCGTAAAACAGGTAGTAATAGCGGGCCAGTGCCTGCTGATAGGCATCACGGTCGTAGTCGCTGTATCTCTCGGGATACTCCATGTAGAACGCGAAGTAATCGCGCTGCAGAGGGATTTCCAGGACAGTGGGGGAAGACAGCGCCAGAGAGGGATGTTCCCAGAGCACGGGAACGAAGATCGTGACGATGCGCGGCAGGTAGTCCTGCCGGGTGATCAACAGTTCCAGTTTCCGGCCGGGCATATACTCGCCGCAAAACTCATCCGAGTCCGCCATGACCGGATACACCGGGCTGGGCGAGTTTCCCAGCTGCAATCCGGAATCCCAGAGATAGATCTCCGCGCCCTGCGGTGCGGTGTTGAGCTGAAACGCGCCGTACACGGTTTCGCCCGGCAAGGCCGTCACAGCCAAGGCCAGACAGGCAAGCAAAGACAACAGTGTTTTCATTAGTACAACTCCTGGCAATACCCTCTACAGATATTAGCGCCGCCAGGGCAAATCCCTGCACACAAATCCATATATGCTGCCCCCCCCCCAGCCTAAGAAAAAGCCCGGAACTCGTCCGGGCTGGAATAGCTTTGAACCTTGATTGGTTTAGCGGAGCAGGCCGACCAGCCTCAGGAAATCCTCTTGTCGGGCTTGGCGCGCTTCCCTGGCAAAGCTCGTATAATTCGCATGCGTGCTTTGGGAGGCGATCAGCATCACGCCATCGACTGTCTTGGTATTCATTTGGTCGATGCTCAGCGTGTATGATGTCATATTGCCGAAGTCGTCCACCGCTCCGGCCGGGAAGGTGAAGCTGCGGGCTGAAGCAGAGATCTCCTCGCTGAACGAGTCGTTGCTGTATTTGACCGGTGAGAACGAGGTGGCCGTGGCGTACTGCTTCTGATTGTTCGAGCTCAGGGTCCAAGTCACGGTGGCCGCACTGGCCGGCGAATAATCGGCAGGGAAGTCGCCCATGGCCTCATAAGCGGTTTTCAGCGTGGTGTTGCACTTCACGTCATTGTTGACGGTGAGTTTGACATTGTACTCCTGGCCGGGAGTGAGATTGGTCTCCCCCATCCAAAACTGGTTGTAGTGGTCGCCCAGGGTGATGGGATCGCCGCCGATCTCCAGGACCAGGGAACTCGGCTCGACATAGGCCGCAGCTTCGCCGACCCAGCTGACCGTGACACCGTGGCTGCCGTCTTTCGCGCCGATGCTGGCGATCCCCACGGCCCAAACGGCATCCTGGGGGTTGTTGTTGTCGTCATCGTCGTCATTGCCGCAGGCGGTGGTGAAAAGACCCAGGGCCAGCAAGGCGGCCAGTAAGAGAATGAGAAACTTGTTCATGATTGATCTCCTTATCTAATTGTGATTGTTGCCAAAGATGATCGCGATTTCGCGCTGCGCGCTTTCCGGGCTGTCCGAGGCGTGGACGGCGTTCTCCGTGATACCTTCCGCGTAGAGGTCGCGGATGGTGCCGGGCTTGCGCCGGGCGGGATCGACTTCGCCAATCAGTTCACGCAGCTCCGCGATGGCGTCGTCCTTCTCCACGATCAAGCCCACCGTGGCTCCGGAACACATGAATTCGACCAGTTTGTCAAAGAAGCCCTTTCCGATATGGGCGGCGTAGAATTCACGCGCCAGCTCCGGATCGAACTGGAATTCCTTCATATCCGCCAGCTGGAATCCCGCTTCCTCCAAGATGGCGATGATCTGCCCCACATGGTGGTGCACCACCGCGTTCGGTTTGATCAGCAGCAGGCTGCGCTCGGTCATTTCGCGGTATAGACCGTCTCGATATAATCCAGGGCGGCGACCTTGATGGCGATGTCGCGGTTGAGGACCTTGCTCATCTTGATCTTGTGCATCAGGATCTCGGTCCAGATCTCAAAGATCTCGTTGGGCTTGAACTCGATGGTGGTGTAAAGTTTCAGCATGTCCTGATAGAACTCGTCACGGTCCGTGTCCACGCGCGAGATCACCAGCTTGATGCTGTCGTTGCAGACGTCGTAATCCTTGTAGCGGACATCCACCACAGCGTAGCCCAGTTTGAGCAGATTCTCGAAATTCACTTGAAAGTCTTCGTTGGCCATTGTATGCTCCCAGTATTTGTTGTTTGATTCTGGCACGACCCAGCCGCCCAGACCTTGCCGGGGCATCTGAATTTCCTCGACAAAAACGGGCTCTCGGTTTTGTTGGAATCAAGGTTTTGCGCAATTGCAAAAAGTCAAGATAAATATTATCCGGGCCATTGGCTGAAACCCGGACCGCAGAGTCCATTGCCTTGGACTGCAAAAGTTTACAACAAGTTAATGCCCCAACGGGCGGGATGAGCAACAAGATATGGGAATCTTCAAACTGCACTCGGAATACGCCCCCAGCGGCGACCAGCCGGAAGCCATCGCCGCGCTGGCCGAGGGAATCCGCACCCAAAAACAGCATCAGGTCCTGCTCGGCGTCACCGGCAGCGGCAAAACCTACACCATCGCCAATGTCATCGCCCAGTTCGACCGCCCGGTGCTGGTGCTCTCGCATAACAAGACCCTGGCCGCCCAGCTCTACGGCGAATTCAAACAACTCTTTCCGGAAAACGCGGTGGAGTACTTCATCAGCTATTACGACTACTACCAGCCGGAAGCCTATATCCCGGGCAAGGACATCTACATCGAGAAGGATTCGGACATCAACGAGCAGATCGAGAAACTGCGCCTGCGCGCCACTATGAGCCTGATGGAGCGGCGCGATGTGATCATCGTGGCTTCGGTGTCCTGCATCTATGGATTGGGCGTGCCGGAGGAGTACCGCGAGGCCTTGATCCGTGTCGAAGTGGGCATGCCCATGGGGCGCGACGAACTCCTGCAGAAACTGGTCACGGCGCATTACAGCCGCAACGATATCGCCTTCGAGCGCGGCGCCTTCAGGGTCCGGGGCGACATCGTGGACATCTACCCCGCCTATCTGGAACACTGCCTGCGCGTGGAATTCTTCGGCGACGAGATCTCGCGCCTGGAAAAGCTGCATCCCATTTCCTACCAGAGTTTGGGTGAGGTATCCGAATACCCGATTTATCCAGCGATCCACTTCATCATGAACGAGGACCGGCTCAAGGCCGCCCTGGGCTCGATCGAGCAGGAACTGGAGGAACGCGTCAGTTTCTACCTCGCCAACCAGAAATACGTGGAGGCGGACCGGTTGCAGTCACGCACCAAGTTCGACCTCGAGATGCTCTCCGAACTGGGCTTTTGTTCCGGCATCGAAAACTACTCCCGCCACCTCACAGGCGCCGCGCCGGGCGAGCCGCCCAACTGCCTGCTGGACTACTTTCCCGGGGATTTCATCTTTGTCATCGACGAATCCCACGTCACCATCCCCCAGGTGCATGGCATGTACTCCGGCGACTTCACGCGCAAGAAAAACCTCGTCGATTACGGCTTCCGCCTGCCCTCCGCCTTCGACAACCGTCCCTTGCGCTTTGAAGAGTTTGAAAAGTACCTGCGCCAGGTGATCTTCGTCTCGGCCACACCCGCCGATTACGAGCTGGGACTGACCCAGGGCGAGATCGTGGAACAGGTGGTGAGGCCGACCGGACTGCTCGATCCCGAAGTGGAGATCAAACCCATCCGCAACCAGGTGGACGACCTCATCGGCCAGATCCGCCAGCGCGTGGAGCGCAACCAGAAAGTCCTCGTCATGACGCTCACCAAGCGCATGAGCGAGGATCTGACCACCTATCTGGGCAACGCCGGAATCCGGGCCAAATACCTGCACAGCGAGATCGACTCCATCGAACGCGCCCAGATCATCCGCGGCCTGCGGCTCGGCGAGTTTGACGTCATCGTGGGCGTGAATCTGCTCCGCGAAGGCCTGGATCTGCCGGAAGTATCCCTGGTGGCGATCCTGGACGCCGACAAGACCGGATTCCTGCGTTCCACCCGCTCCCTGATCCAGATCTCCGGACGCGCGGCCCGCAACGTCGACGGCAAGGTCGTGCTCTATGCCGACGAGATCACCGACGCGATCCAGAAAACCCTCAACGAAACCAACCGCCGCCGCGCCAAACAGCTCGAATTCAACGCCACCCACGGCATCACCCCGCAAAGCATCAGCAAGACCATCGAGCAGATCATGGCCTCCACCGCCATCGCCGAAGGCTATGCCTCCATCGACAAGGCCGATGAGCCGGAAACCAAGCCTGACAAAGAGGAATTCTACCAGTTCCTGGAGCTCGACAACAAGGAAAAACTCCTGGCCCTGCTCAAAAAAGAGATGAAGCGCGCGGCCTCCAAACTTGATTTCGAACGCGCCGCCGAGCTGCGCGACAAGATCAGCCAGCTCGAGGCCTGATCCCCGCCTGCTCCCTTCCTAAGCCCGGCCCGCTGACTATTTGCTTGCTTCCCCCTGAGTTCCCGCCGGTTAGGCGGGTAGTATTGGGGAAGTTCAGGAGAGGTAGAGGGTCAGGGCGCCGGAGCGGAACCGGGGCGGATTATCGGAGTTGCAGTTTGAGGCCCAGGGGGCGGTGATCCGAGACCTGATCGTAGTAATTCTGCCAGGTTCCGAGATAGTCCTCGACCCTGATCACGCGACACTCGCTGCCCGGCTGGGACCAGGCGTCGAAGAGTTCGTTGCTGATCAGGATATGATCGATGTGGGACATGGAGGCGGGGTAGGAAATCGTGCCGTAGCTGGGATTTTGGGCGATGTGCATGTCCGTGAAGAGGTATTCGTCGGGTTTCTCGAGCCAACTCAGAAAGACGTTGTATTCCTCGGGTTCGGCGATCTGGTCGTTGAGGTCGCCGAGTACGATCACGCGGCGTTCATCAAGGTTGGCAGCGATATACTGGTCCAGCATCTCGCAGGCCAGGCGGCGGCGCATTTCCTCGTCCCAGGGGTCGGTCTCGTCGATGTGGTTGTTGCCGTAAGCCTTAAAATGGTTGTTGATGACCACCAGATCGATGCCTTGCCAGGTCGCTTCCAGGATGTAAGGCGGGCGCGGGAAGGGATTGTCCTGGTCCTCGTAGATCGTGTAGACCGTATCCACCTGCACCGTGCGCGTGTCGTAGAGATAGGCCAGGCGGTAGCTGCTGGTGGCGTTGTAGACCAAAGCATAGTAATTGGGGATGAGATCGGCGAGGGCGTAAAAGGCGTTGTAGTCCATGATCTCCTGGAAGGCGATGATGTCGGCTTTGAACTTGGGAATAATCTGGGAAATGGTCTGCACGCCCGCGTCGGAAAGCGGAAAGGTGCGCAGATTCCAGGTCATGACCTCCAGGGTCGAGTCGGCTCCGAAGAGCAGAACGTCGCCGTCCGGCGGCTCGGTGAGGTTGGTATTGGTCCCGCAGCCGGCCAGTAGCAGCGTGGCCAGCAAAATCAGGAGGCAGAGTCTTGACAATATATGTTGCATGGGTGTTATCCTTTTGATTAGCGGATAATCATAGCAAGAAACCCGCCAATTCGAGCTCTTTTTTCAAATGGAATCCCATTGCGGAATGTTTTTTGCATACCAGGAGAGAACCATAAGTGGAGGATACAGATGAGATCATATCTGCTTCTCGCGGCATTGCTTTCCGCGGCGGCCCTGAGCGCCGTCCCGGCTGCGCAATACCTGAATACAGCCTCCGGGCTCAGCGCCCGGCTGGAGAACATCCGGCTGCTGCCAGAGCCTGACACGGCGGCCGAAGACGATGAATTTCCCCAACACGGCATTATCTCCAAAACCTTCGCGCTGCCTTTTGCCAGCGTCGATCTGCAAGTGCAGTCTTTATCCTGGAACGTCTTTGACGCCAATGGCAACTTCCTCTATACGGAGCAAAACCGCAATCTGGACGCCGTCAGCCTGGGCAACAGCTTCACCATGCGCGAGATGCGCGGCTATACGGTGTTGCTGCGCACCCAGCTGGAGGAAAACGGCCAGATCCGCACCCTGACGGACGCCCAGTTCAGCCTGGCCGGCTCCACGCCCATCGCCCTGCCCACCAGCGTCTCCCCCGCCTTCATCGCTGCCTATCAAGAACTGGCGGACAATTACCAGAGCTCGTATCTGCGCGAGCTGCCGGTGGCGCGGCCGAAGATGCTGATCATCTCCCACACCAACCTGTCAAGTTACCAGACCGATTTCATCCAGTGGAAGCGCTCGCAGGGCTTTGACGTCTATGTGGCCAACAAAACCGAGATCGGAACCACACTCGACCAATTCAAGGCCTTCATCCTCAGCCACTACCAGCAATACCAATGCGACCACCTGCTGCTACTGGGCGACGTCACCGGATCCTACAGCGTTCCGACGGCGTTTTACCCCTCTCCGGAATACGCGGAGAACGACGCCGACGATCATCAATACACCCTGCTGGAAGGGGATGACTACTTCCCCGAAATGCTGGTGGGGCGTTTCTCTTTCAACGACATCGCGGAGTTCATGACCATGGCCAACAAGTCCGTCTCCTACGAGCGTTCGCCCTCTATGACCAACACGACCTGGATGACCCGGGCTTTGGCTGTGGCGGGCAACTACGCCGAGGGCGGTCTGCGGCCGATCACGCCGGTCCAGATGTCCCGCTGGCTGCGCAACAAGATGCTGGATTACGGCTACGCGGTGGTGGACACGGTGTTTTATCCGCCCACCTATCCCGGCACCACGGCCATCACCAGTTCCATCAACCAGGGCGTGCAGTTCATCAGTTACCGCGGCTGGGGGGACGCCAACGGCTGGCATTATCCTTCCTTCCACATCCCGGATCTGAACAACACCTCCAACGGCCCGCGCATGCCGATCGTCTTCTCCATCGTCTGCAATACCGGAGACTTCGCCAATCCGGTGAATCCCAGCTTCGGCGAAAAGTGGATGCGTATGGGCAGCACGGCCCAGCCTAACGGTTGTGTGGCCTTCGTGGGCCCCTCCGATCTCCACACCAAAACCCGGCTCAATAACTCCATCTCCAGCGGCGCCTTCCGCAGCATCTTCGACTATGGCGTGCGCGGTTTCGGTTCCAGCGTTCTGATGGGCAAGATCGAACTCTACAAGAATTTCCCCAACGACATCGGCCCCAACCAGTATGTGGCCTTCTACTACCATGTCTACAACCTGCAGGCCGATCCCAGTCTCAATATGTGGGTGCTGGTGCCCTCAACTATCTCCGAGGAGGTGATCGACGGCGGCCTGGCTTTCGCGCAGAGCGCTTCCCATGTCAGCGTCACCGGCCCGCATCTCGAAGGGGCAATCGTATCGGGCACCAAGAACGGAACCGACTTCACGTATGCCCGGGTGATCGACGGCCAGGCCGTTTTGCCCCTCGATCCGGAACAGACAGGCAACCTCCAGCTGACAGTTACCAAGCCCAACTACGTGCCACTGGTGCGCAACCTCACCGCCACCGGCACATCCTGGCTGGGTGTCGTGTCCAACAACGCCTCCGGCACGACCCTGCACCCCAATCAGACCTTCAACGCGAACCTGACGCTCAAAAACTATGGCGATCTCACCGTGGCCGTGAACGATCTTGCGATCGCGGCCCAGAATACGGACAGCGCGAACGTCAACTACCAGCACAGCGTCTTTAGCGTCGCGCCCGGAGCCACGCACCAGATCAGTTTCTCCATCACGGGCAGCCCGGATATCCAACCCGGGGACGCGATCACCTTCAGCCTGGCCAACCAGTCCGGGCTGATCAATTCACTGTTCCAGATGCAGGGCGGCGGCGCGGTGCTCACCGTGTACGACATGGCCGGCAGTTTCCCTCCCGGCGCCACTTCGCCCGTCACCTTCCAGCTTATGAACACCGGTTTCACGGCGCTGACCAATGCCACGGTGCAGGTCGTTTCCCTGACCGAAGCGGCCAGTTTCCCCGCCGATATCATGACTCTGGGCGCGCTGGCTGTCGGCGCCACCACGACCATCAACACCAATGTCACCGTGGGCGGCCAGGCCTGGCATGGACGCAATCTGCCGATGAAATTCCTGATCACCGACAACGGTTATGAGACCACGACGTTCTACAGTCTGACCGTTGGCATGCCTGCCACCACTTCGCCCACGGGACCGGACGAATATGGTTATTTCGCCTACGACAGTTTCGACACCGGATTCGCCCAGACGCCGACCTATCAATGGATTGAGACCGATCCCCTGCAGGGGGGCCAGGGAACTGTCTGGGAGGTGATGGACGACGGATCACACATCATCGATCTGCCCTTCAACTTCCGCTTCTACGGCCGCAACTACAACCAACTAACCATGTGTTCCAACGGCTGGATCTCGCTTCTGCCCACGGATATGGAGGATTTTTATAACCACTATATCCCCGCCGCACTGGGGCCTTATGCCATGATCGCCGGCTATTGGGACGACCTCAAAGGCATGAAAACCGGTGTTGATGGCGAGGGCAACGGCATCTTCAACAACATGCGCCTCATCTATTGGCACGACGCGGTCAACAACCGCTTCGTCGTATCCTGGTACGAGGCCTACAACCAATATAACATCGACCTCGGGGCCGACGCCTCGCTGGAGAAATTCCAGATCATCCTCTATCCCCAGACCGGCCGCGACGGCGATATCGTGATCCAATACCACACGGTGGACAACCCCGGCACCACCACCAACTATTGCACCGTGGGCGTCGAAAACCACACCCAGACGATCGGCCTGGCCTACACCCACGGCAATTACTACCCGCCCACAGCCACGCCGCTGCAGGCCGGGCTGGCCATCAAATTCACCACCGTCCCGCCGGATGACTACGTCAGCAATGACGATCTGGTCCAAAGCGCGCCGTTCCATTTGGAACAGAACTATCCCAACCCCTTCAACCCCAGCACCACCATCGCATTCACCGCCCGGGAGGCGGGCGAGGCAAGACTCGGGATCTACAACCTGAAAGGGCAATTGGTCCGTACCCTCCTGCAGGGACCTGTCTCCGGTGGAAAACACAGCATCAATTGGGACGGTAAAGACCACGCCAGCGCTCCCGCCGCATCCGGCCTGTATTTCTATCGCCTGGAACTGGGCGGAGAGATCCAGACCCGCAAGATGCTGCTTATGAAATAGACGTAACCCTCACTCATAACGAAAAGCGGAGACTGGGATCTCCGCTTTTTTTGCGGGGCAAATACGTCCCCCATTGGCGACATTCATCCTTATAGCCTGGTTTAAGGGAAGACGGCTCCTGCTATCATTGCGGACTCACTGCGCACTCATTACGGACAAAGTCCGCAGTGAGTCCGCAATAAGTCCGCAATGATAACCGGGGCTTACTTACGGGAAAACCAGAAGAAGTCTTTGTCGAAACCCAGATTGATGAAGAAACTGAGTCTGCTGTTCTCCCGGATGGCAGCGCTGGCTCGCACCGGACCGATCAGGGTGCGGTAGCCCAATTCCAGATACAGGCACCATTCGACGGCTTGATTGGCGCCCCAGGTGTCGCCTGCTTCGATGTTCAGGCCTTGTAACCCCGTTTCCACAAAGACGCGCGGAAACGGATTGACGACTCCGGCCAGCGTGTAGATCTTGTATTGTGGCGAGCTCACTGCGTAGCGCGAATAACCGCGGTATCCCTGCGAACCGCTGAAATAGAAAGGATCGTAGGAACTTTCCGGTTCATTGCCAAAATAGGAGCCGTAGTTCAAGCCCAGGCGCAGAGAGATGTGTCTGGCCAAAGGCGAGTAGAGGTCGAGCTCGAGCTGGAAGCGATTGTAGATCTCGTCGCTGATCCTTGCCCAGCGGGCAAAGTTGAACTTGCCGAAAGCGCGGAGTCCCGAGCGGGGAAAAACATCGTCGTTGAGGCTTTCGTGATAGAGTTTGAGGCCCAGGCCTGAGATCAGGTAGAGCGAGTCCACGGGCGCAGTTGCGGATACATCGCGGTAGAGTTTTTTGCGGTAGGAATAAAAGAAGGTCTCCAGGTTTGCCACTTGGTTGGCAAAGCCGCCGGCGCCCACGACCGCGCCATATTCCAAAGCCCGGACCCGTGCCAGCCGGAAATAACTCTCCGAGTCGTAAAGATAGAAATAGCTTTCGCTCAGCCAGGGATAGAGCCGGAAATACGCGCCCCAACTCTCGCCGAAGTTTTTGACATAATCCAGGTTGAGGTCCGTGCGTCCGCCCAAAGTCAGGCCGGCGTGGAAATTAGAGTTTTTCAGGAGCAGGTTGTTCAGGCTCAGAACACCGCTGACATTGAGTTCCTCCTCCGAGGTATAGGCCAGATTCAGAGCCAACTGCCGCCGTTCGCGCTCCTTCACGTAGATGACCAGTTTGTAACCCTCGGAGGGCTCTGTGCCGTAAGGCAGAAGGATGGGATAGACGGTGACGAAATACTGGGAGCTGGCAATGGCGCGGCACGCTTTCACCAGCTCGGCGGCGCTGTACTCGGCCGGCAGTTCGAGGCCCGTGAATTCCCGGATCTTGGCGCTGCTGATATGCATGTTGCCGCGCACCTGGAATGCACGGATGCGGTAGCTCTCAGGGATCGGAATGCGGTTGGGGCGGCGGAATTCGTAACCCGCGGCAAGCAGGGAATCGCGCAAAGCCAGGATCTGGGGCAAGCGGGCACGCGCATAGGCCTCTCCGGCAGCGATGATCTCGTCCGCGGAACCGAAATCGGTGTTCCTCCATTCTTCCAGATCCGGTTCCAGCAAGAGGTCGCAGTCCTCAAGTCCGGCATTAATGTTGCGCGTCATGCCGATATTCACCGTCTGGTCGATGATCTCCACCACATCGTAGAGTTCTTCCCGGGTTCGCAGACGGGAATTGGCTTTGAAGCCGATCACCGCGTCCGCGCCCAGGCGCCGCACCTCAGCCAGCGGCAGGTTTTGCGCCACGCCGCCATCGATGTAGATCCGGCCGTCGAACTCGAAGGGCAGCAACAAGCTGGGAAAGGAACTGGAAGCACGTAAAGCCTGCATCAGCGAACCACGGGTAAACAGCTCGGGTTTGCCGCTGACCAGATCAGTGGCAATGGCAACAAACGGTACCGGAAACTGGTAAAAGTCCTGATAGACCGAGGCAGGCAGGGTCATACGAGCAAGTTCCAGATCCACCAGGCTGGCATCATAAAGAGCCGAGGGCAGGCGGGGGATCCAGTCCTGCCCCATATTCAGGTGCAGATTACCATACTCGGGCCAGCGCTTGTTGCCGATATAGAGCTCGGCGCGCCCGGGGCGTTCCGCCAGAAGGGAGGGAATATCCAGCTCCTGAAGCAGTGAATCCAGCTCCACCGCGTTGTATCCCAGAGCATACAAAGCCCCCACCAGCGCCCCCATGCTGGTCCCGCTTATGTAGTCCGGATAAATGCCCTGCTCCTCTAACACTTTGATAATGCCCACATGCGCGTAGCCGCGGGCACCGCCGCCGCTGAAGGCGTAACCCAAACCCCGCGCGGGCAACTTGACGCCCGCGTTCCAGAAAATCAATAGCAGCAGGGGTAAAAGCTGAATCTTACAACGAATCGGGCTGCACTCCCTTGGTCGAATCGGCCTCGCTGGAAGAACGGAACTGGTGGCGGGTCGGAGGCTTGTATTCGAACTCCACCTTACCGAAGACGGCATTGGCTTCGATGAATATCTTGCCAGCGGGATTGCTTTGAGCCTGAGAAGGCTTGGGCGGGACGGTGCAGGATCCGAATACAGCCGTGGGCGTGATCTCAAAATTGATGTCGTTGGGCAGGATCACATAGGTGGAGCCAAACACGGCGGTGACGTCGAGGGGGGCGGCATCGGGCTTGATGTCCGTCAGATCTACGGTTTGGGAACCGAACACCGAGGTGTACTCCGTACTGCCAGAGCTGGTGATGCTCCCGCGCACGCTGTGCGTCCTGAAATGGCGTGGACCGATCAAGAGGCGGAGGCCAAACAGGATAATCACAATTGCAATAAAGATCTTGACCAGCGGCAAATCTACGATGTTCAGACCTTTGAGGATCAACGACAGTCCCCAAAGCAGGAGCAACACGCCCCAAAAAACATGGCCAAAGAGGAAACTCATCTTCATCTCCTTCTCCTTAGTCAAATATCAGCCCGGACCCATACACACGAACCATCTCCCCCACATCCAGCCAAACATCCTTATTGATCCTGAATAACGGTTTCCCGGTCACGGATCCCAAGCGAGTAAACCTGATGCCGGTTTGGCTGGCCATGGCGGCGATTTCCGTTTCGTGTTCCGGAGGGTAACTGATCACGACCCGCCCGGGACTTTCACCAAAATACTCGGCACTGGGTTTGTATGTCAAGGAAAAATTGAATTCCGCGCCCAACAGTTCCTGATGATTGAAGCAACATTCCGCGAGGCAGACCAGCAAACCGCCCTCGGAGACATCGTGGGCGCTGGCCAACAGGCTGGCGGAAGACAACCGCACCAACAGCGAGTTCAGTCGCTTTTCCGCTTGCAGATCGACTGGAAACACCTGGCCTGAGATCAATTGAAACTGGGTCTGTAAATACTGCGAAGCGCCGATCCCGGCGCAGGGCTCACCCAACAGGGCAATATCATGCCCGGCTTGTTTGAACCATTGATTGACCGCTTTTGTGTAATCCTCCAACAGCCCCAGCATTCCGATCACGGGAGTCGGATAAACCGCGCCCTGGGGACTCTCGTTGTAGAAGGAAACATTGCCGCCGGTGACGGGCGTGGCCAGGACGCGACAGGCTTCGCCCATACCCCGGATGCTTTCAGCGAAGGTCCAATAGACCTCGGGTTTATAGGGATTGCCGAAATTGAGGCAATTGGTGATCGCCAACGGCCGCGCCCCGCTGCAGGCTACATTCCGAGCCGCCTCGCAGACTGCCGCTTTGGCGCCCTCATAAGGATCCAGATAGCATAATCGGGCGTTGCAATCGGTTGCCAATGCCAAAGCCTTGTCGGTCCCGGGAACGGCCACCACGGCTGCGTCACTGCCCGGCTCGGTCACGGTGCCGATCTGCACCATGTGGTCGTAATTGGTATAGATCCGGTGTTTGGAAGCCAGATTCGGTTCCGCCAAGAGCTTGAGGAGGACTTCGTTATAGGAGGCAGGTTCCGGAAGCGTGGAGGTGTCGAAAGCCCTGGCCGCTGTGACATGAGCTGGCTCGCGGGTTTCACGTTCATAGACAGGCGCCCGGCCGCCCAAGACCAGGTCCTCCGCCGGGATGCAGGCCAAAACTTGCCCTTGATAACTTACTGATAACAGAGGTTCTGTGGTCACGCGGCCAATAACCACTGCGTCCAGATCCCATTTGTGAAAGACATCCTGCACATGGCTCAATTGGGCTGCTGACACGATCAGCAACATGCGTTCCTGCGATTCCGAGAGCATTATCTCGTAGGCAGAAAGCCCGGTCTCACGCACGGGAACGTGGTCCAGATCGAGCGCGATGCCCACACCGCCCTTGCCTGCCATTTCCGAACTGGAGCAGGTCAGCCCGGCCGCGCCCATGTCCTGGATAGCAACCACCAAACCAGCCTGGATGACTTCGAGTGTGGCTTCCAACAGGAGTTTTTCGTAAAATGGATCGCCCACCTGGACGGCGCTGCGTTTTTCAGAGGACGCATCGCTCAGTTCGACGGAGGCGAAGGTCGCGCCGTGAATCCCGTCACGGCCTGTTTTCGCACCCACATATACCACCAGGTTGCTCACCCCGCGGGCGGCTGAACGAGCCAAATGCTCGTGTCGGACGAGGCCCACTGCCATGGCGTTGACCAGCGGATTGCCCTCGTAGGAGCGGTCAAACCAAACTTCACCGCCCACAGTGGGAACGCCGAAGCAATTGCCGTAATCCGCGATCCCGCGTACCACTTCACGCATCAGATGGCGCACCTGGGGATTGGCTGGGTCGCCGAAGCGCAGGGAATTGAGGGCTGCGACCGGCCGGGCGCCCATGGTGAAGATATCCCGCAAGATGCCCCCCACGCCTGTAGCAGCGCCATGATAGGGCTCAAGTGCGGAAGGATGGTTGTGGCTTTCGATCTTGAAACAGACCGCCCAACCGTCCCCGATATCCACCACACCGGCATTTTCCTCGCCAGCCTGGCTGAGGATACTGGCTCCCTCACGTGGCAGGGTCTTAAGCAGTAGGATGGAGTTTTTATAACTGGCGTGTTCGCTCCACATCACGCTGAAGATGCCCAGTTCCAAATAGGTCGGCATCCTACCCAGAATCTGCAGAATGCGCTCGTATTCCTCCGTATTGAGGCCGTGCGCGGCGATCAACTCCGGGCTGATGCTGGGTTCATTCATGAGCGGACTCGGTCTGGGGTGTCGGCTCCTGCTGTTTGAGTTTCTGGATCAGCCGCTGGATACGGTCGTCGATGAGGTCGAAGATCTTGCGGTAGTTGTCAAGGTCGGAGCCGTAAGGATCGGTGATATCACCCGGCTCGTCCAGGTATTCGTTGAGGGTCAGGATATTGGAGCTGAGAGTGGGCTCCAACTGGCGCAGATAATCGCGCTGACGTTCCTCCATGGTCAGGATCAGCCTGCTTCCGGTGAGCATTTCCGGGGTCACCTGTTTTGAGATATGGTCCCGGGCTTCGAGAATGCCCATTTCCAGCAGCAATTGCATCGAGCTTGCGGATATGGACTGTCCTCCGCTGAGCAGGCCGCAGGAATCACCGGCCATGTGCAAATCCTGCTGCGGGGCATAATGGTTGAAAAGCTTTTCGGCTATGGGGCTGCGGCAGATATTGGCGGTACAGACAAAGAGAACCACCGGCAGTTCGAAGGAGCGCTTGACCCCGTAATAGGGCAGCGACCCTTCGCGCAGGCAGCGCAGTTCATCTAGTCCGCTCAAGTTCTTGCTTTCCCGGCTGCTGACAAACTCCACAATAGTGGAAGGCTGCGCGTCATACTCGACCTGCATCAGTTGCGGCAGGATGGCGTAATCGAACCAGGAGCCGTAGAGACTGGTCAGCCGTTGAATGTCGTTTTCCGCCGGCAAACTGCTGCGGTTGACGCTGGTGCTGAGCAAAGGTTCGCCCAACAGCTCGATCAAGTGGCGCAGGAAAACGTCATCCGGCACCCGGAATGCGACTTTCCCGTTCACGGCCACGCTCCCGAAGCGCGGATCCGGACAGTGGAAGACGACGGTGAGATTCCCGGGCCAATACTGCTGCAAAAGGGGATGCAGCCGTTCGGGCACCGCGATCTGCTCCTGGGCGAACCATTGCAGATCCGGAACCAGCATGATGATGCCCTTTTTGTCCTGACGCTGTTTGAGCCTGACGATCCGCTCCAAAGCAGCATTTGCGGAGAGTACGCAGCCAATGCCATACATTCCGCCAGTGTAATGCAGGATGGTCTTGTCCGACCAATCCACCCTGGCGACGATTTTGGCCAGTTTTTTGGCCGAGGGCTGTTTGACCAGGATCACAGCGGTTCCGCCTAATCGAGATAGAGCAGGGGGTTGACCGCTTTTCCGTCTTTGCGCACCTCAAAATGGAGCGAGGGAACCGTGGCTGAGCCGGTCATGCCTGATTTGGCGATGGTCTGCCCCTTTTTGACGAAGGAGCCCAAAGAGACCAGAATTTCGTTGTTGTAGGCATAGACAGTGAAGAAGCCGTTCTTGTGGTCGATGATGATCAGTTTGCCCTGGCCGCCGTAAGGCCCGGCGAATACGATCTCTCCGGCATCAGCCGCGATCACCGGCGTCCATTCATCCACTTCGATATCGATTCCGTTGCTGATCACGGAGGTGCCGTAGGACCTGGTCTCCTCGCCAAAGCGGCGGATGATCCGACCCCGCACCGGCCAGGAGATCGTGCGCGAACTGAAACGGTAGGAGGGCGAGCTTTGGTCGGATTTGGAGGTCAGCTGTGCGATCAACGATTCCAGCTGCGCGGCGTCCTGCCTGAGCTTGGCGATCTGATTCTGCAACTGCTGCTGCTCCCGGTTGAGTTTGCTCTTTTCGCTCTCCAGATTGTACACCCGAGAGGCCAGGTTTTTGTTCGTGCTGGAAGTCGTTTTCACTCTGCGGTCGATCTCGGCGTATTCCCGGCCCCGGACATGCTCCACCGAGGTCAGAGTTTGCTGCATGTCACCCAGGGAATTGAGCTTCTCCCGGGTCTGGGTGGCCATGAAAGCCAGAAAACGCTGCTCCTTGGGCACAAAGCGGGTGGCGTGATGGGCATGCCGGGAGCGGATGATCCCCACCAACTGCGCGTTTTGCAGACTGCGCAAATCCTGGATCTGTTCGCCCACCGTACGCAATTCCCTCTTGACCGTGTTCAGCGTGGTGAGTTTTTCCCGGGCTTCGGTCTGGATACGGCGCAGTTCCTGCTCCGTCTGCCGCTTGATCTTGAGGGTATTGGCGATCTCGGCCTCTTTTTGCCGTTTTTGGGATTCGGTGACCGCGACACGGCTTTCCACCTCCTGCAATTCCTGCTGGATGCGTTCCAATTCCCGCATCTTATCTGCCACTTCATCACTCCACAGCATCACGGCCAGCAGTGCCAAAAGCGTCAGGCATATCAGCTTGTGCTTCATAACATCCTACCTGCTCATTGTTTTGAACCAGATTTATGGATGCCCCCCTGCTTGTCAATGCAAATCTTCCTTCATAAACGGCAACTATATCTTTGAGAATAAGTTGGCGTAAAAAAAGAGAAAGCCGCCCCCACTGACGGCTTTCTCTAACGCTATGTCTGTTATGGAGTTACTTTTTCTTGGTCAGGTGTTGGATCGATTGCTTCTCTTTGTGCGTGAACTTATAGGTGTCGATCACCAGATTGCTGGCTACAAAGATCGAGGAATAGGTGCCGAAGATCAAGCCCAGGGTGATGGCAAAAGCGAAGTCGTGGATCACCGGACCGCCGAAGAAGTACAGGGCCAGAGCCGTCAGCAGCGTGGTGCCGGCTGTGATCACAGTCCGGCTTAGCGTTGTATTGATGGCGCGGTTGAACACCACCGGGATGGGGTCCTTGCGGTAGATCTTGAGGTCTTCGCGGATGCGGTCGAAGACCACGATGGTGTCGTTGATCGAGTAACCCACAATGGTCAGCAGCGCGGCTACGATCTGCATGGTGATCTCTTTGCCTGTGATGGCGAAGATACCTACGATACAGAGTACGTCATGGAAAAGCGCCACGATGGCCATCAGCCCGAAGGTGAATTCGAAGCGGATCCAGATGTAGATAATGATCAAGAGCAGCGCGATGAGGACTGCGATGATGGCGTTGGTCCGCATCTCCGTACCGGCTTTGGGACCCACTTTGTTGACCTCGGAAAAGATCTCGGACATATCCCGGCCCGCCGTATAGTCCGATAACTGAGTGGTAAGTATCTTGCCCAGTTGGGTTTGCGTTTCTTCCTCGCTATCGCCTTTGAGCTTGATCTGGAAGACGGCATCCTGGGGATCGCCCACATACTGGATTTCGGCTTCTTTGAAGCCATTGTCGTTGATCACCTTGCGCAGCTTGTCTATATTAAGTTGTGGAGTACCTGCCTGGGCAGGTTTCAGGTTGACCTGTGCGGTCAGGCCACCGGTGAAGTCCGTGCTCCAGTTGAGCCCGCGGATGATCAGGCCCACCAGGGCCATAATCAACAGCGCCGCGGAGATGGCGTAAGCGATGTAGCGTATCCTGACGAAAGGCAGATTGGCGTTTTTCAGTATTCTCATTGGGCTCTCCTAAATGCTGATCTTGGGCTTGATGCCGGACAGCATTGTCTTGTCCATGATATAGCGGACGAAGACAATGGCGCAGAACATGGAGCCGACGATACCGATGGTGAGGGTCAGCGCGAATCCCCGGATGGGGCCGGTGCCGAATTGATAGAGCACGAAAGCCGCGATCAGGGTTGTCAGGTTGGAGTCCACGATCGTTACGGTCGCGCGTTTATATCCGGCATCCACGGCCGAACGCGCCGGCCTTCCGGCTTCCAGTTCTTCGCGGATGCGTTCGAAGATCAGCACATTCGCGTCCACCGCCATACCCACGGTCAGGATGATACCCGCGATACCGGGCATGGTGAGTGTGCCGCCAAAGGCGGTCAGCGCGGCCAGGATGAAGCCGATGTTGAAAAGCAGCACAAAATCTGCGACCAGGCCGCTGAGTTTGTAGTAAAGTAACATGAAGATCGCCACGGCGATCACGCCGATGAGTCCGGCCCGCAGGCCGCTCTTGATGCTGTCCGCGCCCAGCGTAGCCGAAACCTGGGTGGAGGATTGGGGTTCGATCTTGGCGGTCAGGCTTTCATTGTCCAACAGGATCGCCAGAGATTTGGCCTGCTCGTTGGAAAACATGCCGGAGATGGTCGCCTTGCCGTCTGGGATGCGGTCTTTGATCACCGGCGCGGAATACACAGCTTCGTCGACCACGATCGCCAGCCGCTGGTTGATGTTGTCGCCGGTCACGGTGGCAAATTTGCGCGCGCCTTCGCGGGTGAAGTCCAGAGTGATGTAGGGCTTGTTGGCCATCTGGGGATTGGGATTGTCCGAGCTGCCGATCTCCCAGCTGGCGCGGTCGACCTCGGTGCCCTTGACTTCAACGGTGGATCTAAGCACATAAATCACTGAGGGTTCGTTGCTTTTCACGCCCTCTTCCGCGCTGGCCAGAACCAGGTCGAAACCTTTTGGTTTGACCGCGGTAAAGGCGGGATTGGCCAAAATGTCCTGCATCAGTTCAAGGTCGCTGCTGCGGACTACATAATCGTTCTTATCCGTGGAGATCAGGGAGCGGAAGATTCCGGATCCGGTCCTGGTGGTGTCACTTTCAGCCTTTTCATCGGCGGCTTTGTCCTCGGCGTCGATTTTGGCCAGTTCCGGAAACAGCTGCAGGTTCTCCTGGATCACGCTGTCCAACTGTGTGAGAAACTTCTCGGATTCCTCGGGCTGGGCCACCAGCTGAAATTGCAGGACGGCGGCCTGTTTGACCAGGTTTTCGGCCGCGATGGGATCCTTTACTCCGGGCAACTGGACGATGATCTCGTCTTCCTTGCTCTTTTGGATCGTCGGTTCGGCGATGCCGTATTGATCGATACGGTTGCGGATGATGCGGATGTTGTTGTCCACCGCGGCTGTGACCTTGGTATCCGCCAATGAATCTGTCACCACGCGCAGAACGATCTGGGTGCCGCCCTTCAGATCCAGGCCGAGATTCAGCTTTTGTTTGATCGGCCAGTTCACGCTCTTGGGGATTAAGAGCGGGGACAGGAAGATCAGCGTTCCCAATACAAAGACCAGTATGGACACAGGGATCAACCAAGAGTATTTCTTCATTGCTTGAAATCCTCCCAAATTCTATTTTTTCTTGCTGTCATAAAGGTATTTAAGCCAAAAATTTTGGTTCCCCAAAACCGTCAAGGATTTTATCCGGGGCTGTTTTGCCATAATCCGGCCCCGG
>CAYXEF010000044.1:9980-20010 GCA_964463825.1 uncultured Candidatus Cloacimonadota bacterium | reverse complement strand
TCTTCATTTTCGTTCCTTGAAGTGATTTTTTGTGATAATATAATCGGGAAAGCCGCCTCGGCAAAGCACTTTTTCCTTCCTGATACAGTGTCCTCGATGTTTCTGTATCTGCCACGCCACTTGCCGGCTCGCCTCCCCTGCCGCACTGCTGATTCTCTCCTGACCTGCTCCTGGCAGACAGCATTGTCTCAGCAGTCGCTGAGCGTATTAAGTGCAGTACAGAACCGGAGCTCCTTTAATGAACTAACAGGGGAGATTCGACCTCGCATGCCTGCGCGCGTTGCATAGATTGACACGTGATCTGAAAATTATCTTGACAGACAAAGGCCGGTTGCGGGTTTTTGGCAATCTAATGAAAAACTACGGTAAAATCCAGTGTTGACGGGGATCGAGAGGATCTTCGGGACCTCTGTCATGCGCTACATCAGGTATCTCTTGCTGCTGTTGCCACTGTTTGGATGCGCCGCGCTGCAAGCCGAACTGCTGATACCCATGGATGTCACGCAGAGCAACCATTTGAAGGCCTACGGCGTCGCGTTCGAAGCCTTGAAACAGCAGTACGTGGTTAAATGGCTGCTGAACTATCGCGGCGGGAGTTTCCTGATGCCGGAAAGCGAAGGTCTGGCGGCGCTCTGCAATATCCGCGGCGTGCGTTTCGAGCTGGTCTCATCAGGCCAGGTGGCAGCCATTCTGGAAGAGATCCAAAACGCGAACATGGAGGCGGTGGTACTGGAAAAAGAGCCCAGGATCGCCATCTACATTCCGCCCAACGCCTTGCCCTGGGACGACGCGGTGACCCTGGCGCTGGAGTATGCCGAGATCGAATATGACCGTTTCTGGGACGACGAGGTGCTGGAGGGCAAGCTGGTGGATTATGACTGGCTGCACTTGCACCATGAAGACTTCACCGGCCAGTACGGCAAGTTTTACGGCGCCTACCGCCACATGCCCTGGTATCAGAACGACGTCCGCGTCAATGAAGCCATGGCCGCCAAACACGGCTGCGCCAAGGTCTGGCAGCTCAAGCAGGCCGTGGCGCAGAAGATCCGGGAGTTTGTGGAAAACGGCGGTTTCATGTTTGCCATGTGCGCCGCCACGGACACTTACGACATCGCTCTGGCCGCCCAGGGAGTGGACATCGTGGACGGTTTGATCGACGGCGACGGCATCGACCCGCAGTATAAGAGCAAACTGGACGACAGCCGCTGCTTCGCCTTCGAGAACTTCAACCTCAAGACCAATCCCTTCGAATATGAGTTCTCGGACATCGACGCCTCCGACTACTCCATCCTGCGCGGCGCCGAGGCCGACTACTTCCAGCTGTTCGACTTCTCCGCCAAATACGATCCCGTGCCCACTATGCTCACCCAATGCCACGTCAACGTCATCGACGGCTTTCTGGGCCAGACCACGTCCTTCTTCAAGGACAAGGTCAAAAAGAGCGTGATCATCCTGGCCGAGGTGCCCACCCAAAACGAGGTCAAATACATCCACGGCAATATCGGCAAGGGCACTTTCACCTTCTACGGCGGTCATGATCCCGAAGATTATCAACACAAGGTGGGCGATCCCGAAACCATTCTCGACTTGCATAAAAACTCGCCCGGATACCGCCTGATCCTGAACAACATCCTCTTTCCCGCAGCCGAGAAAAAGCAACTCAAAACCTGAAGGCGTGTCGATGAAGAAATTCTATAGCAAACTATACAAGGAGCAACTCAGGGTGGGCTTGTTCACCCTGCTGATCCTGATCGTGCTGGTGGTCGGTTATCTCTGGCTGAGCAACCGTATCAGCACCCGCCCCCAACAGGAATTGAAAGTGGCGTTCGAGGACGTGGTCGGTCTGGAGGTCGGGCACAAGGTGATGTTCCGCGGCATGGAGATCGGCCGCGTGAGAGCCGTACAGGCACGTTCCGCGGACATCCTGGTTATTTGTTCCATCCGGCGTGACGTGGTCCTGCGCGAAGGCGCCGTGTTCTACATGGCCACCAACAGCCTGATGGGCAATCCGCTGCTCAACATCGACCAGGGTACGGGCGGCAAACCTCTTGATATGTCCCGCATCCAACGGGGCGAGCCGCCGGTCGGCTTTTCCAAGATGATGGCGCGGGGGGCCGTCACCCTGCAGGAACTCAATGCCATCCTCAAGGATTTGCGCGCCGAACAGGGCTTGATCGCCGAAGCCGGCCAGGCCGTGCGTTCCGTCGACGCTCTGGCCGGAGACAGCCGGCAGGAAATCGCTGCCACCCTGCTCCGCGTACAGGAACTGACCGAACAAGTCAAACGCCTGGTCGAGGCCAATTCCGGCGTCGTCAACGACGTGCTGGACGGCACTCCCGCCACTTTGGCCAATATCAATCACACTCTGGACAGCTTGCAGGTCCTCACTGCCAAGCTCAACACCACGGTCGCCACTCTGAACAGCGGACAGGGCACCGCAGGCCGCCTGCTCAACGACAACGCCCTCTACGACAAACTGACCCGCTCCGTCGCCGGGCTCGATTCCCTCGTGCAGGACATCAAGGCGCGCCCCCAGCGCTACGTCAAGTTCAGCCTCTTCTAGCCCGCCCATGCGCATCCGCCTCTCGCTGCTTTTACTGCTGCTTGTCCTGGCCTCCGCCGGCCAGGCCTACACTTTCGGCCAAAACAAGCTCAACCTCAGCCCCGAAGACTGGTCGCAGCTCCAGACCATGCACTTCGATGTCTATTTTCCCGCCCAGGCGGATTCTTTCGGACGCCTGGCCGCCCTGATGGCCGAGGAAGCCTACTACCGGCTGCGCGAGAACTTCACATATCCCACGGCCTCGCGCATCCCGCTTATCCTCTACCGCAACAAATCCGGTTTCCAAAACACGAACATCATCTATCCCCTGCTCACGGAAGGCATCGGAGGTTTTACCGAAAGCCTGCACAACCGCGTGGTCATCCCCTTCAGCGGCAGCTACGCCGAATTGGAAACGCTGATGGCCCACGAACTCACCCACGCCTACGTGAACGCGCTGGAGAAAAACGCCCTCTCCTCCTTCTTTTCGCTGGACTTTTCCCCCCTGCCTTTCTGGTTTTCGGAGGGGCTGCCGGAGTTTTTGTCCCTGGGCGGAGGCAACGACTTCAACAGCATGTACATCCTGGATCTGGTGCTCAACGATAAACTGCCCGCCCTGGAAAACGTCGGCGGTTTCTATGCCTACCGGCTGGGCGAGAGTTTTCTGGCCTGGATCGCCGCCACCTGGGGCCGCGCCAAGGTCCCGGAGTACTTTTACGCCCTGCGCTCGGGCAACAACACGGAGAACGCCACCAAGAAGGTCTTCGGCATCAGCTTCAAGGACCTGCAGGCCCGCTGGCGCTTCCAACTCAAGCGCGATCACTATCTGCAGGCGGAAAAGCACGGCCTCCCGGCCCAGCAGCTGGAGCAGCGCACCCAGAGCGACAAAGACGGATCCTACCTGAATTTCCAGCCCCGCTTCGCCCCCAACGGCGAGCGCTATGCCTATTTCAGCAGCGCCGGAGCCCGCTACAGCGTCTGGCTGGCCGGCACGCACGGGCTTTCCGCGCCCAAAAAGCTCATCACCGGAGAAGCCTCGGCCAAACTGGAAGAATTCTACTACTTCCGTTCCAACCTCAGCTGGTTTCCGGATAACCAGCGCCTCGCCTTTGCGGCCAAAACCTCCCGCGGCGACCGCATCCACATCCTGGACGTCGATAAGGGCCGCATCGTCCAAAGCATCAAGCCCGGCGCTTTCGACTCCATTTACGAGCTGGACGTTTCCCCCGACGGCCGCAGCCTTGTCTTTGCCGGTCAGCGCGATCTGCAGTGCGACCTCTGGCTGCTGGATCTGCAGACCAGAGACCTGCGCCAACTCACTTTCGACCGCTACAACGACGCGCAACCCCGCTTCACCCCTGACGGCCGCAGCGTGTTTTTTGCCTCGGAACGCCGGAGAGATGACGCAGCCAAGCGCCAGGGCCTGTTCGGAGACCTGGTCAGCGAGATCTACAGCCTCGATCTGGACAGCGGCGCCTTGCGGCAATACACGTTTGAGAACGCCAACTGCAGTTTCCCCGTGCTCAGCGGCGATGGCCAAAGACTGCTCTACGTCAGCCTCGAGGACGGCGTCTACAACCTTTTCGCGCTCGATCTGCAGGCCCACGCCCGTGCCAAAGTGACCGACATCCTCTCCGGCGTCCTGTCCGCCGATCTATCCAGCGACGGGCGGCATCTGCTGGTTTCCAACTACTTCAACGGCGCCTGGAACATCTACTACGGCGCCGGACCCGCCGACAGCCTCGACTGGCAAGTCCAGCCTGTCCCGCGCGGCCTGGACTCCCGCGACGACCTGCTGGCCGGTATCGATCTCTCGCAGCTGGACTTTTTCGGACGCCGCGAACGTCCCCGCCCCGCGCGGATCAATCCCGCCTCCGAGTGGGATTTGCGCGATCCCCTGTGGGACGAGGTCCCGGATTTTGCCTTCACCCGCGAGGATTCCCTGCAATTGGTCCGCGATTACAGCTACGACGACCGCCCGCGGGAAAAAGGTCCCACGCCTGTCGTAAAACCTTACCGGACCAAGTTTTCCCTGGACAGCCTGTGGGGCGGACTGGCCTATTCTTCAGGCTTGGGCACCATCGGTTATCTGGAACTGAGCATGAGCGACCTGATGGGCAACCACGGCATCGGCGTCAACGCCGAAATTTCCGGCAAGCTAGAGGATTCCAGCCTCCTGCTCACCTATCTGTATCTGAAAAACAGGACCGACCTCGGCCTCGGCATTTTCAACCTCAACGACGAGCTCATACTGCGCAGCGTTCAGCCCGGATTGGACGATTACGCCCGCCTCCGCCAGCGCCAGACCGGACTCTATTTTCTCACCCGCTATCCTTTTTCCCGTTTCTTCCGCGCCGAACTGGACCACCTGGTCTATCAGCGCGGCCAATACTGGGCGGACTGGTTTTGGGACGATCCCGCCGGCAACACCGGACACTGGGGCCCAAACCAGGATCTGGGCCAGGACATCGTTTACACGCCCAGCCTGAGGTTGGTGCAGGACAACGCCCTCTACGGCAGCACGGGACCGCTTTTAGGCTGGCGTACCCTGTATTCCGTGAGCACCACCCTCGCCGACGGCAACTTCGAGTATCTCACCAATTATCTGGACTGGCGCAGCTACACGATGTTCAGCAAGCGTTATTCCCTCGCCCTGCGCGCCATCGCCGGCCTCAGCAGCGGCGATTCCCCCGAGCGTTTCGATCTCAGCGGCTACTACGGCGTGCGCGGCTACGAAGGCAATCTGACCGGCACCAAGAAAGCCCTGGCCAGCCTGGAACTGCGCTACCCCTTGCTGGAATACCTGAGCCTGGCCTTCCCCATCCCCATCACGCTGGGGAACATCCGCGGCAGCCTGTTCACCGATCTGGGCTCCGTGTTCGATGATTACAAGGGCTTCCGCGGCATGCGCAACGGCAGTCTGCAGGATCTCTATCTGAGCTACGGCTTCGGACCCCGCCTGGATCTGGGCTATCTGGTCCTGCGCCTGGACATCGCCTGGATGACCGATCTCTCGCGTCATTCGAAGCCCAGCTACTACCTCAGTTTGAGCGAGGATTTCTGATGTCCGCCGGACAACTTTCCACCCTTATTGCCATACCCGGCAGACAGTTGCCCCAATCTGATTTCTCAACCCCAAGCCCGGCAGTCGTTTATGGCTGCCGCCTGATGGCGCTCCCGTTATCATTGCGGACTCATTGCGGACTCATTACGGACTTAGTCCGCAGTGAGTCCGCAATGAGTCCGTAATGATAACCGGGGCGAAGCCACCCCCTGACCCGGGTCCGGGATGGTCCGCATGAGTTTCTTAGCCAAAAATAGACACCCAGAGGAGTAACCCATGAAGATCGACTTGCTGCGCAAGCCAACTGATCATATGGACACCGTGATTATCATGCACGGTGAAAAGGGAGATATTCACAGCATCGAATATCTGCCGGAATTCATCATCAACGCCGTCAACGTCATCGTCAAACAGGAAGAGTTCAGCTTCGAATACGCCGCCATCAAGAGTTTTCCGCTGGTGCACGCGCGTTTTCGCAGCAACATCATCCTCTGCGGCGTGGGCAATCCCCACGCGCTGGATTGCGAGAAACTGCGCCACCTCTTCGCCCTGAGCCTGCGCGCCGCCCAGAAGCTGCACGCCAAAGAGATCTTTCTCTTTCCGGGCTTCAGCAATCCGGTCGGGGAGGTGAACTTCGGCCACGTGCTGGCCGAGGCCGCGCTGCTGACGGAGTATAAGTTCGACAAGTACCAGAGCGAGAGCAAGGACACCTCGATCGACTCGCTGCACCTGGCCCTGAATCCCAAAACCTCGCGCCACATCAACCGCGGCATTCTGGAAGGCCGTATCTACGCCGAAGCGACGAATTTGGCGCGCGATCTGGTCAACGAACCTGCCAACGTGGTTTATCCCGAGACCTTGGCCGAAGCCGCCAAAAAAGCCGCGCTGCAATACGGCTTCTCGATCGAGGTCATCGGTCCGGACAAGCTCAAGCGCATCAAGATGGAGGCCTTTCTGGCCGTCGCCAAGGGCTCCGCGCAGGAGCCGCGCCTGATCATCATGCGCTATCACGGCAATCCCGACCCCAAGGCCAAGACCATCGCGCTGGTCGGCAAAGGCCTCACCTACGACAGCGGCGGCTACTGCATCAAGACCCCGCAGGGCATGGTGCACATGAAGAACGACATGGCCGGCGCGGCTGCCGTTTTGGGCGCCTTCGCCGCCATCGCCACGCTGAAACTCAAGCTCAACGTGCTGGGCGTCATCGCCGCCTGCGAAAACATGATCTCCGGCGAAGCCTACCACACCGGCGACATCATCCGCAGCATGGCCGGCAAGACCATCGAGGTGATCAACACCGACGCCGAAGGACGCCTCACCCTGATCGACGCCGTGCATTACGCCATCACGCGCGAGCACGCCAGCAAGGTGATCGACATCGCCACCCTCACCGGCGCCGCCGTGGGCGCGCTTGGCAACCAGATCACCGCCGTGCTCACCAACGACGAGCATCTGCTGGAAAAATTGCAGGTGGCCTCCGACTTCACCGGCGAAAAGATCTGGCAACTGCCTGCCCACGAAGGGTATAAGGAATTGATCAAGAGCGACATCGCCGACCTCAAAAACAGCGGCGGGCCCTATGCCGGCGCGATCACGGCCGGGCTCTTCATCCGGGAATTCGTGGAAAACAAGCCCTGGCTGCATCTGGACATCGCCGGCACCGCGCTCAAGGACAAGGAAAGCGGCGTCAATCCCTACGGCGCCACCGGCGTCGGCGTGCGCCTTTTGACCCAGCTGTTACGAGAAATGGAGTGATGCGGATCGCGGTCCGCTGCTGCGCCGCGCTCTGCCTGCTGCTGAGCCTGATTTCCTGCGCTCCGCGCCGGCCGCGGCAGAATCTGATCCTGGTCACCGTCCACCCTTACGAGTTGCTGCTCAAGGAGTTGGTGGGCGAGACCCTCGCGGTGCGGACGCTGGTTCCGCCCCACGCCTCGCCCCACAACTGGAATCCCCGGCCGTCCGACCTGCAAGCCCTGCAGGACGCCAGTCTGGTCATCTCCAACGGCCTGGATCTGGAAGCCCAGTTGCAGCAGGCGCTTAAAGGCGTCAGCGCCAAACACCTCTGCCTGGCCGAACTGCTGGATCTGGAAGCGGGCGACCACCACGCCCACCACGCGGCCGAACATGCAAAAGAACCACATCAGCACGGCGGGGCGGTCAATCCCCATCTCTGGCTTTCGCCCACCCTGCTGCTCAGGATCGTGGCGCAGCTCACACCCCGGCTCCAGCAGCAGTGGCCGGAACTGGCGGAGCGGATCGGCGTCAACGCCAAAGCGCTGTCGGAACGGCTGACCGGGCTGCATCAGCGCTTGGTCCGGGAACGCCTGCGCTACGGCGAGATCGGCCTCATCACCTATCACGACAGCTTCCACCACTTCCTCTTTGACTACGGCATCCGCAATCTGGGCTCGGTGCAGGCCTCGCCCAGCCGCGAACCCAGCGCCAGGCAGCTGGCGGAATTGGGCCAGCTGATCCGGGACAACGGCATCCGCGCCATCTGCGTGGAGCCGCAGCTGGACCGCCGCTCGGCCAATGTGCTGGCGCGGGAATTCGACCTCGGGATCATCGAACTCGACCCCCTCGGGGCCACTCTGGACGCGGACAGCGCCGAAGAACTGATCCTGGCCAATTGGGAACGCATGCAACAGAGCTGGCAGCCCCTGCCCGGCGCGGCGCCATGATCGAGATAAAAGATCTGAATCACCGCGCGGGCTCTTCGCTGATCCTGGAAGAGATCAACCTGCGCCTGGCGGATGGCGAATTCGTGGCCATTATCGGCCCCAACGGCGCCGGCAAATCCACGCTGATCAAGCTGATCCTGGGTTTGCTGCCGCTGCAGGAAGGCTCGATCACGATCGACGGGCAGGAGTATCTGGCCTGGCTGAAAGAGCATCCCATCGGCTATCTGCCCCAACGCGAGGAATACGACCGCCGTTTCCCCGCCACAGCGCTGGAGATCGTGCTCATGGGCCTGGCCGGGGAATTGCGGCTCGGCGGCCGGTTCAAGACCGATCATAAAAAGCGCGCCCTGCAGGCCATGCAGACCACCGGCACGCGGGAACTGGCCTCCCAACTGATCGGCCGGCTCTCTGGCGGCGAATTGCAGCGCGTGTTTCTGGCCCGGGCGCTGGTCTCGGAGAGCAAATACCTGATCCTGGACGAGCCGGAAGCCTCTGTCGACCAGCCCGGCGTGCAAAACTTCTTCGCCCTGCTGCGCGACCTCAACCAGGCCGGCAAGACCGTGATCACCATTTCGCACGACCTGAACACCCTCTCCGAATACTGCAGCTTCCTGGTCTGCCTCAACCGCCGCCTGCATTGCCACGACCACACCGAGATGATCAATTCCGAGCTGGTCCACAAGACCTTCGGCGACGCGCTGCGCATCATCGAGAAACGCTACTGAGATGTTCAGCCAGGCCTTTCTGCTGCGTTCCCTGCTCGCCGCCGTGCTTTCTTCGGCCTCGCTGGCACTGTTCTCGCCCTTTGTGACCCTGCGGCGGATTTCCTATCTGGGCGAGGCGCTCTCGCATATCGGCTTTGCCGGGATCGCCCTGGCGCTGCTTTTGGGCTGGCACCTGCAGCCGACCACCCTGCTCTTCGTGGTGGGCGTCAGCCTGGCCATCAGTTGGTTAGCCAGGCGCAACCAGCTCGACCAGGCCAACACCATCACCATCTTCCTGAGCGTGTCCATGGCCCTGGGCATCGTCCTGATCTCGCTCAAGAAGAGCTACAGCTTCGACCTGGCCAGTTACCTTTTCGGCAATGTGCTGCTGGTCTCCGGTGGCGACCTCTGGCAGTTGGGGGCTCTGGTGCTGATCACTTTGGCTTTCATCGGCGGTCTCTACAAGGAACTCTTTTATCTGTCCTACAACACGGAAATGGCTCAATTCTACCGCCTGCCCGCCACGCTGGTCAACAGGTTGTTCATGGTCCTGCTGGCGGCCAGCATCGTGGTGAACCTGCGCGCCGCGGGCATTATCCTGGTCAGCGCGCAATTGATCCTGCCCGCCGCCACGGCCTTCAACCTGGTGCGGCGGCTCAGCCTGGCCGTGATCGCCAGTTTCTGCCTCGCCAGTCTGGCCGCCGTTTTGGGCTTCGCTGTGGCCTGGTGGCTGGACCTGCCGACCGGAGCCTGCATCGTGCTCTTGGAATTCGCGCTCTATCTGTTGAGTTTGCTGGCGTGCCGCAGGTCCGGGGCATGAATCTTATGGGCTGGCTGTTGGGAGGCACACTGGCGCATGCGCTGGTCTGGCAACTCTGGGAGGCCAGATTGCAGGACTGGGGCGAGGCCGCATTGGCCTGGCTCACCGGCCGGCCGCCCAATCAGGTCGCCAAAAACGATCCCGACGGCATTCCGCAGCAACTTTACCGCGCGCAGGGCCTGCAATACAATCCCCTCTTCATCGCCGCCGCTGCCGTGC
>CAYXEF010000044.1:5730-9880 GCA_964463825.1 uncultured Candidatus Cloacimonadota bacterium | reverse complement strand
TACCGCGCGCAGGGCCTGCAATACAATCCCCTCTTCATCGCCGCCGCTGCCGTGCGGTCCTTTGACAAGCGGTACAAAACCTCCGAACTCCTGCGCTTCCGCCGTTTGACGGATTGGCTGGCCAACTGGGCCGAGCGGGGGCCGGACGGGATGCTCTTTCCCTATCACTTCGCGCTGCCGGATTTGGGGCTGCAGCCGCCCTGGCACAGTTGCCTCGCCCAGGCCACGGCGCTAGTGGCCTTCGCGCAGCGCCACACTCTGGAGCCTGAGGGACCCTGGCTTGGCTGGTGCGTGGAGATCCTCCACACCCTGGAGCCGGGCCAGGGCCTGGCGTTGGAATTGGAGGATGGCGGGCTCTGGTTCTCCGAGTATCCGGACACGCCCAAAAGCTTCGTACTCAATGGAATGGCCGGCACGCTGCTGAAACTGGAAGCCGCCGGACGCCTCGCCGGGCTCGAGCAGGCCACAAAGCTCTTCCAGAGAGGCTGCCAGTGTTATCTACGGAAACTGCCGGAATTCGATTGCCGCGGCTTCAGTTATTACAGTTTGGACGGCACCAAGGCCAGCCGCAACTACCACCAGATACATCTCCGCCAATTAAGGCAATTGCAGGCTCTGGCGCCGCATCCCTTGCTGGCACGTTACCACAGGCGCTGGCAGAGGCGGGATCTCTTGCCTGTGGCGGCGCAATTGTTCCACTACCCCCGGCCCAGGCGTATTCTGGCCTTCGTGGTCAGTTGGGGACTGTTCCTGCTGGCGGCCTGGCTGCTCAGGGCAGCGGTTTGCCGATGATGAAGGGGATCATGCGCTCCGGCGCGTAACTCAGCTTCGCCTGCCTGAGGCCTTCCAGCCCCATGTCCTGCTCCCGGTTCAGCCACTTGTAACGTCCCTGCAAGGCCCGTGCCGTTTCCCAGTTGATGAGTTGCGCGCTGCCTTTCATCTGGGGATCGAACTTCTCGAAATGCACCGTGGCCATGTCCGCGGTTTGGGCGCTGAAGATGGAGTAGGCGGAGATGCGGTGCTCGTGGCAGATGATGATTCCTTCCACGGGCAGGATGTCCCACATTTCCAGGGTGTTGCAGATGGCGTTGTATTCCGTGTGCAGGTAGATCCCTTCCGCGTTGCGTTCCCGGCGCCATTTTTCCGTGAACCGCAGGATCACCCCGTGCTTGTCCGGCGTCACCGGCAGTACGTGGTAATCCGGATACGCGCGCACGAACTGCGACACGAGATTCTTTTTCTTGGCCAGTTTCTTGCCGGACAACCTCACCATGTCGTTTACCGAGTAGACATAGTCCGCCCAATCCCGCTCCTCACAGACGCTGAAGAACTCAGCCAGGTCCGGCTGCCGCTGCTGCCAGTCCTCCGGAATCAGGATCAGTTCGGCCTCCGGCTCCAGCGCCTGATACTGCCTGAGCAGTTCATGCAGTTCGCTGGCCGGCAGGCCTGGCCCCACGGGGTAAAAGATGTAGCCGTACTTGGGATTGACCAGGATCAGGTGCCCGCGCCAGACGGCGTATTGATTGCGGTAGATCTTGCCCCAGGTCTGCAGGTTACAGACCGAGTAATCGCAGGATTGCTGGGGAAAGCGGTGCAGAAAGTCCTGCAACAGCGGGATCTGGGCTGGGGTCAGGGGCTGCAGGTCGAGCATCGGCCGCCTTAACTCCGTTTGAGCAGGAACGGCGTGTAGCCTTCCATGCGCGAGAAACCCAGCTCGTCATAGAAGTTTTCGAAGCCGGGCTCGGAGATCAGCCCGATCCAGTCTATGTGATGGGCCTGCAAGTGCTCCACCAGTTTGCGCATGATGGCCTGGCCGATGCCCTGGCGCCGGTAATCCCCGCGCACGGTAACATCCTGGATGTAGGCATCGCTGACCCCGTCGCTGATGGCGCGGCCCATGCCGATGATCTCGTCGCCAGCTTTCGCGATCACAAAGCAATAGGTTTCGCGTATGATCCGCGCGATGAAGTCCAGGCTCTGTGGATTGTCCTCCTCCTGCCACCAGCCCGCCTGGCGATAAAGGGCCAGGATGGCCGCCGGATCGGCTTCGGTCTCAATACTGATCTTGATCTCGGGCATCTAAGTCACTTCCTGGATTTGGATTGGCCGGCTGCACAGGCTTGTTTGTCCGGCCGGGGTTACCAGCTTTGCGCCTGGCCGTTTTTGTCAAGCCCCTTCCCTGGCCCGCGTTCCGGAGCCTGCAGGAGCCGACCGCCCGGAGAGGAGAGCGTCAAAACCGATAACTCTCTGCCCGAGAATTTTTTCCTTGACTGGAATTGCCCTGCCGATTATTTTGTCTCCATTCCTTAATGAACGGAAAATCAGATACTTATCAGTCAAGGAGACCTTAGATGAAACTTGCCCGTTGTATCATCCTGCTGACAGTGTTGAGCGGAATGGCCGCCACCCTCTTTGCCGGTGGCTTTGCCCTCTCCGGACTGGGCACCCGCGCAGTGTCTCTGGGCGGCGCCTTCCGCGGCATGGCGGACGACGGCTCCGCGATGTACTGGAATCCCGCCGGACTCGCTTTCCTTAATCAAAACGAAATCTCCCTCGGCGTCACCGCCATCCAACCCAGCGCCAGTTGGCAAAACACCGACGCCACCCTGCCCGGTTTCACCACCACCGAACTGGATGCAGTGAAAAAACTGCGCGCCTTCCCCAATTTCTTCGCCTCCTACAACAAGGTTCCGGACCTCAGTTTCGGATTCGGCGCGTTCGTGCCCTACGGCCTGGGCTCCACCTGGGACGCCTACACGCTGCCCGCCACCATGCTGGGCTCGGCTCTGACCTGGTCCCCCGGCTTTCCCAAAGATGAAATGGCCTCCTCCGTGGCCGTGATCGACATCCATCCCACAGTCGCCTACCGCCCCCTGGAAAACTTCTCTTTCGGACTCGGCCTCAGCCTGCTCTACGGCTCCATCGACCTCGCCCAGATCAAGCCCAGCCCCACCTCCTCCTATTTCGCCCCCACGACCTTCGACATGAGCGGCAGCGGACTGGGCGTGGGCGGCAACCTCGGCCTGATGTACAAGCCCCTGGAAAAACTCTCCCTCGGCTTCAATGGCCGCTGGCCCTCCAACATCTATTTGCAGGGCGAGGCGGAAGTCCTGCTCTGGCTGAGCGACCTCGCCAATTTCAGCGTCTGGGGCAATAATCCCGCCTTCATGGTCCCCGCCACCTACGGCGGCACCGAGGACATCACCGCCCAACTCAAACTCCCGGCCGAACTCGGCGGCGGTCTCTCCTACCAATTGACCCCCCAAATGACCCTCAACCTCGACTACGCCTACACCATGTGGGACCGCCTGGACATGGTCAAAGTGGAGATGGAAAACCCGATCGTCGTCCTGGCCGGACACCCCACCATGCAGGCCACCGTGACCGAGACCGATCTCGTCTTTGATTGGCAGAACACCCACCGCGTCAGCCTGGGAGCCGAATACCGCCTGCCCTGCTCCAGCATCCGCGCCGGCGCCTATTACGACCAGACCCCGATCGAGGAAGCCACGCAATTGCCCACGCTCTCCGACATCGGCGACAAGATCAGCGGCAACCTCGGCTTCGGCAGGGATTTCGGCAATTGGACCGTGGATCTCAGCGGCCAGTATGTCTATTTCCCGGAACGCACCGTCGCCACGCAGACCGCCACCAACATGGCCGGCGTCTACAACGCCTCCGTGATCTCCGGCACCCTCAACCTCAATTACCGGTTTTAACCCCCATAAATCTCCAGTAAAAGAAGGACTGTCCACCCCCGGACAGTCCTTTTCTTCTCGGTGAACCAAGTCCAAACAAAGGAGCAGCCTGATGTATGACCAACTTCTGTCTGATCTGGACCTGTCCTCGCTATTAAGCGACGATCTGCTGGGCAGCCTGATGTCCCAGCTCAAAACCTATCTCATCGTTTCCGGCCTCGTCTCGCTGCTGATTTTGGCCGGCGTGATCTGGCTCTTCGCCTTCTACCTGCCCCGCAAGCGCAAAGAGCAGTCAGAGGCCATCCTCAGGGAACAATTCAGCCTCCTCACCAAACGCATCGAGTCCCAATACGCCCTCAAACTCGAGGAACTCACCCAGGCCCTGCGGGAGCAGACCGCCCAACTCTCCGAGGCGGTGGACAAACTGCGGGAAATGTCGGCGCGGATTGGCA
>CAYXEF010000044.1:0-5630 GCA_964463825.1 uncultured Candidatus Cloacimonadota bacterium | reverse complement strand
GCCCAACTCTCCGAGGCGGTGGACAAACTGCGGGAAATGTCGGCGCGGATTGGCAAGTGATGAAGGGTGGAAGGGTGGAAAGGTTTAAAGGTTTAAAGGTTTAAAGGTTGGAAGGTGTGCCGCTTTCCTGGAGTTGAGCGACGCAGGAGCTTCGACTCCAGGATCTGACTCTCACGCTATGAAACACATGCTGAAGTCGATGCTCCTGCGTCGCTCGACTCCAGCTTGGTGATCTTATTTAGCCTGAGCCCCGAAGGGTGCGACATTTTATAGCGGTGGGTGCGCAGCGGCCGCAGGCCGCAAGCCCCCCGATCCGTAACGCATCTAACCCAGGGAGTCCCGGAGGGCGCGACATAATCTTACCCAAACGCTCCAACTGTCATCCCTGGCTCCGGGACCCCTGCCGGATCGCGTCAGCGGTCTGGTGGATGGGTGGGTTACCCGTATGTCATCCCGGGAACCGGGGTCCCCGACGGATCGCGAAGCGATCTGGTGGGGTGGGTTACCCGTATGTCATCCCGGGAACCGGGGTCCCCGACGGATCGCGAAGCGATCTGGTGGGGTGGGTTACCCGGGACCCAGTCTTTACAACACAATCCACCAGCCCCGAAAAAGACTGGACCCCGGCGTCCGGGATGACACACTGAGGCTTGGGATCGTTTTCGTGCGGAAACCGGATCAAATCCCAAATGATATCTCCACCCCAGACCAACACCATCTCCCCCTGAGCGCCGTCCGCCCTGCCGCCCGAATACTTCCCCAACACTTCCCCTACTTGCGGCGGGTACTATTCGCGCAGCCGACCCGCGGCGAACCAGCCAGCCCTCAGGGAAAACTCACCCCACCGCCTGGATCAAAAACGGGATCGACACCAGCGAGATCAGGATGGAGAGGGAGACCATGGTGGCGGCGAACTCCCGGTCCAGGTTTTCCAGGTTGGCGAAGATCAGCGTGTTGAAGCCCACGGGCAGCGAGGCGCAGACGATCACCACATTCCGCGTGACGCCCTGCAGCCCGAACGCCCAGGCCAATAGCCAACCGAGCGCCAATCCCCCCGCCATACGGATCGCCACCGCGATCAGCGCCTTGCCCAGATGCGAGAGCCGCGGCGCGAAGGTCAGCCCCAGCGCGATCATCATGATCGGCCCCAGCGGTTGCCCCACCAATTCCAGGAAGTTGACCCCCACTTCCGGGATTTTCCACCCCGCCGCCTTGAGGCCGAAGGCGAAGGCCATGCTCCAGAGCGGCGGCAGCTTCAGGAACTTGTTCCAGCGGATCTTGTCCGTGTGGTCGTTATCGCCGTATTTGATCGCGTTGTAGTAGGAAAAGGTGAAGATGAGGATGGTGTTGCCGATGTCGAAGAGCGAGGCGCGGGCCAGCCCTTCGTCGCCGAACGCCGCTTTGTAAAAGGGCAGGGCGTAGGCGGTGTTCATGATCAGGGTGCCCACCAGGAAGCTGCCGTAGGTCGGCCCGGGGAGTTTCAGCCTTGGTTTGGCCAGCGTGGAGAGGCCGAAGACACCGAACACCACCAGCATCGCGGCCACGGGGATCAGGCTCATATCCGGCGCCAGGCGCACCCGGTAGATGGCCAAAATCATCAGGGCCGGAATGCTGGAGCAGAGCACGAAGCGCAGCAATATTGGCGCGTCGGAGGCGGAGAGCAATTTGAGCCGCCTGAGCCCGAAACCCAGCCCGAAGGCCAATATCAGCGGCAGGATGCGCAGCGTGAAGGGATTCATCGCGGCGGCGGCCCCGGAGCGTAGAAGACTCTGAAAAGCAGATCCAGATCCCCCTGCACGGCGGAATTGCGGTCCTTGTCCGCGTTCGTCAGCGCCGGCTCGCGCAATCTCCAGCCGGGCTCCGTCTCCAAAGCCTGCTGCAGTTGCCAGCGCCGCCTGAACTTTCTGCCCTCGAGCGCCTCCAGGGCCGCCAGCTGGTCCGCGCTCAGGCGTTGGTCCAGCCCGCGTTTGCGCAAGAGCTCCAGCTTCACTTCCAGCGGATGCAGCTCGCAGATGCTGACGATCTCTTTGGCCACCTGCGGCGGATAGGCCCCGTCCTGCACCAGTTCGCGGTAGAGCGCGCGTTCGCTGTCAAAGCTGCGCAGGTTCACAAAGGCCAGTTTATTGCTGTCGATGCCGCGGCGTTCGATCTCCAGTACGGCGGCCTTGTCCACCTTGTAATCCAGCGGGTGGTGCACCTCCAGTTCAAATACGTTTTGGGTGATGAACAGCGCCACGAAGGAAAAGAGGAAGGCCATGGCGGGAGCGGCGATCCAGGCCAGCGAGACCCTGCCCAGCACGTTGTAGCGGATATTTTTGCCGCCTTTGGCCAACCCGATGCCGATCACAGCGCCCACCATCACCTGCGTCGAGGAGATCGGCACCAGCGGGATGGTCGGCAGCCCCAAGGCCAGCAGCAGCCGGGACAAACCCCGCGAGGTGAAGAGGAAGAGCACGGTGAATTCCGCCAATAGCGCCACCAGCGCCGTCACCGGCGAAAGCTGGAAGAGATCCCGTCCCACGGTGCCCATCACCCGGCGGGAAAAAGTGTAGATGCCCAGCACCAGGCTGAGCGCGCCCACGATGTAGAGCTGGCGCACGCCGCTCAGCGTGAGGAGGCCCCCCAGCTGCAGATCCTTGAAGGGCGTCACCGGGACGAACACCCCCACGGCGTTGGCGATATTGTTCGCGCCCAGATAGTAGGCGCCCAGGGCTCCGAAGACCACCAGCGCGTAGCGGATCAGCATGTCCTGCTCCAGCAGGTGGCGCTGCGAGCGGTTGATCCAGCCTTTGAAGATCCAGAAGAGCAGCGCCGCCACTCCCGCCGCCGCCACGAAGGCCGTCACCCAGCTGCTGGCGATGGTGAGCAGGGACTGGTAGTTGGTGAGCCGTCCGGCAAAGTAGTTCCAGCCGATCAGCGCGCCCACGATGGTCTGCGAGATGGAGACCGGGATACCCAGCCGCACGATCACCAGGATCGCCAGAGCGGCCGCCAGCGCCACCGTGAAGGCTCCGCCCAAAGCGTCCACCGAGCCCAGCCGGCCCAAAGTCGCCGCCGGCCCGCTGCCTTCGATGATGGCCCCCAGCGAGGTGAAGAGCGCGGCGATCAGCGCGGCCTTCCGGAAGCGCATCATCCGCGTCGCCACCGCCGCCCCGAAGATATTGCCCGTGTCGTTGGCCCCCAAAGACCAACCGATAAACAGGCCGCTGATCAGATAAACGAAGATCATCGCCCGGCGTCAGAGCTGACGTTTGATCGTGTAAATCGAGAGCCGGTCGCAGACCGCCTGCGCGTAGTCCGAGATCTGCTCGATGTGGATGGCGAACCAGCGCAGATGGCTCTTCAGCGCCAGGTCGATGTCCAAAGCGAAGATCGCCCGGCGCAGCTTCTCCCCGATGTGGTCCGCCTCCCGCTCAAAAAAATAGACCTTGTGGATGTAGTTGTTCACCGCCGCCAGATCCCGGAAAAAACTCCGCACCGCATACACCAGCTGCTCCACCGCCGCCGTCGAGGCCCGCGTCGTCTGCAGCCACAGGTCGTCCAACGCCTCCGGTATGGCCGGCGACTCGATCGAAAACTGCATCAATGTGTCCTTGATGTGGTCCACCACCTCGTCCGTGTTTTCCAAAATCGCCAACACGTCCCCCCGGTTCTCCGGGATCAGCGTCCGCTCATACAAATAACGCTCGATCGCCACCCGCAGGTCGTCAGCCTTCTTCTCATGCTCCCGGATCAGGCCCAAACGCTCCTCAAACTGCGCACCCCGACCCTGCAGATAGTCCTCGATCCCCAATTGGAATAGCAGCGCCGCATCACTCACCACATCCAAAAAGGTGTCGATCTGCGACTCCACAAACTTCGTCGTCTTCAATACCAGCGCCATGGCGCCTCCCTGTCTCTTTCTGTCTTCCCGGCAATCCTTCAGTGTTATTCAAACAGCGGATTTCTGTCAAGCGGAATCGCAGGCCGCGACCTTCAAGTCGGACCCCTGGACACCTCCGATCGCCCGGTTTACTCTGTCACGGCCGTCAATCGGAAGAACTGCCGGGGCTGCGCGGGCAACACGCAGCTCTGGATCTCCGGGCCATAGAGGAAGGCCGGCGTGGGCGGCCAGGAATCGGGGTTCCCGGATGCGTAGAGCCGGTAGCCGGTGGCGCCAGACACAGCCGTCCAATCCAGGCGGATATCGGCTCCCACGCTGCTGATGCTGAGTGTCGGCGCGGCAAGTTCCCCCGCCACAGGCGGTCCGACGATGTGGTCGAGGTAGATGTAGACGTTGCCGCTGGCTCCGGCGTTGAAGGCTTCCAGGCCCAGATAGCAGGACTGGCCTGCCAAGGTGGACAGATCAAGGTCAAAGAGTTGCCAAGTCCCGGGAGTGGTCAAACTGAGCGCGTCACCCAACTGGCTCCAGTTCTGGCCGTTTTCAGAGTATTTGATCCGGACGCGGGCGTTGCCGCTGGTGGTGGTGGTGCGGGCAGTAAAGCTGAGGCGGGAATTGGCATTTAGATCCAGGCGCGGCGTTGCCAGCAGATTCCCAGCGATGCCGCTGGCGGCCAAAGCGCAGGCCGAACCGTGATAGGGGTAGATGGCGCTGCTGGTGAAATTGCCCGGATTGCTCCAGCCTAAAGGAGGAAAGACTCCAGTTTCGAAACTCTCCGCCAGTTGATTGACCGCCGGTGTGTTGAAATTCCAGACCGGCGCCGCGCCCGGGCTGCCGTAGGGATTGGCGGGCACCACTTTCCAGTAGTATTGCGTCCCCGGAGCCAGATCCGGAGTGTAAGACGCAGATGATTGCCCAGTACTGACCAGCTGCGCGGGGGGATCCGCCGTGTCCAGAAAGACATCGTAACTGGTGGGGCAACCGCCCCCGCTCTTCCACAACAGCTGCGAGCCCGGCAGCATCAAGCCGCCTGCCAGCGGATAGAGGGCCACTGCCGGAGACGGCGCCATCGGTGTGATCAGCTGCAGATTCGGCCGGTTGTAATAACTGGTCCCGCTGCCCGTGGGATAGACGTTGTCGTGTTTGTACACCGCGCGGTAGGCGGGGCTGGTGCCGGTGTAGAAAAAGCGCGGATAATCGCCTTGTCCGGTGCCGTCGCGATTTTTCCACAGGATCTCGATGCCGCCGCTGCCGTCCCAACTGAAGACCTGCGAGAACGCCACCTGAAACCAGCCGGGTCCGTGCAGCACCAAGGTCCCGGCAAAGACCGGCGTGAACAGCGTGCTGTCGGGTTGGGCCTCTCCGGACGCGGCGTAGGCGGATGCCGTGGTGTTGCGGAGGAAGATGCTCTGATGGTAAAGCGTGTAGTTGGCAGGATAGTTTTCCACATTCATCCCGATGCCGCTGATTTGACTCGCGCCGCTCAATCCTGCGGCGTTGAGTTCGGCCAGGGTGAAGAGTAGTTTGCTCCAGCCGTAATTGGTGTTGCCGTTGACCGGGACGTAATTCTGGCTGCCGGTTCCGCCGCCGACCGTGAACACTGCCGCGCCGGCGCTCCCAAGCAGGCAGGCCAGAAGAAAAGACATAAGCAGTTTGTCCATGCTGACTCCTTTTCCCACGCCCGGAGAGGCCACCAGGGCCAAACCGGGATAAAGCCTATCTCACTTTGTCCGCGCTCCCTGTCAAGAGA
>CAYXEF010000043.1:0-20151 GCA_964463825.1 uncultured Candidatus Cloacimonadota bacterium | reverse complement strand
TATAAGTGCCTCCAGCAGGCGTGAACACCGGACTGGCGATGCTCACCTGGCCCGTAACCACATAGGTATTCTGTGTAACATTGCTGGGCAGCCATTGAATCTTGAAGGCCTTGGCTTTGATCTGATAAGTAGTATTCAGGGGCACAACAATCGGCGTTGTATACAGAGGAGACGCTTCAGAGGGTTGAGAACCGTCCAAGGTGTAGCGGATAGCGGCCCCCAGCGTTTCAGTATTGAGCGCAACTGAAACAGCTGAGGTGTAGATGCCTCCCGGCAACGAAAACTCAACATCAGCAACTGTACCGGTGACGGTGTAGTTCGCTGACACCACGGGACTGGAATTCCAGCCATCACGATAGGCAATGGCTTGGATGAAGAGATTGGTATCCTCCGCAATATTGATCGGGGATTCATACAAGACACCATAAGTCGGGCTGGGAAGGGTGCCGTCCGTCGTATAGCGGATCGCGGCATTTTCTGTGGTGGTGGAGATAGCTACATCGATGGCCTGTTGATAAATGCCGGTCGGAGGGTTAAACATGGGTGCCGCGACCTCGGGGATGATGATATTGATCACAAAACTGGCATTGGCGATCAAGGAGTTATACATCCCTGTCTTGTACGCGATCGCCTTAATGGTCGTTGTCTGGGAGATATTGATCGGCCCGGTGTAGATCGTCCCTATGGTTGATGAGGGCTCGGTCGAGTCGAGCGTGTATCGTATGGTTGCCCCCTCGGTGGTTGTCGAGATGGCGACCTGAACCGGCTCATTGTAGATACCGGCAGGGGGAGCAAAAACCGGCGTTGCCACTGTCTCGATCGGAATCAGGATAATATACTGAACCGAGGCAATGGGCGAAGGATTATACCCGTCCTTGTAGGCTCTGGCCTTGATCAATACACTGTTGGAAACGACAAAGCCGCCTGTGTACGTCTGTCCATTCACAGGACTTGGTTCACTGCCATCCAGAGTATAATAGATAATTGCATCGGGCGTAGCTGTTGTCATCGTCACGGTCTGCGCGGCAGTGTAGGCTCCGCTTACAGGCAGGATTTGGGGTTCGGCCACATTCGGCAAGGGAATGTCAATCGCATAATCAGCACTTGTCACGGCCGAAGAATACCAGCCACTCTTGGAAGCGATGGCTTTTAGCGTTAGAGTGTGATCAACCAAAATCGGATTGAGGGGGTCATAGACCGGGCTGGTGCCTGGGACGGGATCCGTGTTATCCAGAGTGTAACTGATCACTGCTTCAGGCGTAACCGAACTCAAACTTACCAGTTGTACCGACGCATAAGTTCCGCCCACAGGATTGAAACTCACTGGGCTGACATACAGACTATAAGTCGCGTTTTTAATCTGAGAGGGCAGCCAGTTATCCAGATAGGCTCGGGCCTGGAGCACCGTGGTTTGCGAGATCGCGACCGGTGCCGTGTAGGCAGTGCCGTTGGTCGGGCTGGGCTCTGTACCGTCGGTGGTGTACCAGATCGTGGCCGCAGTAGGAAAAGTGCTCATCCCTACGCTGAAACTGCTATAGTAATCGCCTCCAGGCACTGTAAAGACCGGTGTTGCAACCGGACCGTTGATGATGTAAGTTGATGTCACCACATTGGAATTGAGCCACCCGTCCCGGTAGGCGATCGCCTTAACCGTAGTACTGCTACTGATCACCACAGGATCGATATAGAGCGTGCCATTGGTTGGTCCGGGATCGCTGCCATCTAGGGTGTAGCGGACACTGGCGCCGGGCGTGGAGACGCTCATCGTCACTGTCTGTGCCGCTGCATAGGTTCCGGAGGCAGGAGTGAGGACCGGATTGTTGACTATAAAGAAATACTCGGAACTTTCCACACTGGAATCAAGCCAATTCTCCAAATAGGCGTAGGCCCGGACGACAGTATTTGAGTTTATGACAAAGGGGCCATTATATGTGAATCCATTGTCCGGCGTGGGCTGGCTGCCGTCCAGAGTGTAGCGGATCGTGGCTTGCGCCGGATAGACGCTGATCGTGATTGTTTGCAGAGAATAGTAATAACCGGCCGCGGGGCGGATCAGCGGAGTTCCGACAGGTCCATTGATCACGTATGCTGCTGAGACCACCGGTGAAGGAATCCATCCATTCTGATAGGCAAAAGCTTTAACCACAGTATTGGTGCTGATTACAACCGGCTGGTCGTAAACAAAACCATTATCGGAATTGGGCTCCGAACCGTCAAGCGTGTATTTGATCACAGCCGAAGCAGGGGAAGCGCTTATCTGCACCGTCTGGGCTGAGGCATATTGGCCAGCTGGCGGATCAAACACAGGGCTTCCCACGGAACCGGTGATATAAAACTGGGCACTGGAAACACCGCTGGGATTCCAGCCCGTCTTGAAAGCAGCTGCTTGTATAAGTGTATCCACCGAGATCAAAATGGGCAGACCGGAATACAGAGTTCCGTTGCTTTGGCTGGGTGTGCTGCCGTCAGTGGTATAATAGACCGAAGCGTCGGGCGGATTTACCGAAACATATACATTGACCGGTGCCGTATAGGTACCGGCACCGGGAGTGAACACCGGATCCGAGATCGTGCCGATGATCGTGTAGATCGCACCATAGACTCCGGAGGGACGCCAATCCGTCTTCCAGGCTTTGGCCTTGAGTGTCACGCTGCTGGTGATCACGATCGGTTCCGTATAGGCAAATCCGTTGTCCTGGCTGGGCTCCTGCCCGTCAAGTGTATAGCGGATCACAGCATCTGGCGTGGTGCTGGAGATAGTTACGGAAACAGCAGTGGAGAAGACACCGCCATCAGGAGCAAATGCCGGAGTGGCAACGGTTCCAGTCACCTGATAAATTCTGCTGACGATGGGGCTGCTGTTCCAGCCGAATTTCCAGGCGATGGCTTTAATGGTCAGAGTCGTTTCCAGCCCGATCGGGATACCAGCGGCGGGATTATAGACCATGGATCCGGTATCGGGATCGCTGCCGTCAATGGTGTAGTATATCGTCGCATCGGACACCGAAGGCACCGTCAGATGCACCACGACGGGATCCTGATAGATGCCTGCGGCGAGATCGAATTCCGGACTGGGCAGCACACCGATGCTGTATACGCCCTCGCTGATGGGACTGGGATCCCAGTGTTCGCGATATGCCCGGGCGCGAAGCTGGTTGGGACCCAGATTCAGGGTCAGGGGTCCGGTGTACAATGTCGAAGCAAGGGCCGGATCGCTGCCATCTGTAGTGTAATAAATCGCGGCTTCTGCATCGCTGGTCAGACTTACCTGGATGGGAGCGTCGTAGCCGCCGGGAGGGGGATCGAAGACCGGCGCGCTGACCGTGCCTGTGATAATGAACTCGCCGGTGAACAGCTCGCTGGGCTCAAAACCGGGGTAGACAGCCACGACATTGAGCGTCGTGGTCTGATTGATCGGTATGGGTCCTGTATAAAGGAGTTGCGGGTCCTCCACCGGATAACTGCCATCAGTAGTGTAGTAAACTGGGGACCCGGGGGGATTGGTGTCCGTGCTGATACTTACGCTAATGGGTTGGGTGCTGTAGCCGGGCACCGGATCAAACACAGTCCCGTTGGGAAAAGGAGTCAGGTAAGTCAGGGTGTGGATGTCATAGAAAAAACTGTAGGTGTTGCTGGGTAGCCAATCGGTCAGCCAAGCCCGGAAAGTCAGCATGGTGGGCGCATTCAGGGATATGATCAGGCCAGGCGTATAGATCTGGGCTGAAGGATTGTCCGGATCCGGATAGGAGTAGTCAGTCGTATAATAAAGCGTCGCGCCAGCAGGAGCCAGCGCCAGGTTCTGGATCTGAACATCGATCGTTTCGCCGGGATTGATCAGCCAAAACTCACCCATGCCCAATGGCTGGGGATTCAGGTCCAGCGAGTTGATCTCGACCACGCCGGTGATCTGGTAGCTCTGGGTAATGATGGCGCTGGGCAGCCAGCCTGATCTCGTGGCGGTCGCTTTAATGGTCAGATCCGCGTTTACGGGGATCCAGCTGGAGTAGACATTGGTGCCCGGCTCGCCCGGCACGGGATCAGTTCCGTCCGTGGTATAGTAGATCGTGGCACCGGCATTGGCACAAGTGATCTGGACCTGCTGCGGCGTATAATACAAGCCGCCGGAAGGACTGAAAGCCGGATCCGCCACGGTCCCGGTGATCTTGTAAGTCTGGCCGCTGATCTGCGAAGTCGGATATCCTGATGCCACAAACAGCGACCTGATCTGGGTCGTGTATTCCTGATTGGGTATGGTATCCAGTTGGATCGGCTGGTTGTAAAGCTGTGAACTCTCACTGGGCACACTGCCATCGGTGGTGTAATAGATCAGCGCTCCGGAAAACTGATCCGGAACTGTTATATTCACAGCCACAGAGTTTTGATAAGTGCTGCCTGGAGGATCGAATTGCGGACCGTAGGGACGCACGGCGATGTTCCAGGCTATGGACGTGGAATCAGCACCATCGGACACGGTATAGTCCAAAACGAAAAATCCGGGATCCACAAAACGCCAGCCCCAGCCAAAGATACCCGGCACACGCGATCCGGGGCTGTCGTCGGGGCTGAGGGTCCAGGTGTTTTGCAACATGCTCGGAGGATTATCCGGATCTTCAACTATGGCAAAGAAATACAGCGAATCGCCCTGATTGATGTTGACCTCCAGCTGATAGGGATACCAATACTGAAATACGGGCGGATCATTGACCGGCTGCACATTGATCTGGATCTGCTGCTCGCTCACGGCGTTGGAAACGCGGTCCACGGCATTGACGGTGTACGTGGCCACGCCATTATAGTTTGTTTGCGGGGTGAAAGTCACCAAAGGCCCTGTGGAGGTGGGAGCCTGAGTCACTGTGATGGGATACGATCCCGGCAGGACATAGAGATCAAAGTCCGCCGGCTCGGCATCGACACAGCTCACATAATCCTGAAAATCGATGGTCAGGGCTGTGTCTTCAGGCGTGAACCAGACATTGCCGTCCGGTAGATTGCTCCAAAGCGGCGGATCCGGAACATTGGTCACATTGACCCGGATCTGCGCATAGACTTCAACGCGGCCCGGAGTACCTTCCGGTGCGTCGGACAGCACCAGGGTCAGAATTTCGTTGCCATACCAGTTGGATTCCGGCGCAAACTGCAGCGTTAGTAGATTGCCGGGGTCGGGAACGCTCACTGTCAGGTGCAGCGGGGTACCTTGGACATTGAGATAGAGGGTCACGCTCCCGGGATTGTTGATATGCCGCGTGAAATCTTTGGTCCAGTTCTGGTCCTCATTGAACACCCCGGTTCCAGGATCGGCGACGTCTATGGGATCAGGGAGATTGTAGGGGGCGGAGTCAAAGTTGAAGGAAAAATCCCGAGTACTGGCAGGGGCGGATTGGGAGTCAGAGAGATTTGCGCTACCCGTCAGATCTGATACCTGGTTTTGCGCCGCCAGAGCAAATACGCTCAACAGCGCGATAAGTATGAGCATGGCCTTATTCATGAGTAATCTCCCTGAATGGCTGTTAGGTTGGTTTACTCTAATCATGTTTATCAACTCATTGGCATCTTGTTGCCTGAACACCTGACGGTAAAATCAGGTGTCCATAACAAATAAGATTATGCCTTGTGTCAAGAATATCCCGCCCTTCATACTGTCAAGTCAATTTTCCTCTTGGCGCCTGATTTTGGACCTCAACCTACACTTGCCTAATAATTATTGCGCATCAATAATATTCCGCCCCGCGGACAATCCGGTTCCCAACTCAGACAGCTCGGCAGTTTAGGTGACCATCCGAATTTGGTTATAAACCCGCCATTGTATTGGCATATAATATTTTCGCCGCATTTCCCGCCCCTGGTCCTTACCGCTAAGCCTTAACCAAGTGATAATCAAGCCTTAATCAAGCGTTAATTATTAAGACTTGATTAAGGCTTGATTATCAATTGATTAACGCCCTGGACCAAGAGCCTATTGATCAAGCAGTGAAACCGCCCAAGCCATGATACGGGCCCGCGTTTTAAAGCTTTGGATACTGTCGCCGCTGCCCAGATGACCCTGATCGCGTTCCAGCAGATAGATGATGGGGTTGCTGCCCCGGTTGCAACGGCGGAGTTTCTGCACCCATTTCAAGCCCTCCCAAAATCCGACCCGGATATCCTCCCAGGCCGCGTGTACCAGAATGGCGGGATACTCGGCGGGGCGGACATTGTCGTATGGCGAATAGGAGCGGAGGTAGTGAAATTCTTCCATCCGGTTCGGATCGCCCCACTCGGCGTATTCCTGCTGTGTGAGGGGTAAATCTGGATCCAGCATGGTGTTCAGCAGATCCACGAAGGGAACATCCGCAATTGCCACCCGCATTTTTCCCGGAGCCAGGTTGATCACCGTTCCGATCAGCAGTCCGCCGGCGCTGCCGCCTTCGATCACCAGCTGCTCCGACGTAGTATATCCATTTGCAGTCAGATAATCGATGCAGGCGATGAAATCTGTGCAGCTGTTCAATTTGTTCAGGTGCCGCCCGCCCTGCTGCCAGGCCAGTCCCAGCTCTCCCCCGCCGCGCACATGCGCCACGGCATAAATGAACCCGCGGTCCAGCAAACTAAGCAGGCTGAAGTCAAAATACGGGTCCTCGCAGCTGCCGTAAGCGCCATAACCGTACAGCCAGAGCGGTTGCGGCAGGCTGGTATCCAGATCTTTCCTGCAGATCAGTCGCAGGGGTATGCGGACGCTGTCCGGCGCCACCACCCAATGCAATTCGATGCGGTATTCCGGATAGCCGGAGGCCATCTCCCAGAGATCGGGATAGATCACCATTTCTTTGCCGGACGAGACCAGATGCCGGATCTCGGTATAAGGCGTCGCCTCGTTTTCGAGATAGTAAAAGAGGCTGTCGGATCCGCAGGGCGCCAGGTCCAGAAGCCCCAGCTGGCTGGGCGATTCCGGCTGGATGGCCCGACGCAGCTGGCCTGAGGCCAGGTCGATCAGATCCAGACACTGAAATCCCCCCTTACGTTTGAGCACCGCAACTGTGTCTCTCAGCAGCAGGTAATTCTCGATCGGCTCACCTGTCCGGCCCGGCACCAGGACCGACCAGGCGGACATGGCAATGCTGTCGTCCGCTGCCCTGTACAGGGCAAAATCCTGGTACTCATGATTGGAAAGCAGATAGAACGATCCGGCCATATGCTCAGGATAGATCTCCGTGTACCTCACTCTGGGATTGAAGGGCCGCAGTGTGCAAGCGGGATCGTCAGCCCGCAGAAACCAGTTCTGCACGGTGTCGCTGCTGCTGGAACTGAGAAAGATGAACTGGCGGTCCTCACTGTAATCGATGCCGAGATCAAAAGTGGGGTCGGATTCCTCGTAGAGTGAAGTGAATTGGCCGGTTGTGCTGTCGTAGAGCCAGGCGCTGTCGGTCTGGAATCGCGAGTTAACCGTAGTCAGCAGCAAACTACGGCTGTCTGGCAGCCACAGAGCGTCATCGAGGTTGATGATGCGCGTTTCCCAAGTGGCTCCAGCCTCCAGATCCTTGATGAACAGAGTATAATCTTCGTCGCCGGTAAAATCGGCGCTATAGGCCAAGAAACGGGTATCCGGGCTGACTTTGAAGACATCGAGGGAAAAAAAACTATGGCCGCGGGCGAGTTTGTTCTCGTCCAGGATCACCTGTTCACGGGCGTTGGGGCTGTCCAGACGCCGGTAATGCACAGGATAACTTTGATTGCTCCGCGTTTTGGTGTAGTAGAGATAGCCGTTCTCTTCCCTGGGCTCGGAAGTGTGTTCTTTGGGTGAGCCCCAGTTCATTTCCTTGACCAGCTTCCGTGCCAATCTGCGGCTGGATTTGAGCTGGGATTCCGCGTAACGCTCTTCGGCGGCCAGGACACCTGGCAATTGGGGATGCTCACGCTGCCGGAGCCAAGTCCAGGGATCGATCAGAATCTCTGAATGCAGATACAGCGTGTCGGGATGCTCTGGGGCCAGCGGAGCCCCGGCTTGCGGCCAGAGCGGCAGCCAGCAGAGGAGCAGCAGACTGAGAAGCAGGCCAGTTCTGGCTTTGGCGCTGACGGAAGTGTTCTCAGACATCGATCAGGGGTGTGGGCTGGTATTGCCCGGCAATCATTAGTTTTGTTTGGCTGCGCATGGAGTCCAGATAGTTTTGCATCGTCCGGCAGGCCAATTGCGGATCGTTGTTGATCTCGCTGAGGTGGGCCAGGATCAGGTTTTGCAGTCCCTGATGCAGGATCTGGCTCACCACCCCCACAGCCTGCAGATTGGATAAATGACCGGTGATGCTTTTGATGCGCTGTTTGAGCGGCCACTCATAAGGCCCCTCCATCAACAGGCGTTCGTCGTGATTGCTTTCCAGTACAAGCGTAGTACAGTTTTTCAATTGCTGGACGGCCAAAGCCGTGGGATAGCCAAGATCGGTCGCTATGCCCAGCTTGCTCCGCGGGTCGTCCCTGCGCTGAAAAGTGAAGTTGCAGCTGTCAGCCGCGTCATGTGAAGATGAGAAAGGATGCACCTGCAAGTCCCCAATCGCAAATGGGTAACCGGTTTCAAAAAGCTGCACGGGCAAAGGCAGTTTGCCGATCCTGTGCTGGCATTGAGCCAGGGTGTCCCGGTTGATGTAAAGCGGGATCTTGAGCTGGCGGAGGGCGGCGCCGACGCCACGCGTATGGTCCGAATGCTCGTGGCTGACCACGACCGCACGGAGCTCGCGCCGGTCAATGCCCAGATTCTCCATATTGGTATAAATCGTTTTGGCGGATACACCTGCGTCCAACAATACGAGCGTCTCGGCTGTCCGGATCAGAACGGCGTTGCCCTTGGATCCGCTGACCAGAACCGAGAGTTGGAACATGGTCTAAAGTCTGGTAAGATGGTAATAGCGGTTGTTCAGCTTATCAAATTCGGTCCAGATGGCGCCATCCGGGGCGGCGAGTAACAGCTGCGCGACACCGACGGTTTGCGCGTCCAGATTGTCGCAATGGTGCAGCAGCAGGGCTTCGATCGTCTGAGGCAGGCGGACTGAAGCATTCTCATATTCCCCGTGGTGTGCCAGGATCAGATGACGCAGATTCATGAGCAATGACTCTGGAAACCCAGTGATGCGCCTTGCCCGTTCGCAGAGTAGTTGATCGCACAGGCTGAGATGCCCGACCAAGCGGCCGATCTCGGTGAATTCTATGGCACCCTTGGAGTTGTACTCATAAATCTTGCCCAGATCGTGCAACAAGGCTCCGCTGATGAGCAGGTCGCGGTTCACCGGATAAAGGTCTGCCACGAAGTGCGCGATCCTGGTCACGGACACGGTGTGTTCCAAGAGGCCGTGCAGGTAGTTGTGATGCCAGCTTTTTGCCGCCGGAGCCTCAAGGAACCTGGTGAAAATGTCCTTGTCGTCAAAGATGCCGCGTAGCAACTGCTTGAGCCAGGTATTCTCCACCGAGTCTACAAATCCGAACAGCTGCTCGGCCAATTGCTCCGGATCCTTGCTGCTGGCGACCACGAACTGCTCGATGCTGTACTCGGAGTGATCCGCGAAACGCAGTTGCATGATATTGAGCTGAATCTGTTCTTTGTATACTGTCACAGTGGCTTTGATCTTGACCACATCGCCCACGGAAAACGCTTCCCCCACTTGGGGTGCGTCTTTCCAGACATAAGCTGCCAAGCTGCCGCTGCGGTCCTGCAGCCTCAGGCGGAGGAATTTGTCGTTTTTCCCATCGCGCAGTTCTTTTTCGGTAACCAGATAGAAGCCTATCAGCTCTTTGCCCAGATGGTCTTTCAGATCGGCGATTTCGATATGTTCCATAATCTTCACTTGATGACATTGATCTTGGTTTGCAACCAGCGTCGGTTTTGCCCGCCAAGCTGCCTGACGCGTAATAAATACACTCCCGAAGCGGGAAAGAGATCTGTTGTGAGTTCCATTGTACGCACCGGAAGGGGTGAATCCAACAGCTTCTGACCGCGGATGTTGTAGATCTGCAGATGCGCTATGATTTCCCCACCGCCGAGGGTGACCGACATTTTGGAGCCGGGGCGGAGCGGAGTGGGATCAGCTCTGAGGCGCGGCGGGGATATCCAGCAATCATTATTGGCGACAATGCCGGAGAAATCAGTCCAGGCGGAAAACAGGATCCGCCCTCCGTCCTCCAGTTGCAGCCAGTAATAAAGCCGGTAATTCTGGCTCAGCTCAGCCAGTGTCAGATTGTTCAGCGGGATATTAAAGGAGGTGATATAGCTCTCTCCTGCATTCAGCGTCCCGGTGATCGGGCCGGCATGGCTGATCCATCGGTCAATGACCCAGCGATCAGTACCGTCCAGCATCACCCGTTTGAACAGACCCAAATGCAGCAACGAATTGCCCACCAGGTTGTATTCCGTGGCGCTGGTATAGAGCATGGTGTTGGCGTTGGTCAGAGTTAGTTCAGCCGATAACAGGTCATTTTGCTGGATGTAATTCAGGCGGCAGTTGGAAGTGGTGACAAAGGTTCTTTGCGTTTGAACCTGGGTGCATAACTGATCATATAGACTGATATAGTTGGCCGCAAAACCATTGATCCGAAGATCACCTCCAATCACAGTGCGGGGCAGTGAATTAAACTGATACCAGTTGTAACGGATCTGAGCCGGCACATTGCCCAGGCTATCGCTTAAGATGGGGAAGAAATTGAGCATGTGCTGTTGAGGAAAGCTGTATTGGTCCTGGATCGCGGTCACAGTGTCCAGATCCGGGTAACGAAGGAAGTTTTCGGTCAGATAGATCGGAAACAGTTCCGTAAAACTGAAGCGATGGATCAATCTGACATTATTGGCCTGGGGATCGTTATCCTGCAGAGGGCTGGTCAGCGCAGCCCTCAGCTTGATCTGCAGAGGGTTGGCGGGCAAGTCGAACTGATGGTCGGTAAAACCGGGGCTTTGGCTGTCCCAGACGTACAAACTACGCGGTGCCAACTCTCCAGGGATCAAGATCTCGTCGTAAAAGGCAAACTGAGGATCCGGAGAATAGACATTAAAGCCGAGTACGGCGCCTGTGACCGCCTGATCGGAATGGTTGTAAACACTGAAGGTCGGACCCACGGTCTCCCGGGGATGGATGTTGCCCGTGAGGTCAAATGAAACCAGTTCCAGATCCGGATTGTCAAGAACGAAATCGCCGCCCAGTCCGAACAGCAACTCCGCGTTGAAACCGGCGCCAAAGAAACTCTGCCAATAGGGATTCTGGAGATTGGTATTCCAGAAATAGCTGTGGGTGCCACCGCCTTCCGAGGCTGAGACAAAGCGAGTGCTGAAATTGGTCTGATAATAGACGACCAACCACAGCGTGTCTTCCTGAACGCTGACTGGAAAATCGATCACCGTTTGGTAGTCGCTGACGGGCACCTTGGCCCAGGTCAGGCTGCTGCCAGGTGCTCCCTGGGAGTCATTGAACAACTCCACGCGCACAGAATCGACCAGTTGCGGCAGAAAAATCATGGCCTGGCTGACATTAAACTCGCTGTTTACCTGCGAGGGATAGACTTCCCTGAAATCAAAGCGTACCGCCCAGGCATCAGTGCCGTAAAAATGATAGTCATCAGTGCCGCTGTGATAATGGAAATCATATTCGCGCCCTGGATCAGGCTGCGTTTGAACCCCAGTCCCTTGCTGGTAGGACACAGCCTGGATCATGCCAAACCAAGCCAGCAGCAGCAAACAGAGCGGAACTCTCACCACTTTCGACTCCTGATCAATGCCCGGGCTTGATCCAGATCCGCCTGGATCGCGCGCTTTAGTTCCGCCTTGTCGGTAAACAACTCTTCCTCCCGGAGATATTTGAGCAATGCTACTTCCAACTGAGCTCCGTAGATCTCTGACTGGAAGTCGATAATATAGGTCTCCACCTCGGTTCGCGGGGACTGTTTCAAAGTCGGACTGATGCCAATATCTGTCAACCCAAAATAACGCTTCCTCTTGAAAGTGACTTGGCAGAAGTAGATCCCGGCTTGGGGTATAAGCTGGTGCGGATCTGTCAGCTCAAGATTGGCAGTGGGAAAACCAAGTTCCTTGCCCAGGCGGGCTCCTTCCACTACTTTGCCATACAGGGTATAGGGCTGAGCCAGCAATTGATTAGCCTCGCGCAATTCCCCACGCAGCAGCTTGCCGCGGATCAGGGAACTGCTCAACGGCCGGTCTTGATAGAGAAACGGTTCCACATATTCCAGATCATAGCCATACTTCAGTTTTTGTTTCAACAAGAAGTTGAAGTCGCCAGAGCGCTGATGACCGAAATGCGAGTCATAGCCCATAACCATGATCCGTGGCTGATAGCGCGGGATGAGAGTGTTATGCAAGAATTCTTCCGCGGATGTGTGGGCCAATACCGCATCAAAATGTAGTAACTCGACCTGATCGATACCGAGTTCCTCAAGCCGGCGTTTCTTGACAGAGGCAGGCAGCAGGGTCATCGGTAAGGATTTGGGGGCCAGGATGTAAGCGGGATTGTCTTCATAGCTGATCACAACGGAACACAGCCCATTTTGCCGCGCCAGATCGGTCATCCGCCGCAACAGCTTCTGGTGTCCCTGATGTAATCCGTCAAAGTTGCCGATGCTGAGAACGCTTGTCATGAGATCTATAGATTCACCACGGGATAGAGGGTGTTATCCTGACGTCGGGCCATTCCGGCTACTCGGTTGCCGCTAATGAGCACGATCTGGGAGTTGTCTTCACCGGCGTTTATTACCGCCTGACCTGATTGCATGACCTTGAACTGCTCTTCAGAAAGAGTTGCGCGCTCAAACTCACTTAAGACAAGCAAGTCGTCGATCAGATGGTCCGGATAGTTATCTGGGGCCAGGCGCTCCACTTTCACAGCATCTTGTAACTGCAGTTCGCCAATCGAGGTACGGCATAACTGCGCAGTATGGCCGGGCGTGTCCAGCCACCGGGCGATCTCCTCGCTCAGACTGCGGATGTAAGTGCCTTTGGATACCCGACAACGATACATCAACCGCGGAGGGGTGTAATCCAGAACTTCAAACTTTGTGATCCGGACCTGCCGGTTTGCCAAATCCACCTGTTGTCCAGATCTGGCCAAAGCGTAGGCCGGCTTGCCGCCGACTTTGACCGCTGAATAGGCCGGAGTGGGAAGTTCCTTGAGATTCAGTATATAATCGGTTAAATCCTGTGTAGCAATTGTCTGCGGGCACTTGTCCGACTGCTTGAGGATCCGGCCCTCCCGATCGCCGGTATCTGTGCTGCTTCCCAGTTCCAGACAAGCTGTATAGGTTTTGTCCCGGAGTTCCAAAAACCGGCATAAGCGGGTGTATCTGCCCACAGCGCAAATCAGCAGGCCTGTTGCCAATGGATCCAAGGTCCCCGTATGCCCGATTTTCCTGATGCCCGTGATCCGGCGTAACTGACGGATCACATCAAAGGAACTGCTGCCGACAGCTTTGTCAATAAGCAGAAATCCCTCAGCTCGCGGCATTACCGGTATATTGGCCCAGGGCCTGATTCAGCTTGCCCAGCAAGCCTGCCTTGATCTGACTCAGTTCTCCGCGCACATTGGCACCGGATGCGCTGCGATGCCCACCCCCGCCATAAGAGGCGGCAATGGCATTGACATCGATCACCGGTGAGCGCAGACTCAATTTGTAGAGGTTCCTTTCCTCTTCGCGCAGATAGGCAATGATCAAGATCCCTTTGACGCCCTGCACATAGCGGGTCAGATTCATCACCGAATCTGCCTTGAGATCGTTACGTTGCTGCATCTCCAGCGTGGAATACATGTATAAGATCTGCTTGTTGCTGTGCAGTTCAATCGTGGAGAGGACTTCTCCCACGTAGCGCATCTCCAAAGGCAGGTGATTGAGAAAACACGCTTTGTAAAGCAGAGACGGATTGATCCCACTGGCGCTGAGCTCAGCCGCGATGCACAGCACCTCCGCATTGGTGTTCGCGTTGGTGAAGTTGTTGGTGTCATTGATGATGCTGATGTAGAGACAGTTAGCGATCCTCACCAGCTCTGCTGGCGGCAGCGCGGTTATCTCGGCCTGCAAGGCACGAAAGAGTATCGCGCCAACGGAAGCGGCCGAAGTGTCGACGAAACTGAAGTCAGCCTTGATGACACCATTTTCCGGCACATGGTGGTCGATCAAAAGCGTATATCCACAGGCTCCGACCAACCCGGCCCTGTCATTTAACCGGCTGTAACTGTTGCAGTCAAGCACGATCAGCAGGTCATAGCTCAAGCCCTGCCGGTACTGCACCAGCGGTTCGCCCTCCATCAAGAATCTGAAACGCTCCAAGTCGTCATTGTCAACAACGATCTGGCTGGAGATACCACGCGACAGGAGATAGTAATGCAAAGCAAGGCTGGCAGCGAAACCATCTCCATCTGGCTCGACGTGGGACATGATCGCGATGCTGGAGCCAATCTGCAAAAGGCTGTTCAGGATTTCTTTCAGTTCAGTGGTATCTTTCATGCTTGTGTCTGCTCGCCGCTGGATGGTGCAGTAGCGCTGTAATCGTGTCCAGGTTTGACCGAGCAAAACCGCCCAACAGCGCAGTGGACATATGTCGGAAGCAAGACCAGTTCAGTCTTTGTCCTCCGAATCCTCTTCTCCCTCTTCTTCTTCGTCGCTGATGAACTCGTTGTAAAGCTCGTCATCCTCGTCGATGTCGTAGACATCATCGTCATCGAGGAAATCTTCCAGGTCGATATCGGGATCGAAGTCGTCGTCTTCGTCGTTGTATTTATCTTTCAGACTGGCCAACAAAGCATCCACCTTCTCGGCCCGTTCTTCCGTTTCGTCATAATGGAATGACACTTCCGGAATGGTTCTCATGATGTGTTCTCCTGCGATTAGTTTCTTAAAAAAACCCGATGACTTGATCAAATGCTCCCTGATTTCATCGTGGGAAGCAGGGTTGTTGTAGTGGGAAAAGTAGATTTTGGCATACCGCAGATCCTTGGACAGGACCACGTCTGTAATCACCACCCAGTCCAGCATCTGATCCCTAAGTTTTTGGCTGAGGGCGATGTTGAACAGTTTCTTCAGCTCTTCCTGCAATCTCGGTATGCGATAGGATTTCATTGTAGTTTTTTGGCTACTTCATTAAGCACGAAACATTCCAGAACATCGCCTTCCTTGAGGTCGGAGAAGTTGGTCAGCATCAAGCCGCATTCAGATCCGGCCCGTACTTCTTTGACGTCCTCGGCATAATGCTTGAGGGAGCTAAGGGTGTCTTCGATCAAAAGGACATCGTCCCTGTAGAGTCGAAGCTTGCAACCGGACTGGATCACACCGCGATCGACCTGACAACCGGCGATTGTGCCCACTTTCCTGATCTTGAACACCTGTTTGACGGTGGCGGAGCCGATGTTCTGCTCCTCAAACTCAGGCTTGAGCATGCCCTGGAGCGATTGGCGGACGTCCTCAATGGCATCGTAGATAACCTGATAGAGTTTGATCTCGACGCCCTCGTCCTCTGCCAGTTTGCGGGCCAATTGGCTGGCCCGGACGTGGAATCCGATGATGATCGCGTTCGAGGCCGAGGCCAGGCTGACATCCGCTTCATTGATGCCGCCCACGCTTTTATGGATGATATTGACCGCCACCTCGCCCGTGGATAGTTTGGCGAAGGAATCAGCCAGCGCTTCGGAGGAACCGTCGGTGTCGGTCTTGATGATGATGTTCAGCTCATTGATCTGTTCTTCTTTGATCCGGTCATAGATATTGGCCAGGGAGGACTTGTTCTGGAATTTTTCCCTCTCCAGCCTGATCTGCAGGCGTTCGCCGCTGATGCTGCGCGCTGTTTTCTCGGAATCAGCCTGGTTGAGCAGATCTCCGGCTTTGGGAGTGTCGTTGAGTCCATAGATCCTGCCCACATCGGAAGGGGCGAGTTGTTTCAGTTCCTGGCCCCGCTCGTTCTCGATCTTGCGCACGCGGCCGTGTGTAGCGCCGCAAACTACGATATCGCCTTTGTGCAGAATGCCTTCCTGCACCAGGATCGTGGCCACTGAACCCGTGCGCGTGTCTTTGCCGGATTCGATCACCACCGCCGAGGCGGGAACCTGGATCCTGGCTTTCAGATCCATCATCTCCGCTGTGAGTAAAATCAGTTCGATCAGATTCAGGATGCCCTCCCCGGTCACCACCGAGGTTTTGCACCAGGGCACCTCACCGCCGTACTGCTCCAAAAACACTCCGTAATCCAAAAGTTGGGCCACGGCACGGTCCACGTTGGCGTCCGGCAGGTCGATCTTATTGATCGCGATGATCAGATGCACCCCGGCCGCTTTGGCATGGTCGATGGCTTCCCTGGTCTGCGGCTTGATGCCTTCATTGGCAGCCACCACGATCACCGCGATATCCGTGACGTTGGCCCCGCGGGCACGCATGGCCGTGAAAGCTTCATGGCCCGGCGTGTCCAAAAACGTGATCTTGTTCTTGTTCAGTTCGATCTGGTAAGCGCCGATATGTTGTGTGATACCGCCGGATTCGCCCGCCACGATATTGGTGTTGCGGATATAGTCCAGGATCGAGGTCTTGCCATGGTCCACGTGGCCCATGATCGTCACCACGGGCGGCCGCGGCTCTTCTTCCACATCTTCATAATGTTCTTTGCCGCGGTCCAGGATTTCCGCACCGAACTCATCTTCAAAGCGGAAATCGACCTTGAACTCATCGCAGATCATTTCCAGGGAATCCCGGTCCAGCCTTTGGTTCATGGTCACCAACTGACCCATGGCAAAGAACTTGGAGATGATCTCCGCCGGCGACACATTCATGATCTTGGCCAATTCGCTGACGGAGGTGAATTCCCGGATCACCAGCGTGCTGTCTTCACGTTCGCTGACGACTTGCGCTTCACGGTGATACTTCTTCTTCTTGGCCGTCTTCTGCATCAGTTTCTTGATCTTGCGGGAGATCTCGGCTTCGTCGACATCGACCAGGGGTTCGGCCTGTTTTACTTTTTTAGCCGTGCCCAGGATCGCTTTTTTGTGCCGGCTCTTGTCGCCTAACTCATCGTGGCTGGGTTTGGTCTTGCCAAATTTCTTGCTTTCGACCTCTTTGGCCGGTTCCACCGGGATCACTTTCGGGGCGGGTTCTCCTGCCGGGGTGCGTTTACGCGGCTCTTCAGCCCGCTTGGGAGCTTCACCGCGGGTTCTTGCTCCTACGCGGCCCCGGGTTTCGGCCGACGGGGGCTTCTTCCCCGTATCCCGACCGCCGCGTGGGACGACGGGCGTAGCTTGGGTATAGGGAACGATGATCCGGTTCTTGGGCGCCTCTTTCTTGGGCGGGACATACTTCTCAGGTTTGGCCACGGGAGGAGCAAGCTCTGCGCCTTCAGTCTCGGGTTCAATCTCGGGTTCGGGCTCTGGTTCAGGTTCGGGTTTAGGCTCAGGTTTTGCTTTGGTCGTGCTTTTGGGCGCGGCCACGGCGGGCTCAGCTTTCTGGGCTTTGGCTGCCTGCCGCATCTCCACGAGCTTTTTACGGTCTTTTTCCGCTTTCTTTTCTGCGTCGACCTGTTCGATGTATTTGCGGCGTATTTTATCGGCCACTTCTTCATCAATGAAACTCATGTGGCTTTTAACGATCACACCCAGGTCCGTAAGGTGCTTTTTCAGGGCCATGGTACTGATCTTCAGTTCCTTGGCCAGTTCATGCACGCGTATCTGCACAATTCCTCCCCGTTGATCAAGCGGCGTAATATTGGAGCATTTTGGCCGCGAACTGCCGGTCCAGGATCCCGTACACAGCCGTGACGGGGAGCCCCAGAGCGGCGCTGAGCTCGTTTTGGCTGCTCAGCTGCAGCATCGGTATCTGTCTGCCGCTTTGAACGGTGGCTTGGTTAATTCGTTTCAAGGTCCGCGGAGCCGTGTCCGTAGCCAGGACCAGCAGCCGCAGGTGCGGCGAACGCAGGGCTCGCAGGCAGGCTTCTGTCCCGGACACCAACTTTCCGGCTTTGCGGGCAAACTGCATCAGGTTTATGATCCGGACGCTGTTTTCAGGATTCATGCTTCCCCGCCGGTGGCGCCGGAAAAAAGCGCAGCGGCTCGGTTGACCGCGAAATGCCGTTTCAGATATTGGCGCCGCCATTTATCCAGCGCCAGCAGGCATGCCGTATCGCGGCACACATAATAACGCCGGCATTGCACTTGCCTGCCAGGATCGAAGACAATGCCTTCGCGCAGGATGAAGAAACTGAGCAGCTGGCCCAGCTCCTTCTTCTGCCGGCATGCCACACAAGTTCGCTGTGGCACGTTTTGAGCGTGACTGCTGCGATTGGGCATCAGAAATACCTGGCCGCCTCCTTGAGGCGTTCGGCGGTTTTTTGGCCCACCCCTTCCAGGTTGCACAACTCTTCCACACTGGCGGCGTAGATATCCTGCACCGAGGTGTAACCGGCATGGCGCAGGATTTCGGCGATCTTGGCGTTGACGCCGTCCAGATCCGTGATGTGGCTTACAGTCCGGCGTTCCTTGGCCAATTTGTCCTCAAACTCTTCCATGGTGAAAATGTCGATCTTTATACCGACAAGTTTGGCGGCCAGCTTGACATTCTTGCCTTGCTTGCCGATCGCCACGACTTTGTCCGGCTCGTCCACGATCACACTCGCAGAGCGGTTGCGTTCGATGAGCACCCGCTGCACATTTTCGATGCCCAAGGCGCGCTGGATCATCTTTTCCGGATCCTCGTCATGGACCACGATGTCGATCTGTTCGCCGTGCAGCTCCTTGCGGATGTTTTCGATGCGGTTGCCCTTGGTGCCAATGCAGACGGCCACCGGATCGAGTTTGGGATCCACGCTCTCGATCTCCACCTTGGTGCGGATGCCAGGTTCGCGCACGATCTTGTGGATCTTGATCGTGCCGTCGTAAACTTCGGGGATCTCAGCTTCAAAGAGCTTCTTCACAAACTCCGGATTGGTGCGTGAGAGAATGATCGTGACGCTGGACTGGTGCGCGCGGATATTCACCACATAGGCCTTGATGTTGTCGCCCACGCGGTAAAACTCGTTTTCGATCTGTTCGTCGGTGGGCAGCAGAGCGTCCGTGTAGCCGATGTCTATGCGGTAGCCGCCATTGTCGTCGATGGACTTGATCTTGCCGGTGACAATGGTGTTCTTCTGTTTGTTGAAGTCGTTCTGGATCTTCTCTTCTTCCAGCAGGCGGATCTTGTCCTGGATGTTCTTTTGGGCCGTCTTGACCAGTTTGGGTTCAAACTCATGCAGAGACATCGTCTTGGTCACATACTGGCCCAGTTCGGCGTGCTTGTCAAAATCCCGCCGCGCCTCATCCAAAGAGATCTCGCCCAATTTGGATTCCAAATCCACCACCAGGCAGTGGAAGCGCACCTTGATCTGGCCGGAATTCTCCTCCACATAGATCTGCAGCTCATTCTCCGGCTCCAGTCTTTTGCTCAGGGTGCTTTCGATCGCTTCCATGATCAGGCTTTGGATCAGTTCCTTGTCCAATTGCTTGATGGCGGCCAGTTTGACCACCGCGTCCAGGATGTTCGTACTCATTTGTCAGAGTCCCCCTTGGGCCTGGCGATAAACACCGTCTTGGCCCGGGTAATGGCCTTAAAATCTATGTGGACGATCTTGCCACGGTCGTCCAGGACAATGTTTTCCGGATTCACTTCCGTGAGCGTGCCCATGGTGGAAAGCCTGGCTTCTCCGTCAGTCCATTGCACGGCGACTTTTTCGTTGATCGCGCTGACCCAATGGCTTTTCAATTTGAGCGGGCGTTCCAGCCCGGGAGAGGAAACCTCGAGGAAATAACGGTCCGGTATGAGGTCGAATTCTTCCAGTTCGTCGCCCAAAGCGCGGCTGAAATCGGCGCACTCGTCCAGGGTCACCCCGCCGACCTTGGTCAGGTAGACGGTGATGATGCGGCCTTTGCCGGACATCTTTTCCTCGATGTCATACAGCGCCAGGTGCTTCTCCTGGCAGATCCGGCGGGCGATCTCTTCAATTTGCGCGCGATGATAATCCATGTTTCGTACCTCATTCTCACTCACTCGGCAGCAAAAAAAATAGCTAAGTCGCTTAGCTATTCTGCCGGGGTGGCCAAACTATAGTTCCCGAGCCGCTTTCAAATCGCTTTTGGCTCTGAAAGTCATTTTCTGAAACCTCTATCTGGTGTCAAGCGGAATTTTCGGCTCCCG
>CAYXEF010000042.1:0-20422 GCA_964463825.1 uncultured Candidatus Cloacimonadota bacterium | reverse complement strand
TGATTTATGATATTCACGGATACTCCTGAAAACAAACTTTGAAAGTACCAGCTTGGCAAAGCGCCGATTTTGTCAACCGATAAAGTGTCTCAACCGCTATACAAGTGCCAGGCGATAATACCCGCGGCCACCGCCACATTCAGGGATTCCATCCCGGCGCACATCTCGATGCGCAGGAAGGAATCCGCCTGAGCGGTCAAAGAGGCGGAGATTCCGCGGGCTTCAGAACCCAGGATCACCAGCAGTTTCTCTCCAGCTGGCGCAGAGAAATCCCGCAGCGAACTGCCCTGTTGCGCGCTGGTCAAGACCAAACGCGCGCCCAGGCCAGCCAATTCCTTCTCTTCCATTGTGCAGAAGGGCACCCGAAACACGCTGCCCAGAGAGGCGCGGATCACTTTTGGCGAGGAAACTTCCACGCAGTCTGGGGAGAGCAGCAGGGTGTCCAGACCGAAAGAAGCCGCCGCGCGAAAGATTGTCCCCAAGTTGCCCGGATCGCTGATCCCGTCGAGATAAAAGGCTCTGCGGAAATCCACCCGGCGCTCCACAGGCAGAGGATACAGCGCCGCCAGGCCTTGCGGTTGCTCGCTCGCGCAGAGTTGCGCCAGTTCCCGCTCCTGTAGTTCAAAGACGGGAATGCCCTCCCACAAAGGCTTGGCACCGCTTGTGACATACTGTTGCAGCGGTTTGACGCCATATTCCTTTAATTGGGCCAGAGCGCGCAAACCCTCGACCACCACTTTCCCCTCTTCCAGCCTTCGTTTTTTGGACTTCAAACGCGCCAGTTCTTTCAAGTTGTTCTTGCTGAGTTTGGGCATTTCCCCGGTCATCTTACAATCCTCTGTTTCGCATATATCTACGTACTTATCCACAATTGCGGTGGATAAATCCGATTTTGCAAGACCTTGCCATTTAACATTTTATCTTCGAGGCCAGAGGCCAGCATCAAGTTATCCACACTTTATCCACATGGCCCGCAAGCCTGTGCTTCCTAGAGAATTGTGAGTTTTTGCTGACGCCATTTCTTGCCAACTTGTATCCGCAGTATATATGTTCCGCGTGCCAAACGATCAAACCCGGGCTCAGAGGAAAACAACCAATTCCCTTCCCCGGGTTCGTGCTGGATAAAGTTCTTGCCCAGCACTTTCTGACCGCGGATGTTGTATAAACAGAGCTCGATCCCGCCTGTAGACCCCTCAGGCAAATACCAGCGCGCAGAAGCCAAAGACCTGTCCCGGACTGGATTTGGGGCGATGAGGAGTTCCAGTTCCGGCTCGCTATACTCATAAGCGAATGAGGTTGAATCCGATACATTTTCGCAGCTATCCACGCATTTGACCACAACATGTCCGGCAGCATGGACCGGCAGCCGCACCCAAAACGATTCCGTGGAAACCAGCGGATGGTATGTAAACACCTGCGCCTCCGAACTGCCGCCCTGATAGAGCGACACTTGATAGGTGAGTAAATCCGGATCGGCAGGCTGATTAACGCAAAACTGGAGTGTCCCCAAAACCACTGCGGATCCTGAAACCGTGGGCGCATCGGGTGCCACGGCATCGCCCAAACCCCGGTTCAGAAAGCTCAGCCACCGCGTGGAAGCGAACTCCAGCTGCCGGTATTGCCGCCACCAGGTATCGAAATACTGCCTGTGCCAGGGAAACCAGATCGCGGCCGAGCCCACAGACACATGCGGAATGTTCGCGCTGCCCGACCAGACCACGCAATCAGACCATCTACCCCAGGTCAGATTAATCCAATAAAATACCTCAGGTTCAGGATACATTGCCCCGCAGCTCACCATGAATTCCTCTAGGTCCACATCGCAGTAAGCGGTATTCATTTCCCACAGATCACCCCTGATGTTTTCCACGATTGCCTGAGCTTCGCCTACAGCTCCAACGCCAAAAAAATCCGAAAAAAGGTCATAAAAACCAGGCAATTGGCTTGTCCGTACCGTTGAACAGGTGAGGGGATTGGTGAATCCCTGCGGATTCTGGATTCCTCCGGGTTCGTAGGATTCCAGATACTTTTGCGGAATCAGCGCCGCGATCTCCTCCACGCTTTGTGCCGCAAACAGAGGGATAATCGTTTGGTAGGGAAAACCCGCCGCCGGCACCAGCTCAGCCGAACCGACCACGTAGTCTGCAACGTTCATCACTTCCGCCAGCACTTCCACGCTCTGCATCGAACAGGCGTCGAAGAGAAGGATATCCAGGTGCGGGATATCGCTCAGGGCCTCTCTCAATTCGCCGGCGGCAACGCTGATCAGGGATTGCGCGCCTTCATCCGGACAAATCCATTTGGGCTCCTCCTGCTTGAACCAGTTATCCCCGTGACCCCAAACCACAAGCATCTTCCTCTGGGAGGGATAGTGCTGGAAGCCCCAATTGACGAAGCTCTTCAACGTCTGCGGATCGCCGCTGTCGATACTGCCCAAACTGGCCAGCAGCGGCGAAGTGATCTGAGGCGAAGAATCATTCCGGATCCGGCGCCGCTGCCCGCCAGGATAGGGAGAATCGGCCGGCAGATCGGTCTGCACGATCAGATTCAGGTTGGCGGGCAGAGCCACCGATTCCATGTCGTTGACATCCTGCACCGCGTTCTGCCAGAGATTGTTGTCCGCAGCCATGTAGACCAGGACGGTCCAGTCCTCAGCCGTCAAAGGCACGATCAGCGCCGGCAGGAACAGCAGTGCCAGCAGCCAGTGGTGAACCAAGCCAGGCCGGACACGTGAAACTACGACCGGCCTGCCAAAGCCGCCTTTAATAGGGATACTCGTGCGCCTCCTCCAGGCCGCTGAGTACGCGGCTGCCGCCCATACTGAGGGCTTCCATTTCCTTTTCACCGGGATACAGGTGCAGGGGCGCGATGAAGCCCGTTCGCTCGCGGATCCGCTCCACGATGTAATCGTTGTAGACCAGACCGCCGGAGAGGAAAATGCCGTCCACCCTGCCTTTGAGGACTGTGGCGCAGGCACCGACTTCCTTGGACACCTGATAACACATGGCGTCCAGGATCTGCGCCGCTTTGGCGTCGCCGTCCTGGATGCGTTTATTGACCTCGATACCGCTGTCTGTGCCCAGATAGGCCATCAAGCCGGCTGTTTTGGTCAGATAGCTGATCAGTTCCTTGTGGGTGTATTTACCGCTGTAGGCCAATTCGAGCAGGTCGCCGATCGGCAAGGCACCGGCCCTTTGAGGGGAAAAAGGACCCATGCCCAAAAGCGCGTTGTTGACATCCACCACGCGACCCTGCAGAATCGCGGCCACAGAGATCCCGCCGCCCATATGCACGCCGATCAGATTGGTCTGAGCGAAGGGCTGGCCCAGTTCCTCAGCCAGCAACCGAGCGATGTAGCGGATATTGAGCGCGTGCAGCAGGGATTTGCGCTCGATCTCCGGGATTCCGGAGATGCGGGCGATGTCGTCAAATTCGTCCACCACAACCGGATCGACGATAAAGCCGGGAATATTCAACTCTTTGGAGATCGCGTCGGCGATGAAGGCGCCCAGATTGGAAGCATGGATGCGGCCCCAGAGGCTGGGGTCCTTGAGGTCGCGCAGCATGTTGGGACTGATCTTCCAGGTACCGCCGCAGACGGGGCGGATCAGTCCGCCACGGCCCACCACGGCCTGGAGGCTGGCCGGCTCCACGTTGTTTTCCTGCATGGCCTCCAGCACCAGCTTCTTGCGAAAGTCATACTGTTCGATGATGCCGCCAAAGGGCTCAAGTTCCGCCGGATCGTGGCGCAAGGTCTTTTCAAACACCGGCTGATCGCCGTCGTAGACTGCTATCTTGGTCGAAGTCGAACCGGGGTTGATGGCGAGTACGCGATAGGACATTAATCCTCCCATGTGTGGTTTTTTTGTTTTCTTCACCAACTTTGAGCCTCGGCCTTTTGTCAATCTTTTTGCTCTTGCGCCTGGCTGGTCTGGTTCCCGTAGACTTCCCGAAGACTTCCCGTAAAAGCTACGGGAAGTCAAAGCGAAGCTGGCTGGATGCGGATCTGCCAGAAGCCGGGGCGCTGCCAGGCGGAAAAAAAGAAAAGGCGGGATGAAAATCCCGCCACAAGGGTGTGTTGATGTCTTGAGAAGCGGCGCTGCGGTTACCAGCGCAGATGGGCGAAGGCTTTGTTCGCTTCGGCCATCTTATGGGTGTCCTCTCGTTTTTTGATCGAGGAGCCTTCTTTTTTGTAGGCAGCCATCAGTTCCGCGGCCAGTTTTTCCGTCATGGTCTTTTCGCTGCGGGCGCGGGCATAGCTGATCAGCCAGCGGAAGGCCAGGGCCTGTCCGTTTTTGGCGTTGACTTCCATGGGGATCTGGTAGTTGGATCCGCCCACGCGGCGCGAAACCACTTTCACCAGGGGCCGGACATTGTCCAGCGCGGCTTTGAAGACATCCAAAGGCGGCTGTTTGGTCTTGGCGGAGATGATGTCGAAAGCGCCGTAGACGATCTTTTCGGCGACGCTCTTCTTGCCTTGTTTCATCAGACAGTTCATGAACTTGGTCAGGACGACATCGTTGTATTTGGGATCCGGAAGCACTTCCCGGAGTACGGCTTTTCTCTTTCTTGGCATGTCTACTCCTGCGGTTACTTCTTCTTGGGACGTTTGGCGCCGTATTTGGAACGAGAATTGAGGCGCTTTTCCACTCCGGCGGAGTCGAGCGCGCCGCGCACAATATGATAGCGCACACCGGGCAGGTCTTTGACACGGCCTCCGCGCACGAGCACAATGCTGTGTTCCTGCAGGTTGTGTCCTTCGCCGCCGATGTAGGCCGTAACTTCAAATCCGTTCACCAAACGGACACGGGCCACCTTTCGCAATGCCGAGTTCGGTTTTTTGGGCGTCGTCGTGTAAACACGAGTGCATACTCCGCGCCTTTGCGGACATCCCATCAGCGCCCTGTTCTTCTTTTTCTTGTCGATCTCGGTTCTGCCTTTCCTAATCAGTTGATTAATGGTTGGCACTGATTACCTCCATGTTACTTGGGTATATATTTAGAAGTTGTAGAAATCTTCGGATTCTTCATCATGCCTGGGGTGGGCGAATTGATCTATGATCTGGGCGACGGTGTCGCCGGCATTGACGGCATCCTGCAGCATGTTGTTGTAGATCTTGGTCCCGGTCCCCACAGGGATGCGGTGACCGAGGATGATACTTTCCTTGAGGCCTTCCAGACGGTCGATGCGGCCTTCGATGGCGGCTTTGGTGAGTACCTTGGTGGTCTCCTGGAAGGAAGCGGCGGAGAGCCAGCTGTCGGTGAGCAGCGAGGTTTTGGTGATGCCCAGCAGCAGTTGTTCGAACTGCGCGGGAGTTTTGCCGAATTGGATAGCCTCGCGGTTTTCCTTTTCCACCAGCACCTTGTCCACGATGTCGCCTTCCAGGAAGGAAGTGCTGCCGCTGTCCGTGATACGGACCTTCTTGAACATCTGACGGATAATGACGCTGACATGTTTGTCGTCGATCTTCACGCCCTGTTTGCGGTAGATTTCCTGGATCTCGTTGAGGATGATCAGCTGGGCCTCGATGATCCCTTTGACCAGCATGTCGTGCGGATCGAAGGGTCCGTCGGAAAGGGCGTCTCCGCTCTCCACATGGTCGCCCTGGTGCACGATGATGCGCTTGCCGGAGGGGATGGTATATTTGCGTCCGGCCAGGGGCGTGCCTTTCTTGACCACGTCATCGGTATTGACGATACTCTCCTGCAAGGACGGGATCGGCAGCACCCTGCCGCAGAGCGGAGCATTGGCCTTGATCGAGTCACCGTCGCTGACGATGACCTGCAAGCCTTTGGGTATCTCGTAGTCTATGGCTTTGGCGTTGCGCTTGGCGACGGAGACGATCTTTTTCTTGCCTTCCTCGCGGATGCTGACCTTGCCGTCTTTCTCAGTGTAAACAGCGTTGTCCGGCAGGACCACGATCTGGTTGAACAGGTCGTCCACCTGCACCAGGATCTTGCCATCAATTGGGGCGACAATGCCGTTCTGGGGCGTCACGAAGATATCGCGGCCCGTCTTCTTGAGTCCACCGATGGAGACAATACCTTCGATATCGCTGATCTTAGCTTTGTCCTTGGGTACTCGGGCTTCGAAGAGATCCTGCACGCGGGGCAGGCCGCCGGTGATATCGCGCTGTTTGATCGTCATCCTCGAGGTTTGGCCCAGAATGTCGCCGGGATGTACGAAACTGCCATCCTCCACGCGGATCACCAGGCCGGAGGGCAATGGCACCAGCACCACGCTGCCGTCGTCCCCGACAATGCGGAACTGGGGCTGTTTCTTGCGGTCCTTGGACTCGATGATGGTTATGTCCCGGGAGAAGGTGTAGTCGTTGTATTCTTCCTTGAAGGTGATGTCTTTAATAAAATTCTCGTTGTGCAGCACACCTTTGCCCGTGGAGATAAGCGGATTGTTGAACTGGTCCCAGCTCATGATCTTGGTGTTCTGCACGATCTTCTGGCCGTCGCGCACGTGCACGGTGGCGGCGTATTCCACCTTGTATTCTTCCAACACCTTCTTCTTGTCCTGCTCGTCCAGCACCAGGATCTTGCCCAGGTGGCTGACGGAGATGAGCTGGTTGTCGATGTTGGTGACGGTGTTCATCCGCTCAAAACGGACAATGCCGTCGTGGTTGGAGACCACTTCCGCGAGTTCTGTGGTGGTGGATGCGGCACCGCCGATATGGAAGGTGCGTAGGGTCAGCTGGGTGCCGGGTTCGCCGATGCTCTGGGCGGCTATGATGCCGACCGGATCTCCGATGGTCGCAGGTTTTTGGGTTGCGAGGTTGCGGCCGTAACATTTGGAGCAGATGCCGCGCTCGGCTTCGCAAGTGAGCACGGAACGCACATGTACGCTGATGATGCCGTGGTTCTGGATGGTCCGGGCGATCTTGTTGCTGATCTCCTGGCCGCTGTGGACCAGGATGTTGCCGGTCACGGGATCGACCACATCGTCCACGGAAGTGCGGCCCTGGATGCGTTCCGCCAGGGTCGCGACCACTTCGTTGCCTTCCTTCAGCACGCTCATGTGGACGCCGCGTCCGGTGCCGCAGTCCTCCATCGTGATGATGGCATTTTGGGCCACATCGACCAGACGGCGGGTCAGGTAACCGGCGTCGGCGGTTTTAAGTGCAGTGTCCGCCAGACCCTTGCGGGCGCCGTGGGTGGAGACGAAATACTCGAGCACCGTAAGGCCTTCCCGGAAGTTCGATTTGATCGGTGTTTCGATCACGTCGGCACCGCCGGTGGAGCCGATTTTTGTAGGCTTGTCCATCAAACCGCGCATACCGCCCAGCTGCTTGATCTGGTCCTTGCTGCCGCGGGCGCCGGACTTAAACATCATATATATGGAATTGAGCCCGTTGCGGCTGTGCGAGAGCTCTTCCATCATCTCATCGGTCACGCGGACCGTGGTTTTCTTCCAGAGGTCGACGATGCGGCCAAAGCGCTCGGTCTCGGTGATGCCGCCTTTCTGGTGCATGTCGAAGACCTTTTTGACCTCGTCCTCAGATTGGCGGATGATGTCTTCCTTGCGTTTGGGCACGACAATGTCGCCAAAACTAAAGGTAACGCCGGCCCGGGTCGCATAACCGAAGCCCAATTCTTTTAACTGGTCCAGGATCTGGGCAGTCCGCCACTGGCCGACAGCGTCGAAGCACTGCATCGCCAGGTCATTCAGTTTGCCTTTGTCGTAGGTGATATTCTGAAATCCCACTTCCGGCGGTATGATCTGGTTGAAGATCACGCGGCCGATCGTGGTTACGATATAGGCGTTGCCGATCTTGACCCGGATCCAGGTGTGCAGATCCAGACTGCGTTCGCCCTCGGTCTCGCCCTTCACGGAATAGAGCTGCTCATCAGCCTCATAGGCGGCGATCACTTCGTCGGTGTTATAGAAATGCCTCATTGTGGTGAAGTCTGCGGGTTGGGGAAACTCCTCCATGGTCAGGTAATAACAGCCCAGGACGATGTCCTGATTCGCGGCCATGGCCAGTCTTCCATTGGCTGGCAAGAGCAGGTTGCGAGTGGAGAGCATCAGCACGCGGGCTTCGATTTGGGCTTCCACGGACAGGGGTACGTACACGCCCATTTGGTCGCCGTCAAAGTCGGCATTGAAGGGCACGCAGACCATGGGATGAAGCTGGATGGCCTTATTGTCAGTCAAAACGGGCATGAAGGCCTGGATACCCAGACGGTGCAGGGTGGGGGCTCGGTTCAGCAACACCGGATAATCCTTGATCACATCCTCCAAGATGGACCAGATCTCCGGTTGCTTCTTTTCGATCAGTTTCTTGGCGTTTTTAACCTTGTCGACTTCACCCATTTTCTGCAAGCGCTCGATCAGGTAGGGCTTAAAAAGTTCTACCGCCATATCCTTGGGAATGCCGCACTGGTACAGCTTGAGCTCCGGTCCCACGGTGATCACGGAACGACCGGAATAGTCGACGCGCTTACCCAGCAAGTTCTGACGGAACCGGCCTTGCTTGCCTTTCAATTGATCGGTGAGCGATTTGAGGGGGCGGTTGCCACGCCCACGCACGGGGCGCGGTTTGCGGGAGTTGTCGATGAGGGCGTCCACGGCTTCCTGCAGCATGCGTTTTTCGTTGCGCAGGATCACTTCCGGGGCCCGGATCTCCAACAGCTGCTTCAATCTGTTGTTGCGCGTGATGACCCGGCGGTAAAGGTCGTTGAAATCGGCGGTGGCGAAACGCCCACCCTCCAAGGGAACCAGCGGCCTCAAAGTGGGAGGCAGCACCGGTAAAGCCTCGAGGATCATGTGCTCGGGCCGGTTGCCTGATTTGATGAAGGCGTCGACGATCTTGAGTTTGTTGATCAGTTTCTGCTTGTGCAGGGTGGCCTTCTCCATCTTGAGGCGGGAACGGATGTTCAGGGCCTCATTATGCAGGTCGATGCGCACCAGAAGCTCGCGGATGGCCTCAGCGCCCATCAGGGCGATAAAGTTGTCCCCCACTTTGTCCTTGATCTCGTAATACTCGTCCACTTCGATCAGTTCATACTTCTCATAGGGGCTATCACCCGGATCGATCACGATAAATGATTCATAGTAGAGGATACGCTCAAGATCCTTGACCGTCATGTCCAGCAGGGTGCCGATCTTGCTGGGCGCGCTTTTCACGAACCAGATATGGGCGATGGGTACGGCCAGGGATATGTGGCCCATGCGGGTCCGCCGCACGCGGGAGGTGGTGACCAGCACGTTGCAACGGTCGCAGACGGTGTTCTGAAAGCGTTTCTTTTTATACTTGCCGCACGCGCATTCATAGTCCCGTTCCGGACCGAAGATCCGTTCGCAGAACAGGCCGTCCTTTTCAGGTTTGAGGGTGCGGTAATTCAGAGTGTCGGGCTTGGTGACCTCGCCATGCGACCATTCGTTGGTGATGGTTTCGGGCGAGGCCAGTTTGATACGTACAAAATCGTATTCGTTGGGTCTGATTTCGCGTCTGGTGTCCTTAAGCATGCTTACCTCCCTTCCGCCTTGTCGGATTCCTTCATGAACTCGATGTCGAAGCCCAGCGATTTGAGCTCGCTGATCAGCACATTGAATGACTCGGGAACTCCGGGGGGCGGCGGATTCTCTCCGCGGGTGATGGCCTTGAAGGCGTTGTTACGGCCGTCCACGTCATCGGATTTGATGGTGAGCATCTCTTCCAGCAGATGAGCCGCGCCATAGGCTTCCAGTGCCCAGACTTCCATTTCGCCCAGGCGTTGACCGCCGTGTTGCGCTTTGCCGCCCAAGGGTTGTTGCGTGATCAGGGAATAGGGGCCTGTGGAGCGGGCGTGCATCTTGTCCGCCACCAGGTGGTTGAGTTTCATCATGTAGATAATGCCGACCGTGACGCGCTCCTTAAAAGGCTCGCCGGTCTTGCCGTCGTAAAGGACCTGTTTTCCGTCCTTGGGCAATCCGGCATCGTGCAGGGCAGATTCGATGTCGTGCACTGTCGCTCCGTCGAAGATCGGAGTGTCCACATCGTAGCCCAGCACCTGCGCCGCCATGCCCAGATGCGTTTCCATAATCTGGCCAATGTTCATACGGGATGGCACGCCCAGGGGATTGAGCACGATATCGACCGGGGTGCCGTCATCGGTGAACGGCATATCCTCAATCGGTGCAACAATCGAGATCACGCCTTTGTTTCCGTGGCGTCCCGCCATTTTGTCCCCGACCTCGATCTTGCGCTTTTTGGCGACATAGACCTTTACCATCTTTCGGACGCCATACTGCAGCTCGTCGCCGTGCTTGATCCGCTCGCGGGACTTGCGGTAGATATTCTCGCTTTGCTCCAAAGACTGCTTGATCTTGAGGATGATGTCACGGTAGATTTGTTCGTTCTTTTCCGCGTCCTGCACCAACTGGGCGTCAAGGTCGAGTTTCTTGAAATTAATGCGGCTGAGGTCGTTCTTGGTGATCTTCTTGCCTGGTGCAATGAAATAGACGTTGCTCTTCTCATCCCAGATCGTGTGCGCGACCTGGCCCAGCAAGGCAATCGAGAGCTTTTCCTGTTTGAACTCGTCCACTTTCTTGCGCCTGAGATTCAGGTCACCTTTGAGTTTGTTATATTTCTCGTCCTTGTCTTCCTCGTGCTCGGCACCCTCTTCCAGGCGGGAGAACATCTTAACGTCGATCACAACGCCTTCCATGCCCGGCTTGGCTTTGAGCGAACTATTGGTAAAATCGCCCGCCCGGTCGCCAAACAACGCGCGCATCAAATTTTCTTCAGGCGAAGGATCGATCTCGATGCTTTTGGGCGTGACCTTGCCCACGATGATGTCCCCGGCTGCGATCACGGAACCGACGCGGATGATGCCGGTTTTATCCAGGTTGCGCAAGGCATGGGCCGGCACATTGGGAATGTCGTATGCCAATTCTTCGCGACCATTTTTTACGTTGCGGACCAAGACCTCGAGTTCTTCGATGTAGATTGAGGTCAGCGTATCTTCGCGCGCCACTTTTTCGTTGATGATGATGGCATCTTCATAGTTGTAGCCGTACCACGGCATGAAGGCCACCAGCATATTTGTGCCCAGGGCCAGGCGGTTGTCTTCCACGCAGGCGCCGTCGGATATCGGCTGCCCTTTTTTGACCGTGTCGCCGATGCGCACTATTGGCCGCTGGTTGTGGCAGGTGTCCTGATTGGTGCGGACGAATTTCTTAAGCTCGATTCGGTTGCCGGTCCCGAGGTAGAACGCTTCGTCCTTTTCGCTGAGAGGTTTGATCTCAACGTATGAGGAAGTAACATTGGTCACGATGCCATCATAAGGCGCCACGGCAATGTTTGAGGTGTCCATCGTGGCGATTTTTTCAATTCCCGTGCCCACTTTGGGGGCCACGGGATTGATCAACGGAACCGCTTGCCGTTGCATGTTCGAGCCCATCAGCGCGCGGTTGGCATCATCGTGCTCCAAAAACGGGATCATGGCCGCCGATACTGAAACCATCTGCTGTGGAGCGACATCCATGTATTGAACCTGCTTGGGGCTTACCTGGATAAATTCACCGCGCTCACGGGCAAAGACAGACTCGTCTGTGATGCGGCGTTTATCGTCCAATTTCACGTCGCATTGGGCGATAATGTATTTCTCTTCCTGTGCGGCATCGAAGTATTCGTATTCATCAGTGACCTTGCCGTTTTCCACTTTGCGATACGGCGTTTCCATGAAGCCAAAGCGATTGATCCTCGAGTAAATTGAGGGTGAGACGATCAGGCCGATATTGGGGCCTTCCGGCGTTTCCACGGGGCATATCCTGCCATAATGCGAAGCATGCACGTCCCGCACTTCGAAGCCGGCGCGTTCGCGGGTGAGACCTCCGGGACCGAGGGCTGAAAACGCCCTCTTGTGGCGTAAGGCTGCCAAAGGATTTGTCTGTTCCATGAATTGGGACAACTGCCCAGTGAGAAAAAACGACTGCACCACAGAGATCAGGGCGTTGCTGTTCACCAGATCGTGGACCGTGATCTCGTCGGTGTTGGAGATCGCCATGCGCTCCTGGATGATACGCGCCACCATGGACAAGCCGGATTTGTACTGCTCCTGCAGTAGTTCTCCCACTGTGCGCACGCGGCGGTTGGAGAGGTTATCGATGTCGTCGACGATATCGAGATCGTGATAGATATTGACCAGAGTCTTGAAAATGTGGACAAAGTCCTCCACACAGAGCGTCAGCAGCGTGGAATCTACGTTGATGCCCAATCGGGAGTTCATTTTATAGCGGCCGACCTCGCCCAAATTGTAGCGCTTTTCGTTGAAGAACATCCTGTCCACCAACTGTCTGGCAGCATCCAGGGGAGCGTCCTCGCCAGGCCGGATCAGGCTGTAAATCTTTTTAAGCGCTTCTTCCTGATCATTGGTGGGATCTTTGGCAATGGTGTTCTCCAGTACTTTGCGGGCGATCTCGTAATTGTAGTCGATCACCTCCACCTGCTTGATCCCGTTGGACTCCAGGATACCGATCAAGGTATCGGTTATTTGTTCGTTGGCCAGAGCGATTGGCTCGGTATTTTTCCCTGCCGTGATATCCTTGTATAGGTGGCGCCCTTTGGCTTCTTTGATTTTCAGAATTTCGCTCTGATAGAAGACCTTGCGCAGATCCTGATTGTGGGAGAGCCCGATGGCACGGAGCAGAATCGTAACCGGCAGCTTGCGGCGTTTGTCGATGTGCACATACATCACATCGTGTATGTCGATGTCGAATTCCAGCCAGGAGCCGTTATAGGGTATGACTTTGGCCGAATAGAGCGTCTTGCCGCTGGGGTGCTTCTCTTCAGAGAAAAAGACCCCGGGAGAACGCTGTAACTGCGAGATGACCACTCTTTCGGCGCCATTGATGATGAAAGTCCCTTGTTCGGTTATCAAGGGGATCTCGCCCAGAAAGACGTCCTGTTCGATGGTATCCTTGTGCTGGCGTGTACCTTCTTCTGTCTGCTCATAGATGCTGAGCCGCATTCTGGCCTTGAGCGGAGCCTGATAGGACAGATTTCGCTCCCGGCATTCCTCGATGGTGTATTTTTCCTGCAGGATACTGTATTCCACAAACTCCAGCAGGAAATTGCCCTTGATGTCCTCAATGGGAAAAGTGGAGACAAACACTTCCTGCAGTCCTTGTTTCTCTCTGCGTTGGGGATGTACATCCTTCTGCAGAAAGTCATTGAACGAATCCACCTGCATAGCCAGAAGATTGGGAATCTCCACTTCGGGAATCCCCAACTCGGCAAATCTTCCGGAAATGCGGGAATAACTCTTGATCTTTCTCAAAAGTTCACTCCTTTGCGGTATCTTACCGTTGCCTATTAAATGGTTTGCTGTTGTGGCTTGGAACTTCGGACAGCACTATACACCCTCTCGGGGAAATGAAAGCGCCGCGGGCCGGGATGCGTCGATAAACGGTTGTTAAATGACGTAAATTGTCCAAAAAAAGTCCCGGGGGACTTTTTTTGGACATGACACAGGGCATGACTACCCTTATTTGAGTTCGACAGAAGCACCGGCTTCTTCAAGTTTTTTCTTGACCGTCTCAGCTTCTTCCTTGCTGACTTTTTCCACGACCATCTTGGGGGCGCCATCCACCAAATCCTTGGCTTCTTTCAGTCCCAGCTTGGTGATCTCGCGCACTACCTTGATCACGTTGATCTTCTTGTCGCCGGCATTGGCCAGAATGACATCAAACTCACTCTTTTCTTCCGCTGCTTCGGCAGCTCCGCCAGTAGCGGGAGCGGCGGCCACGGCCACGGGAGCGGCGGCGGAAACGCCAAAGATCTCTTCCATCTCTTTCACGAGTTCGGAGAGCTCAAGAACCGTCATTTCCTTGACTAGGTCAATAACTTGTTGTTTTTTATCGGACATTATTCCTCCAGGATCTTCTGATTATTGTTAACTTGCTTTCTTCTTGGTGAGATCATCCAGCGCGTAGACGAACTTGCGGATGATACCCTGAGAAACGTTGACAAAGTTGCTGATCGGGGCGTTGAGGCTGCCCAGGATCTTGGCCAGCAATTCCTCGCGCGAAGGCAGGGAAGCCAGGGACAGCAGCTGCGGGCGGCTGAATAACTGCCCGCCTACGAATCCGGCTTTGAAACTGGGAAACTCGGCCTCTTCCATGACATCTTTGATGAATTTGACGAGCACCCTGGCCGGCGCCACTTCGTCGTAGCTGCAGACAGCCACGGCGGTCGGCCCTTTCAGGTAATCGTCCAGTTCGTGAATGCCCAGATCATTGAGTGCGATCTTGATCAGGGTGTTCTTTTGGACCAGGTATTCCACCTTGGCAGTCCGGAACTGGTTGCGCAGGAGGTTGACCTGCTCCACGTTGATACCCTTATAATCCACCAGTACGATCGCTTTGGCGCTCTTCAAACGGTCTTTCAGATTTGCTACTATGTCTTGTTTGCTGATCTTAACCATTGTTCATACTCCCTTAGCTTTTTGCTTCCAAGGTAGCGCTTGCGATCTGCAGTTTGATCCCGGGTCCCATGGTCGTGCACAGGGTGATGCTCTTGATATAGACACCTTTCATGGTGGCGGGGCGGTCTTTGAGAACCGCAGCCAGGACTGTCTTGATGTTATCCTTGAGCTGGTCGGGGGCAAAGCTGACCTTGCCGGTCAGAATATGCAGGTTGCCAAACTTGTCGACACGATAGGCTATCTTGCCGCCTTTGGCTTCCTCCACCGCTTTGCCGATATCCATGGTCACGGTACCAACCTTGGGGTTGGGCATCAGGCCGCGCGGGCCCAGCACCCTGCCCAGCTTGCCGATTCGCCCCATCAGGGTGGGAGTGGTGATCACGACGTCGAACTCGAACCAACCGCCCGAGATCTTCTCCATCAGATCATCCAATCCAACGAAATCGGCGCCAGCTTTTCTGGCTTCATCTGCCTTGTCGCCTTCTGCGAAGACCAGCACGCGCGAAATCTTGCCCGTTCCATGGGGCAAGACCAGCGAGTTGCGGATCTGCTGATCGGCTTTGCGGGGATCGACACCCAGATTGAAGTGCACTTCGACGGTTTCATCAAATTTGGTGGCCGGATAGGATTTCACTATTTTGATGGCTTCGTCCAGGTCGTATCTCTTCTGGCGGTCGTACATCGCATAGGCAGTGTTGTACCTTTTGCTATGTTTCATTGACTCTCCTTCTAAGTATTATCTCCTGCACAGGCGGGATCAGTCTTCAACGACCACTCCCATGCTCCTTGCAGTGCCAGCGATCATACTCATAGCAGATTCAAGGGTATTGCAGTTCATGTCTTGCATCTTCAACTGGGCGATGGTGCGCAGCTGATCTCGGTTAATCTGGCCCACCTTGGCCTTATTGGGCGTGGGCGAGCCTTTGGCCAGGCCGGCCTCCTTCTTGATCAGCACCGATGCGGGCGGAGTCTTGATCTCAAAGGTGAAGGATTTATTCTTGGCGACATAGATCACCACGGGATAAACCATCCCCGGTTGGTCGCCTGTCTTTTCATTGAATTGGCGGCAGAATTCCGGAATGTTGACACCAGCCTGGCCCAGAGCCGGTCCTACGGGCGGAGCCGGAGTGGCTTTGCCGGCTGGCAGCTGAAGCTTGATAATCGCCACGACATCTTTTGGTTTTGCCATTGTATCCTCTATATTAAGGTCAGTTATTTCCTGATTAGTTCCACCTGCGTGGAATTGAGTTCCACCGGTGTTTTGCGGCCGAAGACCGTGACGTCGATCGTCAGTTTGGTGCCGTCGTCAGCCATTTTCTGCACGATACCCTCGAAATCCGTGAACGGACCTGTGATCACCTTCACCATATCGCCGGGCATAAAACTGAAGACCTTGCCTGTGTCCTTTTCCCGGTCGGCGATTCCCAACAGGCGGTTCACTTCCTCTTCATCCAGAGGCAGCGGATCCTTGTGTTCCTTGGATTGGCCGAGAAATTTGGTGACGCCGGCGATATTGAGAATGTAGGTGCGCAATTCCGGCGACAGATCCGCCTGGATAATCACATAGCTGGTGAACAGTTTGCGCTCGCGCTCCACCTTCTTGCCTTCCCGGATGATGAAGGATTTGCGCACCGGCACCAGCAGCTGTCCCACCTGCTCTTGGAGTGGCGTACCCTCAAGGCCTTTTTCAATGGCCGTTTTGACTTTGTTTTCGTGGGACGAATAGGTATGGATCACATACCATTTCATGTCGGGCATAGTTTAAAAGACCAGATTCACCAGTTTGCTGAAGCCAAAGTCCACCAAACTCAAAAAGATGGCCACGATCCCGGAGATCACGATCACCACGACCGTTCCTTCCTGGATATCGGCTTTGGTCGGCCAGGTGACCGATTTCATTTCCGTGGCCACATCATGGAAAAAGCGGACAATCTTATCGATGAGCTTATGCATCTATCACCTCAAATTGCAGTGTTCCGAACCCGAAGCCGGAACGGGAATGTGGCAGGACAGGCAGGAATCGAACCCGCAACCCCCGGTTTTGGAGACCGGTGCTCTACCAGTTGAACTACTGTCCTGCAACATCTATGGCAGCGCCTAGCGCTGTTTGTGCGGGGTATGTTTGCGGCAGGTGGGGCAGAACTTTTTCAGCTCCATCCTGTCCGGGTGCTTGCGCTTGTTGCGGGTGGTCGTGTAATTACGGTTCTTGCATTCCTCGCAAGCCAGAATGATGATGTCTCTCATTGTTTTTTACCAGTTCTTGTTACTCAATCACTTTGGAGACCACGCCGCTGCCGATGGTGTGGCCGCCTTCGCGGATGGCGAAACGCAGTCCCTGTTCCATGGCAATCGGGGTGATGAGTTCGGCGTTGATTTCCACGTTGTCGCCGGGCATAACCATCAACACGCCTTCAGGCAGGGAGAGGGTTCCGGTCACGTCTGTGGTGCGGAAATAGAACTGGGGGCGGTAGCCGGTGCGGAAAGGCTTTTGGCGTCCGCCTTCATCAGCGGTCAGCACATAGGTCTGGCCGACGAATTTGGTGTGCGGAGTGATGGATTTGGGTTTGGCCAATACCATGCCGCGTTCCACATCGGTCTTGGCGAAGCCGCGCAGCAGCACGCCAATGTTGTCTCCGGCCTGAGCTTCGTCCAGCAATTTGCGGAACATCTCCACGCCAGTGCAGGTGGTTTCCACAGTCTCGCGGATACCCACGCGTTCGACCTTGTCGCCTACTTTGATCACGCCGCGTTCCACACGTCCGGTGGCCACGGTGCCGCGGCCGGGAATCGAAAACACGTCTTCCACGGGCAGCAGGAAGGGTTTGTCAGTGGCGCGGTCAGGCAGGGGGATATAGCTGTCGACGGCATCGATGAGCTCCTGGACCTGCGCCTCGCCTTCGGGTTCGCCGTTGAGGGCTTTGAGGGCGGAACCGCGGATCACGGGCAGGTCGCTGCCCGGGAACTCGTATTTCTCGAGCAACTCACGGACTTCCATTTCCACCAGGTCCAGCAGCTCGGGATCGTCGACCAAGTCACACTTGTTCATGAACACGACGATGGCGGGAACGCCCACCTGACGGGCCAGCAGGATATGCTCGCGGGTCTGGGGCATGGGGCCGTCGGCAGCACTCACGACGAGAATGGCTCCGTCCATCTGCGCCGCGCCGGTGATCATGTTTTTGATATAGTCGGCGTGGCCGGGGCAGTCGACATGCGCGTAGTGGCGTTTGTCGGATTCATATTCCACGTGGGCGGTGGCAATGGTGATACCGCGGGCCTTTTCTTCCGGCGCGTTGTCAATGCTATCAAACGAACGGAACTTGGCACCGCCTTTTTTGCTCAAATACAAAGTGATCGCTGCGGTCAGCGTCGTCTTGCCGTGATCAATGTGGCCAATGGTGCCGACATTGACATGCGGCTTGGTGCGTACGAATTTCTCTTTTGCCATTTTTCCTCCTGGAATCCAGGCTGGGATTCCATGTCGTGTTGTATTTCAGTAGTATAAAGAAAAGTGGAGCTCAAGATCGGACTCGAACCGATGACCTCCTCCTTACCAAGGAGGTGCTCTACCTGCTGAGCTACTTGAGCCTGCTTTCTATCAAAATTCTGGAGCGGGAAACGGGGTTCGAACCCGCGACCCTCAGCTTGGAAGGCTGATGCTCTAGCCAACTGAGCTACTCCCGCTGGCCTCATTATCAAAAAGTGGTGGACAGGGAAGGATTCGAACCTCCGTAGACTCGCGTCGCTGGGTTTACAGCCCAGTGCCATTAACCACTCGACCACCTGTCCACAAGCTCTGGAGCCGATGAAGGGAGTTGAACCCCCAACCTATTGATTACAAATCAATTGCTCTGCCATTGAGCTACATCGGCGTCAAGTTTTCCCACGCAATTTCAGCGCCTATTTTTTGTCAATCACTTTCTTGGCGTCACTCTATATCGCACCCCTAAAAGAATAGGGTTGTGCCAAAAATCTCCAGCCCGGATTTCTGTCAAGCCCTCTCTGAAAATGTTGCCCAAAAATCAGGTGGGGTACCTTCATGGCGGTTGGAGCATAGCTTAATGCCAAACTGAAAACAGTGTAATTGCCCCGGAGCCTGACTTTCCCGCCTACCGCCAACTTCTCACCGATTTCCTGCCCGTTTGGCGGGAACCGGGTGGGAACTCTGCCGATTGTCAATCAGTCAGGCTTGGGGGCGGAATCTCCCTGAGAAAACAAAACAGGGATCCCAAAACTGGATCCCTGCTTTTGAGTTATGTATATCTGTTTACTTCAGGATGATGAAGTCCGTCCTGCGGTTGGCCGCACGGCCTTCCACAGTGTCGTTGGTATCGACCGGTTTGTCGGGGCCGAAGCCTTTGACTTCCAGTCTGGAGGCGGCTATTCCCTTGCTGACCAGGTAGTCCTTCACAACCTGGGCACGGTTGACTGCCAGGCGGGTGTTGAAATCCAGGGGACCGGTGCTGTCGGTGTGGCCCTGGACTTGCAGGCGGACGTTGGGGAACTTCTTGAGACCGGCGGCCACGGCATCCAGCAAGAGTTTGTCCGCAGCCGAGATCTTGTAATAATTGGTCTCGAAATGCACTACGTGTAGCACCAAATCCTTCTCCATATCCAGCGCGGCTTCGGGTTTGGGCTCTTCGGGCTTGGGCTGTTCGGGCTTTGGTTCTTCGGGCTTGGGCTGCTCGGGTTTTGGTTCTTCGGGTTTGGGTGTCTCGGGTTTTACATCGGGCACACCGTCTTCGTCCTCGTAGTCATTGTAGGTTTCTCTGGTGTCGATGCCGTTGCGAACGGTTTCGTCAGTGCCCGGCGCCATGTCGCGGATGTCCGGGATGCCGTCGTTGTCGTTGTCGGGATCGGGAATTCCGTCATTGTCCTGGAAGCCGTCGAAGTCTTCAGGGTCGTTGGGGGCTTTGTCATAGATGTCCAGGATGCCGTCGTTGTCGTTGTCGGGATCTGGAATGCCGTCATTGTCCTGGAAGCCGTCGAAGTCTTCAGGGTCGTTGGGGGCTTTGTCATAGACGTCCAGGATGCCGTCGTTGTCGTTGTCCGGATCTGGAATGCCGTCATTGTCCTGGAAGCCGTCAAAATCTTCGGCATCGTAAGGCGCTTTGTCTTTCTTATCCGGAATTCCATCGCCGTCGCTGTCCTTCTTGGCGCCGAAATGGATACCCAGGCCCACAAACGGGGTCAGCCAGGAATCGTTCCAGTCCTTGGCACTGTTGACGTCGATCTGGTCGGTGTTGCTGTAGTGGTATTTGACACCCAGATCCAGCGTGGTGTTCCACTTGGTGAGCAGGGAGACACCGGCCGAGGCAAAGGGCAAAACGACCATATAGTCCTTATCCTTGATGACGCCGGCGCCCAGGGAACCCTGGCTGCTGTGATGGGCATAACCCGCCCCAAAGGCCACAAAAGGAGCTATGCGGTTGATGACCGCGTCATCGCTGAAGCGGGCGTTCAGGAACTTGCTCGGGCGCACTTTCAAATACAGGTCCAGCCCTTCGATCGGCGCAGAATAATAGGCTGGCAGATCGCGCACCTGCAGTTTGTTGAAATAGGGATTGATGCCCACGGCAAGGTTATCCTTGATCCAGGCGTCCCAGGAGATGCCCCAATCTCCATGCAATACGTTTTCAGCCCCTTCCCAATCGTCGATGGGAATAGCCACTCCCCCTTGCAGGGTCAGAGTGCTTTCCAGGGCCAGCAAGGCCGGCAGCAAGGACAGCAGTAACAAGGTGACAATGATATGTTTGGATGTTGTCTTCATCTTTACCTCTCTATGGTTGATCGTGTTTATAGCCATTTGGTTTATCTGAGATTTATTGTCAAGAGGAATTTTCTTTTTGGCAATAAGCAGTGTCACTTATGAACTGACAGTGGCCACGCTTGGCCAAGACCACAAGGAGTTGCCAGACCAGGTCAGGGCTTTTAGCATTTGCCCCCCACGCAGTTTTTGACCTTGACAGAATCCCCGGCAACGCATTTACTTGTTTAATATGTAG
>CAYXEF010000041.1:15602-20560 GCA_964463825.1 uncultured Candidatus Cloacimonadota bacterium | reverse complement strand
GCCAAGGAAAACGTTTGATTCAAACTCTGTGAATCAAAACTCCAACAGGAAGGTCACGGGACCGGCGTTGACCAGCGAGACCTGCATATCGGCGGCGAAAATGCCGCTCTGGATGGGCACCGGGCTTTCCCGCAGCAGATAGACGAATTCGTCGAAGAGTTCTTCCGCCAGCTGGGGCGGGGCGGCGGGCGTGAAATCCGGACGGCGTCCGCGGCTGCAATTGGCGTAAAGCGTGAATTGCGAGACCACGAGCAGGCCGCCCCCCACCTCCTGGACATCCAGATTCAGTTTGCCGTCGGAGTCACTGAACACGCGCATTTCCAGAATCTTGCGGATCGCCGCGGGCAACAGCGCGGAGTGGTCCTCGCGGCCAAATCCCACAAAGAGCAGCAGTCCCTCGCCGATGGCGCCGACACTGCGGCCTTCCACTTCCACGCGGGCGGAAGAGACCCGCTGGACCAGCACGCGCATCAGTCGATACGGAAGTTCTGCACTTCCCAGCAGCCGGCGTCATCCAGCCACAGCGAACCCTGGCTAAAGGGGGGAATGATGATCTGCAGGCGGCCGAAACTTACTCCCGGCTTGTGGAATCCGGAGCTGACGGAGCCCTTCTTCCAGTCCTGGTTGGTTTTCAGCCTGGATTTTTGCCGGCTGATGATGCCGCCGGTCTCGCTGAAGGCCATAAAGCGCACCGTGATCTGGGGTCCCTGCACCTGTGAGGATCTGGCCCGAATCCTGGCGTAATAACCGCCGTAACGGCGCACGCGGAAAGCGTCCGAAAGCAGGATGACACTGTGTTTGGAGGCGTCAATCCGTAGCGAGGAGTTACCCTCGCTGGCCTCAGTGCCGTCGATCACGACCCGCATGTTTTTGGGATCAACGGTGTCGCTTTGAACAGTCCAGCCCACCAAAGCGGCGTCGGAATCCAGCGTGTAGGCCCGGAAGCCGGGATTGGAGAGCAGATTGAGCGCGCCTTCGGTGTCCTTGTCCCCGTAATTGAGGCTGGAGCTGACGATGCAGCTGGCGCCGCCCAGCAGGACGACCACGCAGGCAAACATGTAAAGATGGCGAAACTTCATATCATGAAACCCCTTTCGTTGAGATATTTGAGGACGATGCCCACGGCCAGGCCATTCATCAGCAGGTTTGATCCGCCGTAGCTGATGAAGGGCAGTGGAATACCCGTAGCCGGCACCAGGCCGATGTTCATGCCGATGTTGATGAAGGTCTGGAACATCAGATAGGCCAGGATTCCGGCGGCGGCGACCTTGCGCTCGCGGATGCGCAGCTCGCCGACCGCGCTGATCAACCGGGAAAAGAACAAACTGAAGACGAGCAACAGCAGCATGCCGCCCAGAAAGCCGAACTCCTCGCCGATGACGCTGAAGATGAAATCCGTGTGGTGCTCCGGCAGGAAATTCATGTTCTTTTGCGTGCCTTGCAGCCAGCCTTTGCCGATCATGGCACCGCTGCCCACGGCGATCTTGGCCTGGATGATCTGGTAGCCCGCTCCCAGCGGATCGCGCATGGGATCGATGAAAGATAGCAAACGGTCTTGCTGGTAGTTTTTGAGACTGTTCCAAAACACCGGCATGATCAGCGCCAGAAAGACATTGAGGCTGCCTGTGATGGATATGGCGATCCAGGATAGCCGCGCGCGCAGCAGCAGCCAGACCAACAGCGCGATCCAGATCACGATCGCTCCCCACCACACCGAGGAAACGATGCTAATAACCGGGCTGATCAACAAGAGTACATAGACCAGCGGCACCTCCGCCGCTACCAGCATCGCCAGCAGGCTGAAGGAAAAGACCAACGTGGTGCCGAAATCCGGCTCGATCAGGATTAGGATGATGGGCAGCAGCGTCAGGCCCAGCCCATACAGGATCTGGCGCGTTTCCCTGAGATTGGGTTTGCTGATCACCTTGGCCACCAGCAGGATGGTAAGCAGTTTGGCACTCTCGGAAGGCTGGAAGTTCACTCCGCCCAAACTGAACCAGCGATGCGAGCCGTTGACCGCGGGCGTGAACAACACCAAAACCAGAAGCAGCATGTTCAGGATGTAGGCAGGTACGACAACCAGCTCGAAGATAGGCATCGGCAGTTTGAGTAAAAGCAGGATGCCGATCACAGTCAAACCCGCGAAGATGATCTGTTTCCACCAGTTGTTTTGGGTGGTGGTGTATTCACCGATCGTGGTCGTGGCGGCGGTGTAGATGGCCACGCAGCCCATGACGATCAAGATGATCAGGTATGCGGCCAGCTGGAAATCGAACTTCTTGCGGTTGATCATTGAGTATCGGGCTCCGGCGTTTCAGGTGGCGAAGCATCTGTTGCGGGCACTTCCTCCGTCCCGGGTTCCGGTGGCAGTTCGTCCTCAGCTGTACGGAATTGGGCCGGGATCGGCGCTGGCGCCTTGATCCGCTCCAGATTGCCGATGTAGTAATTGAAAATCCGGTTGGCGACCGGGGCGCAAACCCCGCCTCCGCCACCGGCATTTTCCATGAACACAGTGACCACGATCTCCGGCTTGTCGGTCGCTATGTATCCTGTGAACCAGGCGTGGGTCATTTTACCCATGTAGTTTTCGGCCGAGCCGGTCTTGCCGTAGGTGGTGGTGCCCGGTACGTTGATAGCCCGGGCTGTGCCGCCCGGGGCGTTGGTGACGGCCCAGAGGGCGTCGTGGATGATCTGCAGGGTGGAGGCGGACCAGGGCAGACGGTGTTTGGCCAGTGGCTGCAACTGCTCGCGGGTGATGCGGCTGCGGCCGAGTGTGTTTTGCAGCAAATGCGGCTGAATCCACAGCCCGTCCCGGGCAACGGCGGCGAAGAAAGTATTGATCTGCAGCGGCGAGTTCAGCACCTCACCCTGTCCGATGGACAGGTTGGCTTTATAGCCCCTGAGACTCCCGCGGATCTGGCGTGTGTGGCGGTAGTAATCGGTATTGGGATAGAAGCCGTCGCGTTCGTTGGGCAGGTCGATGCCGGTCTTGTCCACCACGCCGCAGGCTTTGGCGTGCGCCCAGACGGCGTCCAGATCCATGCGGTTGATCAGATCGTAGAAAAACACGTCGCAGGATACGCGATGCGCGTCCACGATGCTGAGCGAGCCATGCCCGGCGGGATTCCAGCATTTGAAGAAACGGTTGCCGATCCTGAGTCCGCCCGTACAGCTGGCCAGGCGGGTGTTGCGGTCAATGACACCGGTTTCCAGGCCCTTGGACCCGGTGACCGGTTTAAACACCGAGCCGGGGGGATAGGTGGCATGGATGATCCTGTCCAGCAGGGGTTTTTCCGGCGAGTTTAAACTGGCCCAGAGCTCCGGGGTGATCTTCTGCATGAAGACATTAGGATCGTAATCCGGCTTGCTGACATAGGCCAGGATACCGCCGGTCTTGATATCCGCCACAATGATGCAGCCTTTGCGGCCTGGCGGAAACACCTCGTCGGCGTAGTCCTGGAGGTCGTTGTCGATCGTGAGGATCAGGCTCAGGCCGTTGAGCGGTGGCACGGAGATGTTTTCGCGGAAAAACTCCAGACTCTTGCCCTGGGCATCCACCTGCAGTATCTCCTTGCCGTCTTTACCGCGCAGCAGGACCTCGTAGTAGCGCTCCAGGCCGGTTTTGCCGATGTAGGCGTTGAGGGAATAATCCTCCGCGCGGTAGCGTTGGTATTCCTTTTCATCGATGCGGCCGACGTAGCCGGTGAAGTGGTTGGGATAGCCGTAGCTGCGGGTGGTGCCGTTGCGGAAGGACAGCTCCGGGAATTCGTTCAAGCGCTCGGACAGAGCCAGCACCTGCTCGTAGCTGACGTTATCCGCCAGCAGGATCTCCTCATAGGTCTTAAAGCGCTGCTGGAAGATAAGTTTCTGCAGTTCCTGCGGATCGATGCCAAAATTGGCGGCGACGAAGCGCACCAGTTTGGCTGTGTTGGCGATTCTCCCGCTGGTGAGGAAAAGGTTGTGTGAAGGGATGTTGACCACAATGGGACGATACTTGCGGTCATAGATCTCGCCCCGGGTGGCGGTGATGCGGCGGATGCGCACAAAGTTGCTTTCCGCCACCCTTTGGTAGTATTCGCCCTTGAGCACCTGCAGGCGGAACAGAGCCACCACCAGGGTCAATATCAGCACTCCCAGGCTGATGCGGAAAATGAGAGTGACGCCGCTCTTAGTCATGGACGCTCACAACCCGCAGCCGCGACAGGAACTGCAGGCTCCAGAAAATGATGAAACTGAAAGCCAGGTCGTAAACAAAGGCTATCCCCGCCAGCCCAAGCAAACCTTGTCCAAAGCCATAAACCACGCCCAGTACCAGCAGCTCCGCCAGATGGTAGATGAGATTGGCGACCACCAGGGTCAGGATGCGGGCGATGACGCTCTCGGATTCGAAGGGGCGGCGGAATTGGTCCGTGGCCAAGGCCAGCAGCACGAAAATGAAGGCCCGGGCGCCGAAGGACTCCGGCATCGTGGTGTCGTACATCAGGCCAATGATGAAACCTGAGATCAGCACCGGCTTGAGCTCGCGGGTCCAAACCAGATAGACCAGCCAGGGGATGAGGATGTTGGGGATCACACCGAAGAGTTCAAGGGCCGGCATGACCAATAGTTGTAGATAAAGATAGCTCAATCCGAGGAGAAAAGCCCAGATGTTCTTCCAGTTCATGCTAGTCCAGCCGACGGACAATGCACAGGGGCGCCAGTTCGTCGTCCTGCCCCTGGGGATTGTCCTTCATCACCTGTTCCAGAAAGTGTTTGGAGATCCCGTGGCTGCCACCGATCATCCAGCAACCACCGATGTCGTTGATATCCATCACCGCCACCGGATAGCCGATCTGGTCGGCCAGTTCCTGCGCCACCTGTTCCGGATGCAGTGGTCCCTTGATCACGGTGTGGGTGTAGGGCTCCACAGGCGATGTTTCAGCCGCATCGATGAGGGCGGCTTGTTTGCCGGCCAAGCG
>CAYXEF010000041.1:0-15502 GCA_964463825.1 uncultured Candidatus Cloacimonadota bacterium | reverse complement strand
CCACAGGCGATGTTTCAGCCGCATCGATGAGGGCGGCTTGTTTGCCGGCCAAGCGGTAGAAAACTCCTTTGATGCCCACCAGCTTGGTCGCGGCGCCGATGACGGCGGCAAAGAGGATGCGCGGCGCGCCGCATTCATCGATCGCGCATTGCATGCTGGCCGGCGAACCCAGTCCCGTACCCCAGGGCACCCGCATCACGTGGCGGGATAGAAAGCGTGCCAGAGTTCCGGGCTTGATCTGGTCGACAGGGATGGCGCGGCCCTGGGTGATGGCCAGCGGACTTTCACTGATGGTCAGCATGTCTCCGTCCCGCATCAACGGTAGCGCGTAGCGCCGGATCACTGCCGCCATATCGTCATTCGCGGTGAGTATGTCTGTTTCCACGGGGATGCGCTCCACGCGGACGCCGCCCACGTAAATGACCGGCGAAAGGTTTTTGCTTTTATTCATTCTCTGCCCTTCTCTTCAGGATAAAAACGTGCTCCAGATTCTCCACCTGAGTGAATGGCCTGATTTCGGCGCTGATGAAAAGGTAGTCTTGCGATTCCCGGATGCGCGCTACCGTTCCGACCGGATAGCCTTTGGGATACAGCGTGGAAAGGTTGGAGGTGACGATGGTGTCGCCGGCGCTGATCTCGGATCCGAGCCGGATCATGTTCATATTCAGGATACCGCTGAGGTCGGATTGCAGGATGCCTTGCACGCTGGTGGCCTGGTCCATGACGGGCACCTGAAACTGGGGGTTGCTGAGGGGCAGGATTACGCTATGGTTGGTCGAAACAGTGACAACTTTACCTACGATGCCCTGCGCAGAAATGACCGGGCTGTCTATCCGGATACCGTCAGCCAGACCCTTGCTGACCAGGAGGTTACGTTGGTGGAATTGGCCCGAGTAGCCAATCACTTCCGCGATTTCGAACTCGGCGTTGCCGATCGCGAAGCCGATAGACCGCTGCGGATTGCTCTCTTTGAGTGCGTTTTGCAACTGCAGTTTCTGTAACTGGCTGATCGTCAGGTCCCGACGTAACTGCCCCACCTCGGCTTTGAGCACGCGGTTACTCTTGATCGCGATAACCGATCGGGTGAAGGGGAGAAAGACTGTGTGGCCCAGCCAGGCGGCGCGCTTGATTCTGCTCTCGGTGCTGCCCAGCATCAGGATCAGGGACAGCAACGCCAAACTTAGCGGCAGAATAAAGCGTTTCACGGCAACTTTCCTTTCTCATCAATTCTGGCCCGGCCAAACCACCGACTGCAGTCCGCTCTCCGCGCCCGGCCTGCCCTTCCGGCTCAATCTTCGATGCGCTTGATCAGAACCTCGCGGTAACATTCCACGTCGTCCAGCACTTTACCCGCGCCCTTGACCACGCATTCCAGAGGATCCGGAACCACATAGACCGGCAGATCCACGGTTTTGGAGATCTTTTCGTCCAAACCCTTGAGCAGCGCGCCACCGCCGGTGAGGAAAATGCCGCGCTCGGCGATATCCGCCGCCAATTCCGGGGCTGTGCGTTCAAACAGGCGCTTGATCGCGTCGATCATAGTGGAAACCGTTTCGGACAATGCCTCGCGGATCTCGTCCGAACTGACTTTGATGGTCACCGGAAATCCCGAAACGATGTCACGGCCGCGGACTTCCATGGCCAATTCCTGTTTGAGCGGATAGGCGCTGCCGATCTGCATCTTTATCTTTTCCGCCGTTTGCAGCCCCACATGCAGGTTGTTTTTCTTGCGCAGGTAACTGATGACATCGGTGTCCATCTTGTCGCCGCCGACCCGAATCGAGTTGTGTACCACAATGTGCGACAGCGAGATAACGGCGATCTCGCTGGTGCCGCCGCCGATGTCCATGACCATATTGCCGTAGGCTTGGTCGATAGGCAAATCCGCACCAATGGCCGCGGCGACAGGCTCCGAGATCAAAAACACTTCCCGCGCTCCGGCGTGCAGGGCGCTGTCCCGCACTGCGCGTTTTTCCACTTCCGTGATGCCGGAGGGAACGCAGACGATCACCCGGGGCCGCACCAGAAGGCGTTTCTTCTGTGCCCGCATGATCAGGTTGCGCAGCATGAGTTCGGTGACCTGGAAATCCGCTATGACTCCGTCTTTGAGCGGCTTGATCACGCGCACTTCGTCCGGATTTTTACCCAGCATCACCTTGGCCTGTTGGCCGATGGCGATGATCTTTTTACTGTCGTTGGAGACCGCCACCACGGACGGCTCGTCGATCACGATCCCGGAATTCTTCTTGTAGACCAAGGTGTTCGCGGTGCCCAGGTCAATGGCGATATCGTTGGCCATCATGCCGAACAAATCGAAAAAAGACATCTAAACCTCTCTATACTTGAGCCGGGCACAAGCGCCGCCGCTCAGCTAAATACATATTTGCTATAGTAAATCAAAGTTTTTCATTCTTGGCGCATTGTCAAGAAAAAAGCGGGACACGGCCAGACTACTCTCATTTCAGAGTTTAGCCCGAACTGCCAGTAAAACTCCAATGCTTTTCCGGATTATGCGGCAAAATAACAATCTGACTTCGCCCTAACGCCTGTCCTGCCCGCCTCCGGACAAGTTCCCGCCGAGTTCCCCTCGGTCTGGCGGGAACTCAAGGAGAGGCATACAGGTGGCTAATTGGATAGCCGCCGGAGCGGAGCGTGCGTTGATCCGCCCGATGATGAATCCTGCTTGACACAAACAGAGGCTTCAAACTGCTGGCATCAATAAACAGACCCTCAGGTGCCATGCTTTGTTAGCACATATGAAAAAACTCAGCCCCCTGGAACGCAGCTCAGTGTTGATGCTGCTGCTGTCGTCGCTGTTCAACGGGGTGATCGTTTCGCTGGGCCAGACGCAGGACATTATCGCCCGCAAGGCCCTGCACGCCCAGGATTGGCAGCTGATGCTGATGACCATGATCTGGCCGGTGGCCAATTTCTTCTCCGTGTGGTGGGCCCGGGTCTTTGAGCGCAGCTGCCACAAAAATCGCTATTTCCTGCTGGCCGGGGTGCTGGGCCGCCTGACGCTGGTATACGCGATCTGGTTGGTCACCATGAACGAGTATCTGGTACTGCTGGGTTTGCTCTTTGCCTCCAATTCCCTGATCGTGCCTGCCCAAAACAGCATCTACCAGCGCAACATCAACCAGCGGCGCCGGGCCCGCGTCTTCGGCCTGACGCTGAGTCTGGCGATGGGAGTCTCGGTGCTGGTGACTTTTGTGGCCGGCCGTTTGCTGGACATCCGGGAACAAAGCTTCCGCTGGATCCTGGTCGTCACAGGCCTCAGCGGCTTCATCCACGCGGTCGTGCTCTCCCTGATCCGCATCCAGGAACCGCTGACCGAACGCAGCTGCACGCCTCTCAGCCTCAAACAGACGCTGCTGGAACCGATCACCGGGACCCTGAAGCTCTTGCGGGACAACAAACCCTTCGCCCGTTTCGAGCGCAGCTTTTCCATCTATGGCATGGGCTTCATCATGATGCAGCCGGTGATCCCGATCTATCTGGTGGATAAACTGCAGCTGAACTACACCACCAATTTCCTGGCCAAGGGCATCCTCTCCCAGCTGGGCTTGCTGTTTCTGTCACCGCTATTGGGCAAGCTGCACGACCGCATGCATCCCTTCCGTTTCATTTCAGGCGCTTTCGCGCTGCTGATGGTGTTTCCTCTTTTAGTCGTGGTATCATCGCTCTGGTCGGGCGGCCAGCTGCTGCCTGTGATCCTGGTTTTTGCCGCCTACCTGGTTTTCGGCATCGCCATGGCGGCCGTGAATGTTTCCTGGAACATGAGTTCCATCTTTTTCGCCGGGCAGCAGAACGCCTCCATCTATCAAAGCGTGCATGTGACCATGACCGGCATCCGGGGCCTGATCGCACCGGTGCTGGGCATCGCGCTGATGAAGATCTTCAATATCACGGCGGTCTTTGTGGTGGCAGCCGGATTCCTGCTGCTGGCAGCGATCGTCAGTTGGCGCGACTACCGCAGCATAGGCCTGGCCGATGTTCCGGCGATCCTGACCGAGAGCGCAATGGAGTGAGCGGCTGTCAAATAACCCGGGAGACAATATTTCCGGTCAGGGACAAATCCTGTGAATCCTGTCAGGAAAACGCTTTCCCGGTTTGCGGCTGAGGTTGCCGCGCTTTTTTTCTTGACACAAAGCTAAGCCTATATTTTTGAGTACCTTATTGAAAATCAACAGCTGCACAGCACGATAGAACGATATTTTAAGGAGTAAAAACATGACGAAAGCAGATCTGGTCAAGATCATATCCGAAAACACCGGCATCATCCGCAAAGATGTGGCAGTGGTCGTGGATTCTTTGTTGCAATCGATCAAGGACAGTCTGGGCAAGGGCCATCACATCGAGATCCGTGGCTTTGGCACCTTCAAGCTCAAGACCCGCAAACCCCGCGTGGGCCGCAATCCCAAAACCGATGAGAAAGTCCCTGTGCCCGCCCGCACGGTTCCCACCTTCAAGTTCTCCCGCGATTTCAAGACCTCCGTGGTCGATATCAAAACTTCCGAGTAGGATAAGAAAGAATGCCCTGCGGAAAGAAGAGAAAAAGACATAAGATCGCCACGCACAAGAGAAAGAAACGGCTACGCAAGAATCGCCATAAGAAGAAGTAATTTGCAGCCACCCTTCGGGGTGGCTTTTTAATCCAGACATGCAACACGATCAGGACCGGGAAGACTTTAGCCTCGAGCTCCGCCAGCTGATCCGGGAAGGCCTGCAGGCGGATCTCGGAGGCGAGTTCTCCGCCCATGCGGATTTCCCCTATTTCTCCGTCCGCACGCAATACGAGCTCGGCGCAGAGATCGAAGGCCTGCCGCTCTATCCGCTGGATCTGCCCCCGGTCTTTCTCAACTGGGCTCACCTAGACACGAAGGTCAACTGGCAGAAAGAGGATTTTCTGGTTCTGGATCTGGAGACCACCGGGCTGGGGCGGGGTCAGACCCTCGCCTTTTTAATCGGGTTGGGATACTATGAGAACGACCGTTATGTGGTGGAACAGATATTTCTGCCCGAGCCTGAGGCGGAGGCCAATTCCTTCGACCGGCTGATCGAACTGACCCAGCAGAAGGCCGTGCTTATCACCTTCAACGGCAAGACCTTCGATCTGCCTATACTGGAATCGCGCCTGCTCTACAACCATGTCTGGCTGGATCTGCGCGCCAGGGAGCACGTCGATCTGCTGCATCTGGCCCGCCGCCTCTGGAAAAACAAACTCCCCTCCTGCGCGCTGGAAACGATCGAATTCTACATCCTAGGACAGATCCGCGAGCAGGAACTGGACATTGACGGTGGACTCATCCCCCAAACCTATTTCCAATATCTGATCAGCGGCGAGACCAACGTGCTCAAACGGGTTTTTCTGCACAACCAGCTGGATATCCTGCACACAGCCGCGCTCTTTGCCCTGATCTGCAACAGCGCCGGCTATCCTCCCGCCCAGGGCTTCGACCACCGCATCGACTACCACGCCCTGGCCAAACTCTATCTCAGCCAAGGATATAGAGATACCGCCAGAGCAATTTTGGTCGATCTTCTTGCGCAAAACATCCTGACCGGCGACATCGCCTGCGAACTGGGCCTGCTCTATAAGAAAGACGGAGACGCAGAATCGGCCGAGGAGGCGTTTGGCCTGGCCGCCAGCCTCCTGCATCCGGTGGGCATGCTGGAATTCGCCAAGGCGTTGGAGAAAAGAGGACAGCTGCCTCAAGCCCTGGACTGGGCGCAAAGACTGCTCAACTGGCAGCTCAGTCGTCCGCTGATCAACTCCGCCAAAGTGGCGCAAACAGAACAACGCATTCGGCGTCTGCAAGCCAAACTGGAACGCGCCGCAAGGCGGTCCAACTGACTCAGGCGGCCTCTGCCGCCCCCAGATTCGATTTGGTATTGACACAATCAGGCGGGACGGTTTTTTGGCTTAATATGCAAGATCGCTCTCCCGCCCGGCTCCAGAGGGGGTCGGCGGTAAACAGATAAGGATAGACTTCATGTTGGAAAAATTTCTCCGCAAGCTGTTCGGGGACAAGGCCACCCGCGACCTCAGCCAGTATTTGCCCCAGGTGGAGGCCATCAACACGATCTTTGAGGAACTGGCTCAATATGAGGACGACCAGCTGCGTGAACGCGTGGTCGCCATCCGGGACGAGATCGCAGTAAAACTCGATCCGTTGCGCATGGAACTGGCGGATCTCGAAGCCCGTTTCCGCGAGGAAACCGAAGACAGCGAACGCAACCGCATCGACAACCGCATCGACGACACCCGCAAGCAGCTCAAAGCCCTCACCAAATCCACTCTCGACGACTTTCTGCCCGAGGTTTTCGCCTTGGTCAAAGACACCTGCCGCCGCCTGCTGGGACAAAGCTTCGATGTCCGTGGCCACGCCACCGAGTGGAACATGGTGCCTTTCGATGTACAGCTGATCGGCGGCATGGCGTTGCACGACGGCAAGATTGCCGAAATGGCCACTGGCGAAGGCAAGACACTGGTCGCCACACTACCGCTGTTTTTGAACGCTTTGGTCGGCCGCGGGGCACATCTGGTCACGGTGAACGACTATCTGGCCTCCCGCGATGCCGAATGGATGTCTCCCATATTCGGATTCCACGGCATGAAAGTCGGCTGCATCACCACCGGCATGAGCTTCGAGGAGCGACAGCAGGCCTATCTTTGCGACGTCACCTACGGCATGAACAGCGAATTCGGCTTCGACTACCTGCGCGATAATATGGCCGTCTCATCCCGGCAACTGGTGCAGCGGGATTTCTATTATGCCATCGTGGACGAGGTGGACAGCATCCTCATCGACGAAGCCCGCACCCCGCTCATCATCAGCGGTCCCATCGCCCAGGACAAGAACTTTTATCCCGAACTCCGGCCCCAGATCAACCAACTCGTGCAGGCTCAAAACACTCTTGTGCAACGCTTTCTAAGCGAGATCCGGGAAGATCTGCGCGAGGACAACAAAACGCCCGACAACGAACGCCTGGCCACCAACCTGCTTTTGATCAAACGCGCCATGCCGCGCAACAAGGCCTTCACCAAATACATGCAGGAAAGCGATCTGAAGAAACTGGTCAACGACATGGAAGGCGTGTACCTTCGCGACAAAAAGATGCATGAGTTGGACGACAGGCTGTTCTTCGTGGTTGAAGAACGCAACAACAGCGTCGATCTCTGCGAAAAAGGCCGCGACCTGCTCTCCCGACATGAAAAAGACCTCTTTATCGTAGAAAGTCTGGATGAACTGCTAAGCCGCGTGGACGCTGACGAGAGCATCCCAGTTGCCGACAAAGCCCGGCGCAAATCCTTGGAAACCAACCGGTTCATGGACAAGAGCGAGAAGCTGCACAACATCAGTCAACTGCTGCGGGCTTACACTCTGTTCGAAAACGACAAGGAATACGTGGTCATCGACAACAGGGTGATCATCGTGGATGAATTCACCGGCCGCCAGATGCCGGGACGCCGTTTCTCGGACGGGCTGCACCAAGCCCTAGAAGCCAAGGAAAACGTCGCCATCGAGGCTGGGACCCAGACCTTTGCCACCATCACACTGCAAAACTATTTCCGCATGTACGAAAAGCTGGCCGGCATGACCGGCACGGCCGTGACGGAAGAGGCCGAATTCATCGAGATCTACAAGCTGCCCGTGATGTCCATACCCACCAACGTGCCCGTCACCCGCATCGACCATGAGGACGTGATCTATCTGTCCAAGAACGAGAAATATCAGGCTCTGATGGACGAGATCGTGCACTGGCATAATCTCAGGAAGCCGGTTTTGGTGGGCACTGTAAGTGTGGAGGTCTCGGAAACGATTTCCCGCCTGCTGCGCCGGCGCAACATACCCCACAATGTGCTCAACGCCAGACAGCACCAGCGCGAGGCGGAAGTCATCACCCTGGCCGGACAACCGGGCGCCGTAACCATCGCCACCAACATGGCCGGACGCGGCACCGACATCAAGCTGGGACCGGGCGTGGTCACTGAGGCCATTGAAAACTACCGCGGCCTCTCCTCTGCCGTGAACGAGGAAAACCCATTCGGACTACCGCTGGACGGCCTGCACGTGATCGGCAGCGAACGCCACGAAAGCCGCCGCATCGACCGCCAGTTGCGCGGTCGCGCCGGACGCCAGGGTGATCCCGGCACCTCGCGTTTTTATCTCTCACTCGAGGACGACCTGATGCGCCTCTTCGGCTCCGACCGCATCGCCCCCATGATGATGAAGCTGGGCCTCAAACCCGGCGACGCCATCCGCCATCCCTGGATGACCAAGGCCGTGGAGCGCGCCCAGAAACGCGTGGAAGAGCACAACTTCGAGATTCGCAAAAACCTGATCAAATACGACGAGGTGATGAATCAACAGCGCGAGGTGATCTATTCCTACCGCCGCAGCGTACTCAAAGGATACTCCCTCAAGCACGAGATTCAGGAAATGGTCCAGGAAACAGTGAAATCCGTGATCGCCAGCCATACCTCCACCGCCGAATATGCCGAGGATTGGGATCTCGACCGCCTGGCCGGCTGGTTCCGCACCAACCTCAACGTGGCCATCGATCCCGGCGACCTGGAATCCGACCACCTCAGCGAAACCCTGTTGCAGAACACGCTCAACGAACTGGTTCTGCAAGCCTATGCCAAAAAGGAACAACAGGTGGGCGAGGAGGCGCTTCGCGACATCGAACGCCGCAGCCTGCTGGAGGTGGTGGACGACGAATGGCGCGACCACCTTCACGAGATGGATCTGCTCAAGGACGGCGTGCATCTGCGCGCCTACGCCAATCAGGATCCCCTGATCGAATACAAGCGTGAAAGCTACAACCTCTTCCAAAGCCTGATCACCCGCATCCAGGAGAACGTCACCAAAAAAGTCTTCACCACCTACATCCTCACCCAGGAGCAGATGGACAGCCTGCTCAAGAACGCCCAGCTACAGCACGAGGACGTCAACGCGTTCATCAGGGCGCAGGAACTGCAAGTTTCGCAACAGGACATCAGCCAGCCCCCCCAGTTCAGCGGACCCTACAGTGATGCCGGCGTCAAACAGCGTCCGGTGCGCGCCACGCCCAAAGTGGGCCGCAACGATCCCTGCCCCTGCGGCAGCGGCAAGAAATATAAGAAATGCTGCGGCCTCCTGGATGAAGAAAACTAATCCCCACACCAATAAGGACAACGTATGGCAAAAGGCCTGATCATCGTCGAATCCCCCGCCAAGGCGAGTACCATCGCCAAATTCCTCAAGAACCAGTACAAGGTCAAGGCCTCCATGGGCCACGTCCGCGATCTGCCGAAGCATGATTTCGGCGTCGATACGGAACACAACTTCCGCCCGGCTTACGAAACAGACAAGTCCAAGGCCAAGGTCATCTCCGAACTGCGCGAGGCCGCCCGGGAAACCGACAGCGTCTATCTGGCCAGCGACCATGACCGAGAAGGCGAAGCCATCGCCTGGCATCTGACCAAGGTCCTGGAGAAGGATCTGGCGGGCAAAAAGGTCTATCGCATCGTGTTTAACGAGATCACCGCCAAGGCCATCTCCGCTTCCATCGATAAGCCCGGCGCGGTGGACATGGCCAAGGTGGACGCCCAGCAGGCCCGCCGCGTGCTGGACCGCATCGTGGGCTACACCGTCAGCCCCCTGCTCTGGAAAGTGATCGCCAAGGATCTCAGCGCCGGCCGCGTGCAGTCAGTGGCTTTGCGCCTGATCTGCGAGCGCGAGAACGAGATCACCGAGTTTGTCCCCCGCGAATACTGGAAGCTGGAAGCCAATTTCTGGCGCGGCAAACTTCCACCGTTCAAAGCCTCGCTGGAAAAATGGGACGGCAAAAAACTGGAGATCCCGGACGAAGCGAAAGCGATCGAGATCATGGACCAGATCGCCGATGCTCAGGCCAGCCTGTCAGAACTGAAACGCACCAACCGCAATGTGGAGCCGCTGGCGCCCTTCATCACCAGCACCCTGCAGCAGGAGGCCTCGAAGATCCTGGGCTTCCAGTCCCAACGCACCATGAGCATCGCCCAGGAACTCTATGAAGGCATCGACCTCAAGGGTGAGCGCACCGGCCTTATCACTTACATGCGCACGGACAGCACCCGCATCGCGGACGAGGCGATCGAAAACTGCCGCGGTTTGATCCTGGACCGCTTCGGCAAAGACGCGGCACACGGCTCCATCCGCCGCTTCAAGAACAAGTCCTCCGCCCAGGACGCCCACGAGGCCATCCGTCCCACCGATTGTTTCCACACCCCGGAAAGTATCGCTGAAAACCTCACCAAGGAACAGCTCAAACTTTACACCCTGATCTGGCAAAGGTTCGTAGCCACACAGATGAAAGCGGCCAAGATCCAGGTCACGACTGCCCGCATCGCGCTCGGCCCCGCCCAATTCGCCGCCAGCGGCAATCAAATCCTGGACCCGGGCTTCATCGCGGTCTATCCTCATGTGCTGATCGTCCCCGGCGAGCAGATCCACAAGAATTACGCCAGCGGCGACGAACTCGAGCACGATGAGCTGCTGCGCTCCCAACACTTCACCACTCCTCCGCCCCGTTACACCGAAGCTTCACTGATCAAGGAACTGGAAGCCCGCGGCATCGGCAGGCCTTCCACCTATGCCTCCATCATCGGCACCATCCGCAACCGCAAGTACGTAACCATGGAGAAGAAGAGCTTCCTCCCCACAACTCTGGGCCAGGATGTCAACCGTTTCCTGGTGGACAAGTTCGACGCCGTCTTCAATGTCGGTTTCACCGCCGAAATGGAGACCAAACTGGACGAGGTGGAACTGGGCCATGAGATCTGGCACGAGCTGGTGAGGAGCTATTACGACGATCTGATGGCTCTGGTCAAAGTCGTTGATGTAAAATCAGAGAAGAAGGCCTTCGTGCAGGAGACTGACATTGCCTGCGAACTCTGCGGCAAAGGCAAAATGCTGATCAAGCGCTCCCGTAGCGGCGAATTCCTGGCCTGTAGCAACTTCCCCGCCTGTAAAAACAGCAAGAACTTCACCCGCGACAAGGATGGCAAGATCGTCATCAGCGAACGCAGGGAACTGGACGAGAAGTGCCCCCAGTGCGGCTCCCCGCTGGTGGAGAAAACCGGCCGCTTCGGCGAATTCATCGCCTGCAGCAACTATCCCAAGTGCAAGTTCTCCAAGCCCAAAACCACCGGCCTCAAGTGCCCCGAGTGCAAGACCGGCGAGATCGTCCAGCGCCGCAACAAGAAAGGCCAGCTCTTCTATTCCTGCACCCGCTATCCGGAGTGCAAGTGGATCACCAACGACAAGCCAATCCCCATCCCCTGCCCGCACTGCGATCATCCCTTCGTCCAGGAAAAATACTCCAAAGCCAAAGGCAATTACAAACAATGCCCCCACTGCAAGGCGATCATGGAGTAAGGCGGATCCACGCCCGGGACGCCTTGCACAGCGCGCTGCAAAGCATCCTCAACCATAAGCTGCGCTCGCTGCTCACCCTCACAGGCATCGTCATCGGCGTGCTGGCCGTGGTTTCCATGGCCTCCAGCGTGCAGACGATAAAAAACCTCATCAATACCAACATGGAAGGCATGGGCTGGAACTATTCGGTGGTCATCACCGCCCAACCGCCCGGACGCGTAACCGGGCCCCGCAGCATGAGCCGCGCCCTGCGCCGGGTCAATCAAAGCCAGCAGATGATCAATTACGACGACTACCTCGCCCTGCGCCAACAGGTGCCACACAAAAGCGTCTACGCCACCATCGAGAACAGCGTTCTGCTGCGCCTGGACAACAAGAGCCAGCAGGTCACTCTGCGCGCCACGGATCCGGAATTCTTCACCAATAAAACCTATTCGCTGCTGCGCGGAAGATACTTCAATCCCTACGAGAACGACAATCTTCTGCCCGTGGCGGTCCTGGGCTATCATTTCGCCCGGGAGCATTACGGCGACAGCGATCCCGTGGGTCGCACGCTGCAGCTGGGCAAACACCGCCTGCGCGTGGTGGGAGTGTTGGATCAGGATCAGCTGACCACCGGCGGTGGCATGAACTTCAACAATTGGGAGCGCAAGAACGACCTCAGCGCGGTCTATGTCCCGCTCAAGTATGGCGCCTACAAGTTCGGCACCGCCAAGGGCGTGCACATGATCTACCTGCAGGCGTCTTCAGAAGCCGAATTCCGGCAGATGAAGACCCAGGCGCGGCAATTGCTGCTGGCGCGGCATGGGATGTTTCCCAACTTCAGCTTCATGGACGTGGGTGAAATGCTGCTCACCGTCACCCGAGAGATCGAATCCTACATGCAGAAGTGGAACATCACGCTGATCGCCATTGCCTCCATCTCACTGATCGTAGGCGGGATCGGACTTTTTAGCACCCTGCTCATCTCCATCCAGGAACGCATGACCGAGATCGGCGTGCGCAAGAGCGTCGGCGCCACCGAGGGCGACATCTTTTACTACTTTATCTTCGAGGCCGTGAGTCTGGCGCTGCTGGGTGCGCTGTTGGGTATCCTGCTGGCCTGGGCGGCCCTCACGCTGATCGGCAAAGCGATCGATTTCCCTCTCAGCCTGCCCCTGCAGGGCATCCTGACCGGTTTGCTCTTTTCCCTGCTCACCGGATTCATTTCCGGCCTCTACCCCGCCATCAAAGCCGCCAGCATCGATCCCATCCAGGCGATTTTTTACTTCGAATAAGCCCACAGATTCCGATTGACATTCATCCGGAACGCCCCACAGTGTCACAAACTATAGCGAGGTAAGCCTTATGTTGAAAACCGCGTTCCTGCTCCTGTTGTTTGTGGCCTCCGGATTTTCCCTGTCCGCCTTCGATGTCGGGATCCCTGTGGAGATAGATTCCAGCTATAGCTTCGCCAATTCTGTTTCCCAAAGCGAAGCGCGGCAGCGGGCTTGGCAATTCTCCCGCGATGCCGCCGTGATGCGAGCTCTGCCGCAGGGATTGTCCTGGATGGAGCTGATCGCCAGCCTCTTCGCGCAGCGCGATGATAGTTTCGATGCCGGCGCCGCGGGCGAGATCTTCCTCCACACCACTGCCGCCGGATACTTCCTCAGCGAGTCAATCCTCAGTGAATTCCACATCTACCCCAAAAAGAGCAACCAGTACCGTTACAAGATGCGTTTCCAGGCCCGGATCCTGCCCCCGGATTCGCGGCTGCAATCCACCCAGAAACTGGATGTGGAAGCGTCCCTGATCACCGTTGGCAGCACCCAGGCCACCACATTGACCGCCACGCCAGGCCAGGACGGTTACCTCTATGTGTTCGCCTTTTACCCGCAAGACAACTTCAGTCTGATCTACCCCGACATGAACATCTACAACCAGAAGTTGAATAAGAACTCGAACTGGAGTTACAAACTCGCCTGCCCCCTGCCGGAAGGAGCGGAGTCCGGCCTCTGCACCCTGTGCTTCATCTTCAGCCCGGAACCGCTTAACGGGTGGGACAAATTCTGCGCCGGCCAGAACACACCCAATCCTTTGATCAAACAGGGATACGTGAGTTTCAACCTCTTCCAGAGCTGGCTTTCAGGCAGCGATCCGGCTTTGCGCGCGGAGAAATTCATCCAACTCCGCATCCCCGGTCAGGATTGACGCAGTTAAGCAACTGCGTCAAACTGATCATTCGTAAGGTGTCTGTGTGAGCACCACCCGCCACTGGGTGCCGTGCAATTGCACCGTGTCCCAGCCAGCATCCTTGATTACCTTGGGCCGGCCGAAGCTTTGTTCAAAGATATATTCCCCGCTTCCGGAGGGCTGCGCGGCAATCCTTCTGCCCAATTCCAGCAGGCTCGGATAGCTTTGGTAGAGCGGGTCGCTGAAGAGCAGACGGCCAATTTCCTGAGGATCGTTGTCGAAGATGATGCGTCCGTCGGTCTGCATGACCCAGATTTCGGATTCTGGCGGCAGCGCCGTTTTACCCAATAACTCCCGCACCACGATCTCCGGACGCACCAGCGCGGAAACGCTGCCCAGATAGCCCTTGCCGGATTTGGGCAGGGGATGCGCGATGACCACGGCCTCGAATCCTTCCACGGAGGCGAAAGCCTTGCTCAGCAACGGTTTGGGATTGGCGAGTATTTGCTTCACATGTTCCTGACCGCTGATGTCGGCGCCTTCCACGTTCCTGTGTTCGGAAGCCTCCGCGTAGCGCAGGATGCCCTTGTTATCAATGAAGCTGGCATTCACCAGATTGTGGTTCCCGGCCCAGATCACAGCCAGCAGCTGGCGCAATTCCAGCTCGCCGGGATCCTTCAGTTTGATCTGCTTGAGCGGACCCGCCAGCGCGGCATCCATATCGTTCAAAACGTTTTGCAGCGAGGATGTAAAGCCCTGGAGCGAGAACTCCAGGCCTGCCGGGACAGCGGTTTCGCCGCCCTCGATGCGCACCATGATCATCCACCAATCCAGGCTGGGGAGTTTCTGAAACTGCCCGTTGCGTTGAATTCCTCCCAGCTCGTAGTGGAGCTCGCCGCGTTCAGCCCGCAAAGCCAGTTCCATCGCGGCTTTGAGCGAGGGGCTGCCCTGCGTGAGGGTGTTCATGAAGATGAAGTCCGCGTCCCGGTCGAGCATGGTCTGTCCCGCCTCATTGATCACAAACCAGGTATAGTCCGCTGGCAAAGCCAGATCCCGGTTCAGGCGCCGGTGCAGTTCGTCCAGGAAAACGGAGGCACCCACAGCGCCGGCGAATTTGCCGTCGCTCAGGATCGGAAAGGCCAGCACCGCGGCTTTTTTGCCCGTCGAGCGGCTGTGGATCTGCGCGCCCAGCACTGGTTTTCCTTGCTGGAGCACGGGGAAATAGTCCCGGTCGGAGATGTTGAGTTCGGTCAGATCTTGTTCCACAGTAAAGTAACTTCCATCCGGCCGTATATAGTAATAAGCCCCCGGCAAGCGATTCCCGAGCTTGCGCAGATAGGCTTTGATGCCTGGCCAGTCGCCTTGGGCGGCCTCAGGCGTGGAGGCAACGAGCTCCAGGGAGGCCAGGGTCTGTGTCAGTAGATTGTCCAGATACTGCGTAGCTAAGGCCAGCGTGCCTGACAGGGGCAAAGATCCCTCAGCCTGCCCAACCGGCTGGGCCGAAAGGGGTGCGGCCAACAGGGCAAGCAAGGCCAAGACCGGCGGCAAAAGAAAACGTCTCATTTACTATCTCCTTACATCTCATGATATTAGCAGCATTAATCCAGCCGCTGCAGACATTATAGCCCATCACCCGGCTACAGCACAGCCCTGATTATCATTACGGACTCATTGCGGACTCACTGCGGACTTTGTCCGTAATGAGTCCGCAATGAGTCCGCAATGATAACGGGGGCGCCATATGAAATTGCCGGAAAATCCACCGCCTTTGCGGTCCGGACCTGGGCATCCGTAAATGGATGGAAAATACAGGGACGCGACGTTCGCGCGTCCCTGATCTTGCCTGTGATTATGTTTGGCGGTCATGGCAGCACGGCCGTCACCCGGTAGAAGAAATGCGGTCCCGGCACCACTTGCGACCA